>JBDHTL010000004.1:0-63177 GCA_039808645.1 Rhodoblastus sp. | reverse complement strand
AATCTCGGCGCGCATGTCGCGCCGCTCGGCATGAAATTCTACACGGGCGCGCAATTTCCGGCCGACTACCGCAATTCGATTTTCATCGCCGAGCACGGCTCCTGGAACCGCAGCGTCTACAGCGGCGGCCGCATCGTGCGCGTCGTGGCGACCGCGGATGGCAAGTTCGAGAAGGAAGAGGTTTTCGCGTCGGGATTCCTGCAGGGCGCGCGCAGCTACATCGGGCGCCCCGTCGACATCCTCCAGGACAAGGATGGCGCGCTGCTCGTCTCGGACGATTATGCGGGCGCGGTCTATCGCATCGCGTACAAGAAATAGCGCAGCAGGAAACGGGTGGGCGCGCAGGCAGCGCAACGGCATTCTGACGGCATGCTCAATTTCGTTGGAGCCTGCACATGCACCGCACGCAAAATCCCGCCATTCTCTATTTCGGTACGCCCGTCGCCCTCCTCAGCACGCTGAACGGGGACGGCCCGGCCAATCTCGCGCCCATGTCCTCGATCTTCTGGCTCGGCTGGCGCTGCATGATCGGCCTCGCCGCGACGTCGAAGACGACGCAGAACATCCTGCGCACAGGCGAATGCGTCATCAACCTGCCTGACGACGGCATGACCGGCGCGGTCAATCGCCTCGCACTGACCACGGGGTCAGATCCCGTGCCCGACGGCAAGGCGAAGCGCGGCTATGTTCATTGCGCCGACAAGTTCACGCGGGCCGGGCTCACGGCGCAGCCTTCGGAGATCGTCGCCGCGCCGCGCGTGCGCGAATGCCCCGTGCAGCTGGAAGCGAGGCTCGAGGCCACGCATCAGATGGCCGTGCGCGACTGGCCGGCGGCGCCCATTGTTTCGAGATGCGCGTGCTGCGCGCGCACCTGCACGAGTCCGTCCTGATGAAGGGCGAAACCGATCGCGTCGATCCGGACCTCTGGCGGCCGCTCATCATGAGCTTCCAGAAGTTCTACGGGCTCGGGCCGCAGCTCGAACCTTCCATTCTCGCGCAAGTGCCCGAGCGTCTTTACCGCACGCCCGATCACGCGAGCGCGGCTTAACCCCGCTTCAGATCCGGATGCACGGTCTTGCCCAGAATGTGCGAGTCGTGGCCGATCACATGCTCGGTCGTGCCGACGATCAGCGGGTCGGGCGCGCGCACGATCGAATGATCCTTGTTGGGATAGGGCAGGGACGACAGGAAATGCGTCATGCAATTCACGCGCGCGCGTTTCTTGTCGTCGGATTTCACGATCGTCCAGGGCGCGTCGGCCGTGTCCGTATAGAAGAACATGGCCTCTTTCGCCTCGGTGTAATCGTCCCATTTGTCGAGCGAGGCGCGGTCGATCGGCGAGAGCTTCCATTGTTTCAGCGGATCGTGCTCGCGCGACTCGAAGCGGCGCTTCTGCTCCTCGCGCGACACCGAGAACCAGAACTTGAACAGGCGTATGCCGGAGCGCACGATCATGCGCTCGATCTCCGGGCACTGGCGCATGAATTCGAGATATTCCGACGGCGTGCAGAAACCCATCACGCGCTCGACGCCCGCGCGATTGTACCAGGAGCGGTCGAACAGGCAGAGTTCGCCGGCGGCCGGAAACTGCTGGATGTAGCGCTGGAAGTACCATTGCGTCTTCTCGCGCTCGGTCGGTTTCTGCAACGCGACGACGCGCGCGGTGCGCGGGTTGGTGTGCTCCATGAAGCGCTTGATCGTGCCGCCCTTGCCGGCGGCGTCGCGGCCCTCGAACAGGACCATGATCTTCTCGCCGCTCTCCTCGATCCAGCGCTGCGCCTTCAGCAATTCCTGCTGGAGCGCGATCATGTGTTCTTCGTAAGGCTTCACGCGCATGCGCTGCGCATAGGGATATTCGCCGCTTTCGAACAGCTTGCGGATCAGGATCGGATCGTGGCGCATCGAACCGACGGAAACGTGCTCCTTCGGCGCGTCCGCAGCGTCGCCTTTGGCGACCTTCTCCCGGGACTTGTCGTCCTTCTGCTTGCCGTCTTTCTGCTTGTCGGACTTCGCGGCGACCGGTTCGACGGCGGCGGTCGCGGCGCCCAGATTCTCTTTGGCTTCCTCGTGCGTCATCCATCAGCCTCCGGTCAGAATTGATCGCAAAGACTGGCCGGGCGCGCTCGCGCGCGCCTTGATCGGCCTCAACAGATTTGCAGAAAGCCTCGGAGCAGCGGCTAAGCCGCTGCGACGATTTGTTTTTCCCGCGCGCACGGTTCGGCCGGCGCGCCGATCCATTCGGAGTTGGCCGGGATCGACTCGCCCTTCATCACCAGCGTCAGCGGGCCGAGCTGCGCATAATCGCCCACGTGCGTGTCGTAGAGAACCGTCGACCCGGCGCCGACCGTCACGCCTTTTCCGAGATGCACGTTGCCGACCTTCATCACGCGGTCTTCGTAGAGATGCGTCTGCAGCGCGCAGAGCGAATTCAGCGCGCAATAATCGCCGACGGTCACGCAGTCGAATTCGGTGATGTCGGTCATGTCCATGTACACGCCCTTGCCGAATTTCGCTCCGAACAGGCGCAGCGTCCACGGCAGGAAGGGCGTGCCGCGCAGATGGTCCAGGAAGACCCTGCCGGCGAGGCCCCAGTACATGACCGCGACCGCTTCCGTGCGCATGGCCCAGAACGACCACATCGGCTGGACCTGCGGCTGGTAGCGGCCCATGGTCGCCCATTTGATGGCGATCACGACAGCCGTCATCGCCACGGAGATGATCACCGACGACAGGATGAAATAGAAGATGAACGCCGGATAGTTGCGGTCCAGGATCGTCTGCCCGAACCATTGCACCGCCCAGGTGCCGAAGGTGATGTAGAGCATCGTGGGCAGGGAGATGTGCACGGCCTCGAAGGTCGCCCGCATGGCCTTCTTCCACCACGGCGGCTCGTAGGTCCAGTTGGCGCCGCCGCCGTCGAACTTCTGGCGCACCGGCAGCTTGATCGGCGGCGAGCCGAACCAGGTGTCGCCTTCCGACATGAGCTCGTTGGCCGGCGGCTTGGACTTGATGCCGATCAGCGCGCCGGTCGGGATGTTGGCGCCCGGCGGCACGACGCCGTCGTTGCCGACGAACACGCGCGATCCGGTCTTGACGCTGGCGAGCGTCATCCAGCCGCGGCGGATGTCCTCGTCGCCCAGCACGACCTCGTCGGCGATGAAGCATTTGTCGCCGATGTCGACGATGTCGTAACGCCCGGACAGATTGGTCGAGATTTCCGAATCCTTGCCGATGCCGGCGCCCATCAGCCGGTACCAGGTGCGCATGTAGATGGTCGCAAACAGCGACGACAGCGTCTCCAGCGTCACCTCGGTGGCGAGCGCGACCGCCCATTTGCGCAGGTAGAACCAGGAATGGACGGAGTAGACGCCTTCCTTGACGCGCGGCAGGACGGCCCAGCGCACCACCGCGATGAAGCCGACGGTGAGGATGACCAGCGCGAACGAGGTCGGCCAGGCGAACAGCGGAATGGCGGCCAGGTAGTAGGTGCGGTCGAGGATGTCGAGCCAGCTGTCCATCCGGTCGAACACCCAGAAGGCCGGGAAGATCGGCAGCAGGCCGAGCGGCGGGATGATCAGCAGCAGCACGGTATAGAGGAACGTGTGGACGGCGCGCCGGCCGGCCGTCGCGGTCGCCGGCGCCGGCAGTTCGGCCTCGTCGACGAGGCCCACCTTGCGCGCGGGCGAACCGTCCCAGATCTCGTGCGCGCCGATCTGCGTGCCGGCGGGCACCGAGGTCAGGTCCTTCAGCTCCGCGCCCCGGCCGATCACGCAGCCTTCCTCGATCACGCAGGACGTGCCGACATAGGCGTCGGCGCCGATGTCGATCCGGCCGACGATCATCTCGTTGCCGACGACGCGCACGTTGGCGAGCTTCAGCTTCGTGCCGAGCGAGGCGCCCGCGCCGATCGTCACGAGGTCGATCGCGCCGGCTTCCACTTCGCTGATCAGCGCGTCCTCGCCGATCTTCGCGCCCATGGCCGAAAGGTAGAGGCGCATGATCGGCGAAGCCTGGAACCATTTGACGTGGCAGAGCGCGATCAGGTGCTGCGCGAGCCACCAGCGGAAATAATAGCTGCCCCACAGCGGATAGCGGCCGGGCTTGGTCCGGCCGAGCAGCAGCCATTTGGCGCCGATGGAAATCAGGATCGTCGCGAGGTTGATGCAGAGATAGACGCCGAGCAGCGCGACGATTTCCGACAGCAGGCTGGCGTCCGGATCGGTCAGCAGCATGTAGCTGACGAAGACGCCGAGCCATTGCGCGGTCATCAGGCCGAGAATGAAGGGCAGGGCGATCGCCTGCCCAAGGCCGCACAGGAAGCGCCGCAGGAAGGGCGGCGGCTCGAAGGACAGGTCGCGCGCCGGGCCGGCCATGTCCGCCTTGCCGTCGAGATGCGCGGAAATCGCGCGGAGCGAGCGGAGATTGTAGACGTCCTGCAGCGTGATCGAGGCCAGCCGCGGCGTTTCGCGCACGGCGGAGACGAAGCGCGCGGCCAGCAGCGAATGGCCGCCGAGATCGGTGAAGAAATCCGCGTCGAACGGCATGGCCTGCGGCGGCAGGGTGCGCTTGGCGGCGTCGAGCAGCGCAGCCTCGGTCTCCGTGCGGGCCTCTTCCTGCTCCTCGACCGGGGCGGCGGCCTTCAGTTCCGTCTTCTTCAGGACGTTGCGGTTCACCTTGCCGGACGGCAGCTTCGGCAGCGTATCGAGAATCTCGTAGCGGCCGGGCGTCATGTAGGGCGGCAGAGTCGCGCGCAATTCCGTGCGCATCGCCCGCGCGTCGAGACTTGCGCCCTTGTCGGGGACGATGAACGCGACGAGTTCGTCGATGCCGTCCACGGCGCGCAGGATGACAGCGGCCTGCGACACGCCGGCGAGATCGGCGAGCTTCGCCTCGATCTCGCCGAGTTCGACGCGGAAGCCGCGGATCTTGACCTGGTCGTCGATGCGGCCGCGGAAATTGATGTTCCCCGCCTCGTCCATCACCACGGCGTCGCCGGAACGGTAGAGGATCGGATCGGTCCCGCCCGCGGCGAAGGGATTGGCGACGAATTTCTCCGCCGTCAGTTCGTCGCGCTTGAGATATCCCTTGGCGACGCCGGGGCCGCCGATCAGCAATTCGCCCTCGATCCCGCGATCGAGCAGGTTCAGCGCGTCGTCGCAGACATAGGCCGTGTAGTTGGGGATCGGCCCGCCGATGGTCACGGGCTTGTCGGGCTCGACGACGGACGCCGTCGCCACCACAGTCGCCTCGGTCGGCCCGTAGGAATTGAAGATCGTGCGGCCGGGCTTGCACCAGCGCGCCGCCACCGCCGGCGGGCAGGCCTCGCCGCCCAGGATGATGATCCGCAGCTTCGGCGCGTCCTTCGGCAACATGGCGAGCAGGGTCGGCACCGTGTCCAGAACCGTGACGCCTGCGTCGTCCAGGACGTCCGGCAGCCTGTCGGCCTCGCCCATGACCTGCGGCGTCGCGACGAACAGCGTCGCGCCGACCAGGTAAGGAATCCAGATCTCTTCCATCGACAGGTCGAAGGCGACGGAAGCGCCCTGGAAGACGACGTCGCTCGCGGCGACGCCATAGAGTTCGTTGGCCGAGCGCAGGTAGTGGCAGATGTTGCGCCCGGTGATGACGATGCCCTTCGGCACGCCGGTCGAGCCCGACGTGTAGATCATGTAGGCGGGATGGTCCGGCGTCGCGCCGAGCGCGCGCGCGTCGACCGGGCTCGCATCCGCGGCATCGACGATGGCGTCGTCGATCAGGATCGGGCAGGGCAGGTGCCCTTCCGCCTTCAGCGCGAATTCGGCCGAGGTCAGCAGGCCCTTGGCTTCCGCGTCGGCCAGGCAGACGGCGATGCGGTCGACCGGCGCGTCGGCGTCGAACGGCAGCCAGGCCGCCCCCGTCTTGGCGATGGCGATCTGCGCGATCAGCAGTTCCGGGCCGCGCGCCATCCACAGGCCGACGACATGTCCCGGCCCGACGCCGCGCGCGATCAGCGCGCGCGCGATGCCGGTCGCCAGGTCGTCGACCTCGGAATAATTGTAGATGCGCTCCAGCGTCTCGAGCGCCGCGTGATGCGGTCGATAGCGGACGGTTTCCGCGAAGATTTCCGCGAGTAGTTCGTCGCGCAGGTGCTCGGGCGCGACGCGGCCGGCGAGAACGGCCTTGGCGGGCTCGGCGACATCGGCGCGTTCGCTCGGCGCGACGACGGCGGAAGCGTCCGCCACGGGGGTCTCGATCTCGTTCATCCGGTCCGGCTGATTCGTTCCGTTGCGCCTGTCCCCGCCCGACGACGCGAGCCGGTTCCTGCCCCTGAATTATGCGGCGGCGGGCGTCTTGGACCGCCGTCCTTTTCGGCACGC
Source organism: Rhodoblastus sp. (assembly GCA_039808645.1). GTDB lineage: Bacteria > Pseudomonadota > Alphaproteobacteria > Rhizobiales > Beijerinckiaceae > JAJXWB01. The sequence goes on along the minus strand of JBDHTL010000004.1, from coordinate 56,821 downwards.
CTTAGCACAAGTCTCGGGACGGTCCTATCCCGCGCCGCAACTGAACGCGCAATGAACGCAAGCCGCTCGGGCGTCACGTCCAGCGTCCCCGCCCCTCGAAAAACACCAGCAGCCGCCCCTGATGGACCGGGATGCCGCGCGTCTCCTCCGGCGCGAGGCCGCCGATCAGGACCATCAGGGCGCGCGCCACCCCGCCATGCGCGGCGACGACGGCCGGGCCGGTCAGCCCGTCCAGAAACGCGCGCAGGCGATTCGCGAGATCTGCGTAACTTTCGCCGCCTGGCGGGCGGAAGTTCCAGAAATCCGACTTGCGCGCCGCGACCCCGCCCGGACAGCGCGTGGCGACCTCTGGCCAGGTGAGGTTTTGCCAAAGCCCAAAGGATAATTCCATCAGACGCTTGTCGCGGACGAAAGCGTCTTGTTCGAGCGCGAGCGCGGCGCGCGCCAGCGCCATCGACTGGGCCGCGCGCGACAGCGGCGACGCAAACCAGCCGACGCGGTCGAAGGCCAGGCCGTTCGCTTCGAGCGCCGCGCCGAGCTTCAGGCCCGCTTCGATGGCCTGGCCGCGTCCCGTCGGGGACAGCGGCGTGTCGAGCTGGCCCTGAAGCCGTCCCTCGGCGTTGTAGAAGGTTTCGCCGTGGCGAAAGAAGAAGAGCGGCGTCGAAATGTCGAAAGCCATGAAACGGTCCGGCCGTGCGAGCGTGGATCGCCTCTGAAAGCACAAACGGCGCGCGCGACAAAGCCGGCCGAGCGCTTGCCGACTTCGCGGTCGCCTGCCACAAAGCGATGGACAAGGCGCGCAGACGACGCGCCGACGGGACCGCCCATGCCGCATCGCGACCTGATTGCACAAAGCGCCAATGCTCTCGTCGTGCGGCTCCGCGCCGGCGAAATCACCCCCCACGATTGCCTCGACGCGCTGGAGGCGCGCATCGCCGAGGTCGAACCCAGGATCAACGCGCTGCCGATCCTCTGCTTCGATCGCGCCCGCGCGCATGCCGACGCGCTGCTGAATAAGCCCGCCGCCGAGCGCGGCCTGCTCGCCGGCCTGCCGGTCCCGATCAAGGACCTGTCCTGGGTCAAGGGCGTCCGCTCGACCTCCGGCTCGCCGCTGTTTGCGGACTTCGTGCCCGATTCCTCCGACATTCTCGTCGACAAGCTCGAGGCCGAGGGCGGCGTCGTCTACGCCAAGTCGAACACGCCGGAATTCGGCGCGGGCGGCAACACGTTCAACCCCGTCTTCGGCGCCACCCGCAATCCGTGGGACACGTCGCGCACCTCGGCCGGGTCCTCCGGCGGGGCGGCGGCGGCGCTCGCTTCCGGCACGGCCTGGCTCGCGCACGGCTCGGACATGGGCGGGTCCTTGCGCAATCCCGCGAGTTTCTGCGGCATCGTCGGCATGCGCCCGACCCCCGGCCGGGTGGCCTCCAACAATCGCGCGATCGTCGACCAGACGCTCGGCGTGCAGGGCCCGATGGCGCGCACGGTGGAGGATCTCGCGCTGCTGTTCGACGCCATGGCCGGCGAGGACCGGCGCGACATGCTGTCGAAGCCGAGGCCGGCGCAATCCTTCCTGTCGTCGGCGCGTTCGGGCTGGCTGCCGAAGCGCGTCGCCTATTCCCGCAACCTCGGCATCACGCCGGTCGATCCGGAGATCGCCGAAATCACCCGCAAGGCGGCCGCGCGTTTCGCAGACGCCGGCGTGCAGGTGGAGGAAGCCTCGCCCGATCTCTCCGGGGCGCACGAGTGCTTCCGCGTGCTTCGCGCGAGAAACTTCGCGACGGCGCTGGGGCCGCTGGTCATGCAGCATCGCGACAAGTTCAAGGACGACATCATCTGGAACGTCGAGGACGGGCTGAACCTTGCCGCCGACGAGATCGCCCGCGCCGAACGCCATCGCACGCAGCTCGCCATGCGCATGGACGCCTTCCTGCGCGACTACGACCTGCTGCTGTGCCCGGCGACGGTGGTGGCCGCCTTTCCCGTCGAGCAGCGCTACCTCACCCATTGCGACGGCTACGAATATCCGAACTACATCGAGTGGCTGTCGATCGCCTATGGCCCGACGCTGTGCGGCGTGCCGGCGATCTCGCTGCCCTGCGGCTTCACGAAGGAGCGCTTGCCGGTCGGCCTGCAGGTGATCGCGCCGACCAACGAGGACGGCAAGGCGCTCGCCGGCGCGCGTGCGCTCGAAAGCATATTGGGGCTGGACACGCTGAAGCCCGTGGACCCGCGCTGACCCTCAGCGCAGCGCCCACTGGCAGATCTTGTAGCCGCCGCGGCGCTGCGCGAGGTCCAGGTGGACGTGGTCCTCGTGATACCCGTCCGAACCCGGCCCGAGCACGGTCGAAAAGCGCGCGCAGGCGCTCTCCTTCAGCGCGCCGGCGATGGCCGGATCGTTCCTGGCGTCGGCGAACCGCATGATTCCGCCGTCGACGAATTCGACCGCCGACAGATCGATCGCGCGGCCGGTGGCGTGCTCGGACAGCTTGGCGTCGGCCTGCCGGTTGCGGTTGCGGCAGTCGTAGGCGTCCGCGGTCATGACGCGCTTCACCCGGCGGCCGTAGAATTCGGTCGTCGGCGCCACAGTCTCGCGGATGAACGCGCCGAGTCGCGCCGCCAGGTCGCAGCGCATGACCGGGGCCGGCGCGATCTCGACGCGGCGCTTGTCCTGCAGGATCACCGCCTGCAGCGACACGGGCGCCGCGATGCCGCATCCGCCGGCGTCCGAAATTGCCGGGCGCGTCTCGGTCACGATGTTGGCGTCGCTCAGGAGCGCCTTGCAGGCCGCGTCCGCCTCGACCTGCGGAAGCGAGGGATCGCGGGCCGGCGCTTCGGGCGCGTAAGAGAGAAGGTCGGCAGGCCGCGGCGGCGGTTCCGGGACCCTTCGGTCGATGTGCGAGAAGGGGCTCGGCGTCCCCGAACGTGGCGCGGCGTCCAGCGCGAAGAGCGGCGAGGTCTGGAGCGTCAGGAGCCCGAGAAGGATAATGGCGCGCTGCATCCCGACCTCCTGCCCGCGATCTCCGGCGAGAACGCGGCGCGGACCGGATCGGTTCCTGACGGGTTCAGGCGCGCGTGGCCTTTTTCGGCGCGCCGGCCGCTTCGCTCGCCCGCACCAGGTCGCGCGAGGCGATGAGAAGCCGCTCGAATTCGGCGAGTTCGGCCGTCGGCATGCGGCCGAGAGTCTCGTCCACGAAGCCCTGCTGCGCCTCGATGCCCTTTTGCGCCGCGATCCGGCCCGCCGGGGTCAGGAAGATGGCGTGCGAGCGCCGGTCGCTGGCGATGGTGCGCCGCTCCACGAATCCGGCGGCGGCCAGCCGGTCGATCAGGCCGGAGATATTCCCCTTGGTCACGTAGAGGCGTTCGGCGAGATCCTGCTGGCTGAGCCCCTCGCGCTCCGTGAGCGTCGTGAGCACGTCGCACTGGGCGATCGACAGGCCGACGGCCTTCAGGCGGTTCGTCACCGCCAGTCGAATTCTCGTCTCGAGCCGGACGAACCGGAACCAGACCCGGGATGCGTCAGTCAATTTCAGGCCGCTCCAGCGATTCCCCCGATGCGAGGCTAGATACTTGCCTCCGCCACGGCAAGACAGCCGATTGCCGCGCCTTCGGTCTTGGATTCTGCGCGCCGCCTCCTGTAGAAGCTTCCGATCGCCGCCGCGCGTCGTCGGGCGCCGGCTGGCCAGGATCGGGTTTGAACATCGTTCGTCGGGAGGACGGCAATGCTTGGATTGATGCAGGACTGGCCGCTGTTGCAGCACAAGGTCATCGACCATGCGGCTTCGCAGTTCGGCAATGTCGAGATCGTCACCCGCTCGATCGAAGGGCCGATCCACCGCACCACCTACCGCCAGGCGCGCGACCGCGCGCTCCGCGTCGCCCAGGCGCTCGCCCGCGACGGGATCAAGCTCGGCGATCGCGTCGCGACCCTGGCTTGGAACACCTGGCGCCACCTGGAATCCTGGTATGGCATCACCGGCATCGGCGCGGTCTATCACACCGTCAATCCGCGCCTCTTCCCCGAGCAGATCGCCTGGATCGTCAATCACGCGGCCGACCGCGTGATGATGCTCGACCTGACCTTCGTGCCGTTGATGGAAGCCGTCCAGGACAAGTGCCCGACGATCGAGCGCTACGTGATCCTGACCGACAAGGCGCACATGCCGGCGACCAAGCTGAAGAACGCCGTCGCCTACGAGGACTGGATCGCGAGCGTCGACGGCAATTTCCAATGGGCCGACTTCGACGAGAATACCGCGGCCGGCCTCTGCTACACCTCGGGCACGACCGGCGATCCCAAGGGCGTGCTCTATTCGCACCGCTCCAACGTGCTGCACGCCCTGCAGGCCTGCATGAAGGATACGTTCGGCGCCTCCTCCGCGGATTCGATCCTGCCGATCGTGCCGATGTTCCACGCCAACGCCTGGGCGCTCGCCTTCGCAGCGCCGCTCGCCGGCTCCAAGCTCGTCATGCCCGGCGCCAGGCTCGACGGCGCGTCGGTCTATGAATTGCTCGAGACCGAGAAGGTGACCTTCTCGGCGGCGGTGCCGACCGTGTGGCTGATGCTGATGCAGCACATGCAGGCGACCGGCGGCGAGCTGACGACGCTCAATCGCGTCGCCATCGGCGGCTCGGCCTGCCCGCCGTCGATGATCCGGTATTTCGAGGATCGCGGCGTGACCGTGAACCACGCCTGGGGCATGACCGAAATGAGCCCGATCGGCACGATCGGCGCGATCAAGCCCTGGCTGCGCGATCTGAAGGGCGACGAGATGATGGCGCTGAAGGCCAAGCAGGGCCACGCGATCTTCGCCGTCGAGATGAAGATCACCGACGACGAGAACAACCGCCTGCCGTGGGACGGCGTGAAGTTCGGCCGCCTGAAGGTGAAGGGCCCGGCGATCGCGCGCCGCTACTTCAAGCGCGAGGACGAGGAAATCCTCGACGAAGAGGGCTTCTTCGACACGGGCGACGTCGCCACGATCGATCCGAACGGCTACATGCAGATCACCGATCGCGCCAAGGACGTCATCAAGTCCGGCGGCGAATGGATTTCCTCGATCGACCTCGAGAATATCGCGGTCGGCCACCCCGACGTCGCGGAAGCCGCCGTCATCGGCGTCGTGCATCCCAAGTGGGACGAGCGCCCGCTGCTCGTCGTCGTTCCGAAGGAAGGCAAGCAGGTCGATCGCGACGCGATGCTGAAATACATGGACGGCAAGATCGCCAAGTGGTGGATGCCCGACGACGTGCAGTTCGTGAAGGAAATCCCGCATACGGCGACCGGCAAGATCAACAAGCTGAAGCTGCGCGAGGAATTCAAGGCGTACAAGCTGCCGTCGGCCTGACGCGAAGGATCAGCCTGCATTCGAGTTTGTTTGGCCCGGTGCAGGCAAGCTGATCGCAAGCAAGACGCAGAGCGCGCGTTGAGCGGAACCCCGACGCCCACTTTGTCTCGGCGCGCTCTGCGCCGGCGCGCATCTGAATCGATGGAGACGCGATGCGGCGCCTGATCGTCGAGGAGCCCCTGTCGCAGGCCGCCGTCTGGAGCCTGCGGCTGTCGGTCTTCGCGCTGGCCGTGGCTGCGGTCGCGGTCGTGATCACGCGCTTTCAGCTCATCGACGCGCCGGCGGGTCTGGCGGTGTTCGGCTCCGCGATCCTCATCGACTGTCTGGCGCTCCTGCTTGCCGGAACTGCGGCTGTCGTCATCTGGCGCGCGGGGCGGCGCGGCGTGGCCCATATGCTCGGCGGCGTCGCCCTGTCGGCGGCGCTTCTCGCCTTTCCCGGCTATCTCGCGCTCCAGTCGCTGCGCCTGCCGGTGCTGAACGACATATCCACCGACATCGCCGATCCCCCCCAATTCTCGCTGTCGCGACGTGCGACCGAAGCGCGGAACGGTCTCAATCCGCGCGTACGCGCGACCTCGGAACGCCAGCCGCAGCGCGCCGCCTATCCGGGCGTCCAGCCGATCCTGCTGGAACTGGAAGGCGACGAGGCCTATCAGCTGATCCTGAAGGCCGTGCAGGCGCTGGGCTGGAAGATCATCGACCAGTCGGCGCCTGGCGGCCGCGCCGGCCTCGGCCATATCGACGCCGTCGCGCGGACGCTGATCATGGGATTCCCGGATGACATCACGATCCGCATCCAGCCGCTCGCCGGCCAGACCAAGATCGACGTGCGCTCCGTCTCGCGCTACGGCCGCAACGATTTCGGCGTGAATGCGGGCCGCATCGAACGCTTCGCGGAGGAACTGCAGACGCAGCTCGACGCGAAGTGAGTCAGGTCGCCCGGCGATAGCGCCCGTGCACAGTGACCGGACCTTCCGCGACGGCGACGCCGCGCGTGACGAGATCCTCCATATGCGCGAGCACGCTGAGCGCGGCGGCGTTGACGAGGCGCGGATCGAGCCCGTCGTAGATGCGCGCCACCATGTCGTGGATCGTCTCGTCGCCCGCGTGCAGCCGGCGCACGATCGCCGCCTCGCGCTGCCGGCGATGCGCCGCGAGCGCGCGCATGTAGCGCTGCGGCTCGGTGACCGGCCCGCCGTGCCCGGGCCACAGAAGCCTGTCGTCGCGCGCGCGAAGCTTGTCGATCGAATTCATGTAGTCGGTCATGTTGCCGTCCGGCGGCGCGACGATCGACGTCGACCAGGCCATGACGTGGTCGGCTGAAAAGACCGACCGTTCCTGCGGCAGCGCGAAAGCCAGATGGTTGCTCGCGTGTCCCGGCGTCTCGATCGCTTCGAGCGTAAAGCCGTCGCCTTCGATGCGGTCGCCGTCCCTCATCACGCGCGCCGGCGCGTAAGCGAGATCGTGCGCGGAATCGAGCCCGCTCTCCGGGCCCTCCTTCGCGACGAAGGGCGCGCAGCCGACGACCGGCGCGCCGGTCCGATCGGCGAGCATGGCGGCGCCCGGCGAATGATCCTTGTGCGTGTGCGACACGACGATCCAGGCGATGCGCTCGCCCCTGAGCGCGTCGATGATCGCCTGCGTATGCGCCTCGTTCTCGCGGCCGGGGTCGATGACGGCGACATCGCCGCGCCCGACGATGTAGGTGCATGTGCCGGTGAAGGTGAAAGGCCCGGGATTGTTCTCGACCAGTCGCCGCACCAGCGGCGAGATCTGCTGGATCTCGTCCGGCTTCACGTCGAAGGCGGTCGAATGGACAAGCTTGTCGTCGGCGCTGTCGGTCATGGCGTTTCCGTTGATGCGTCGCGCAACCATCCGCGCCGGGGCGGATATGTCAATGGGTCGGTTCGGTCGTCATTCCCGACTTCCCGCTGTCGCGGGAATGACATCGCATCTTCACTGGAAATTGCGCCCCTTCGGCAGAACCTCGCGCACCGCCGCGCTCTCGCCGCCGAACAGGTCGGGCGCCGCCTGCTTTTCGCGCGGATGCTGCGGGCGGCGGATTTCGTCGGCGCGCGCCAGCGTGTCGATGTCTCCGCTTGCGCGCGAAATCTTCGTCAATAGCGGCGTCAGATCGTCGATGCGTTCGGCGACGATGTGGATGACGCCGGATTCGTTCTGATACTTGCCCGTCACGGCGACGAAGCGCGCGCCTATGACGGTCGCGCGCAGCTTTTCGAACAGTTTTGGCCAGACGAGGACATTGGCTACTCCCGTCTCGTCCTCGATCGTCATGAACACGACGCCGGATGCGGTCCCGGGCCGCTGGCGCACCAGCACGAGGCCCGAGACCTTCACGCGAGCCTGACGGGCGTTAGCAAGATCGCCGTTGCGCATGATCCCCTTCGCGTCGAGATCGCGCCGAACGAAGGAGACGGGATGCGCGCGCAGCGACAGTTTCAGGCGGCGATAATCCTCGATCACTTCCTCGCCCGGCGGCATGGGCGGCAGATCGGCGTCCGGTTCCGTCGCGCGGAAGGAGAGCGGACGCAGCAACGGCAGGTCGTCCTTGTCGCCGGCGCGGTTGAGGCCCTGCACGGCCCATAGCGCGTCGCGCCGCGTCAATCCCAGCGAAGCGAAAGCGTCGGCGCCGGCGAGCAGTTCCAGCGCGCGCGTCGACAGGCCCGTGCGCAGCCAGACGTCGCGCACGGAATCGTAGCCGCGCCCGCGCAAGTCGACGACGCTCCGCATCTCCTCTTCGGACAGGCCGGAGACGAGGCGAAAGCCGAGGCGCAACGCGCGGTTCCCCGCGATGTGTTCGGCCATCCAGGCGTGGCGGGGGTGGAAGGAGGATGTCATTCCAGACCCCTGCGCAGCAGGCGACCTGGAATCCAGCTTCTGGATCCCCGCTTTCGCGGGGATGACATTCGCAGCCTCCAACCCGCAATCCCAGTCCGACGCATTGATGTCGGGCTCGCGCACCACGACGCCGTGATCGCGCGCGTCGCGCACGATCTGCGCGGGCGCATAGAAACCCATGGGTTGCGAATTGATGAGCGCGCAGGCGAAGACGTCCGGATAGCGGCATTTCATCCAGGCCGAGGCGTAGACGAGCAGCGCGAAGGAGGCCGCGTGGCTCTCCGGGAAGCCATAGGAGCCGAAGCCCTCGATCTGCTTGAAGCAGCGTTCGGCGAAGTCGCGGTCGTAATGACGCGAAACCATGCCCTCGATCATCTTCGTCCGGAACGTGCCGATCGTGCCGACGCGCTTGAACGTCGCCATCGCGCGACGCAGCTTGTCGGCTTCGTCCGGCGTGAAGCCCGCCGCCACGATGGCGATGCGCATCGCCTGTTCCTGGAACAGCGGCACGCCGCAGGTCTTCTCCAGCACCGCGCGCAGTTCCTCGGACGGATAGGAGACCGGCTCCAGTCCAAGCCGACGGCGTAGATACGGATGCACCATGTCGCCCTGGATCGGGCCGGGACGCACGATCGCGACCTCGATGACGAGATCGTAGAAACGTTGCGGACGCAGCCGCGGCAGCATGGACATCTGCGCGCGGCTCTCGATCTGGAACACGCCGATCGTGTCGGCGGCCGAGACCATGTCGTAGACGCAGCTTTCTTCCTCCGGAATGGTCGAAAGCGTGAGTTTTCGTCCGTAATGGCGCTCGATCAGGGTCAGTCCCTTGCGCAACGCCGTGAGCATGCCGAGCGCCAGCACGTCGATCTTGAGAATGCCGAGCGCGTCGAGATCGTCCTTGTCCCATTCGACCGTCGTGCGTCCCTCCATCGCGGCGGGCAGGATCGGCACGACATCGTCGAGCCGCTCGCGCGTGATGACGAAGCCGCCGGTGTGCTGCGACAGATGGCGCGGAAAGCCGGCGAGTTCGCTGGCGAGTTCCAGCGTCCTGGCGAAGCGCGGCTCGCGCGCATCGAGACCGATGCGGGCTGCGTCCTCCATGCCCGTCGTCTCGCGGCGGCCCCAGACGGCGCCGGACAGCGCGGAAAGAACGTCCTCCGAAAACCCGAAGGCTTTCGCCGTCTCGCGGATGGCGGAGCGGCCGCGATAGGTGACGACGCTCGCCGTCAGGCCCGCGCGCGAACGACCGTAGCGCTCGTAAATGTATTGAATGACTTCTTCGCGCCGCTCGTGCTCGAAATCGACGTCGATGTCGGGCGGCTCGCGACGCTCGGCCGAGATGAAACGCTCGAACAGCAGATCATGCTTGGTCGGATCGACCTCGGTGATGCCCAGGCAGAAGCAGATGGTGGAATTGGCGGCCGAGCCGCGCCCCTGTGCGAGAATGCCGCGCGCGCGCGCGAAACGCACGATATCGTGCACGGTGAGAAAATAGGCGGCGTAGTTCAGCGCCGCGACGAGCTTGAGTTCGTGCGCGATAGTCGCGGCGACGCGAGGCGGCACGCCGTCGGGGAAGCGGACCTTCGCCCCTTCCTTTGCGAAATGTTCGAGCGCCTCCTGCTCGCTCGCGAAACCCTCGCGCAATTCGGACGGATATTCGTAGGCGAGCTGATCGAGCGAGAAGTCGATGCGGTCGAGGAGGCGGACGCTTTCCGCGATCGCTTCCGGCGCGTCGGCGAAGAGCCGCGCCATTTCGCGCGGACCCTTGAGATGGCGCTCGGCGTTGAGGCTGAGCAGCCGTCCGGCGTTGTCGAGCGTCCTGTGTTCGCGGATGCAGGCGAGCACATCGGCAAGTTCGCGCCGCTCGGGCGCGTGCATGAGAACGTCGTTGACGGCGACGAGCGGCAGGCCGGTCTTGCGCGCAAGCGCGAGCCGTCGCGCGAAATCGCGCCGCATGCGCGGTCCGTAGGCGGCGGTCAGCGCCAGCCAGAGGCGGCCGGGGGCGGCCTGTTTCAGACGCGGCAGAAGCGGTCCGCTCCCCTCCCTGTCCGCGAGAGAGGAGACGACATGCAATCGTGGTTTCGGCCCGCGATGAAGCGGCGCGTCTTCTTCCTCTTCCGTGGATAGGGACGGGGTATCGGAACGAGAAGAGCTTTTAGCCGCCGCCTCGACATCCGCCGCAGAGGCCGAAGACCGCTCCATCACGATCAGCAGCAGGCCTTCCGCATATTCGATCAGATCGTCCAACCGCAGCAGGCTCTTGCCCTTGTCCGCGCGAAGATTGGCCTGCGTCAGCATGCGGCAGAGCCGGCCCCAGGCGGCGCGATCCTGCGGATAGGCGATGATGTCGGGCGTGTCGTCGTCGAAGACGAGCCGCGCGCCGGCGACGACCCTGAAAATGCCGAGCGTTTCACGATGCTCGCGCGCATAGACATGCGCGCGCACGACGCCGGCGACCGAATTGCGATCGGCGATCCCGATGCCGGCAAGCCCCATCTGCGCCGCCTGCGCGACAAGCTCTTCGGGATGCGACGCGCCGCGCAGGAAGGAGAAATTCGTGGCCGTGGCGAGTTCGGCGTAGGTCATGGGAAGGGCGGTGCAGATGCGTGTTGTGGCGCGGCCCCCTCCCTATCCCTCCCCCGCTCCGCGGGAGAGGGTGCGGCAGGCATTCGTGATGAGAAATCCGCGTGAAGCGAGCAATCTGCCCCCTCTCCCGCGGAGCGGGGGAGGGTCGGGGAGGGGGTCTGCGGCAGATGCGCCAATATCGTTTCGATCACGCCATCAAAATTGTTGTAGACCTCGTCGTTTCTGAACCGCAGCACACGCCAGCCACGCGCCGCAAACCATGCGTCGCGGCGACGATCATGTGCGAGTTCTTTGTCTGTCGAATGCGTCGCGCCATCGACTTCGACGACAAGGCGCGCGGCATGGCAGAGAAAATCGGCGACATAGGGTCCGCAAGGCGCCTGTCGCCTGAATTGCAATCCGGTCAGACGATGCGCGCGCAAGGCGCGCCATAATGTCGCTTCGGCGTTCGATGCAGTCCGCCGCAATTTTCGCGCAAAGACACTCGCCCGGCTCACCCGAACACCCCGTGCACGAACCAGCGCGGCTGGATCGTCTCGCGGCCGAACAGGCCCTCGCGAAACAGCCAGAAACGGCCGCCGTTCCTGTCTTCGACGTGGAAATAATCGCGCGTGAGGCCGGCGTCGCGCCACCATTCCGGCGCGATGCGTTCGGGGCCTTCGTAGGCGGCGATCTCGTGCGTCGCGCGCCGCCATTTGAAGCGCAGCGGCGGGCCGTCGGGCACGGCGGCCGTGGCGTCGACCGGTTCGGGTTTTTCGAAGAGGCGGGGAGGGCGGCCGCATAACGCGCCCTCGTGCCGAGGCGGCGACGTAAGCCGCCGTCTCGAAGCATGAAGGGCGTGGCCATCCTTCGAGACGCGATCCCCGCAAGTCGGGCCTGCCCGACTTGCGCAATGCGCGCGCGAAAAACTCGCGGGCTGCGTCTGGCCGGCGAATTCCGGAACATGCGTGTCTTGAAAGGTCAGCCGTTGTACGCGGCGCATGCCGAAACGCGCGCCGAGCCGGTCGATCAGGTCGACGAAGGCCTGCGCATCGTCTTTTTCGCGCGCGGCGGCGACGAGTTCCGACGTCTGCGCGCCGGCCATGCGCTCGACGGCGTTGGCCGCCAGCCGGATCACGTCGAAGCCGTAACCCGTATCGAGGCCCTCTTCGCCGAGCGCCTCGATCCTTTCGCGCAACAATCGTGTCAGCGCAGAGGCGTCGCGCTGCGGCCGGCTCGTCGCCGCCGCGATATGGCGCGTCGCGCCGTCGACGCGGAAAAAGCTCGCCGCGACCTTTCGCACGCCTTCGCCGTGACGCTCCAGCATCGCGCAGAGGTCGTGCGCGAGATCGGCAAGCACGCGCTCGATGTCGTCGCGCCGCGCGAGCCCTTCGGCGAAGCGGCGCTCGGCCATGTAGGGCGCGGCCTCGAAGCGCGGCGAGATCGGATCGCGCGCGGCGCCGACGATGGCGTCGAGCCGGGCGATCAGCCCCGCGCCGAAACGCGCGGCGAGCGGGCCGCGCGGCCGCGTCAGGAGATCGCCGACGCGCGTGAGGCCGGCCGTGCGCAGGCCGGAGACGATGTCGCCGGACACGCGCAAGGCCGCGACCGGCAGCGTGCGCAAAATTTTGGCGGCGCCGGCGTGATCGCCGCCCGCCAGGCTCCGTGTCGTCGAAAAGCGCGCCAGCGCCCAGGCGAGCGCGGGATTGGGCGCGATGGCGCAGCGAGCGTGAAGGCCTTGTGCGCGAAGGCCGCTTTCGATCGCGGCGATCATCGCCTGTTCGCCGCCGAACAGATGCGCGCACCCTTCTATGTCGAGCATGGCGCCGTCGGGCGCGTCGAGCGCGGCGAGCGGCGTGAAGCGGCGCAGCCAGTCGGCGATGGAAGCGAGCAGTTCGGCTTCGGCCTGGCTGTCGGCCTGGCGCAATTCGAGCTCGGGCCGCATGGCGCGCGCGGACGCCAGCGCCATGCCGGGCTTGAGGCCCGCCCGCAGCGCGGCGGCGTCGAGCGCGACCAGTTGCTGCGCGCTGCCGATTTTTGACCAGGTGGCGAGGGGAGAAGCGGGCGCCCCACGCGCCTCATCCCGAGGAGCGCCTGCAAGGCGCGTCTCGAAGGATGGCCGCATCTCCCCTGCTTCGAGACGAACCGCTGCGCGGTTCTCCTCGGCATGAAGGCTGCTGAAGGTTTCACGCCGAACGCGCAAACCCTGCAGCCGCCGGATCCGGTCCGTCGGCAGGAAGGGCAGATGGATGGACAGAAAACGCATGGAACGCGACCTCGTGCACTCTTTCCGGATCGAACCCGAACATGCCGCGCGCCTTGACGAGACGCGCGCCGATCAGCGGCGGGCCGGGCAGTCCCAGACGATTGTTCCCGACCGGCTCGGGGGGGACCGGGCGCCGCTGCGCCTCGATCCGCGTCGCCGCCGCCGACGACAGCCGCGCCGCAGCGCCGGCGAAGGAAAGCGGAACCATGAAACCCGCCCCGCCGCCGGCGCGGGCGGCGAGCGCGAGACGACGCGAGGCGTCGAGCGTGTAGAGGCGTTCGGGGATCGCGCTCTCCGCCAGAACGGCGGCGACGCCGGCGCATTTCAGCGCCTCCTCCATCACGCGCAGCGTCTCGCGCGGCCCCTGCGTGCGCACGATGACGAGGCGCGCCGGATCGACGCCGGCCTCGATCAGGCCCGGCCCGTAGGGCGCGCCCGTCTCCAGCGCGACGAAATCCTCCACGACCAGCACGAGCCCGGCCGCAGGTTTTTCGCGCGCGCAGGACGCCGCCAGACGCAATGCGAGAGCGAGGGCGGCATGGGCGTCCGGCGGGGAGGCCGGCACGATCTCGTGCAAGTCGCCGGCGAACCGCGCCACGGACAGGAAAGAGGACGTCCGGGACGGCGGGGTCTCCGTCGCAGAGGCATGACGCGGCAAGCCCGTCCCGCCCGCGGATTCGATGCGGGCGATCTCGCGGCGCAAAAAAGCCAACCGTTCCGAACTGCCGCGCGGCGACATCGGGCAAACCTTTCGTGTTCCTGTTTTGTTCGATCAAAAGACGACTCCCGGAAAGAGTCAAGCGGCGCCCTTTCGCATCGGTCCTTTCTTCGGGCGGCATAACAAAAGCGAATAGACGCGTCTGAAATCGAAACTGACGCCGCGCCAGCGCGCTGCTACTGCAAATGCGACGAGGGGCGCCTTGATCGGCAGGCTCCATTCGTCACAATTCGACGCTATATGAATGGCGTCGCGCCCGATCTGCGCTCGCGCGCCAACAAAGTTCGAAGCGGAACGCTTTGATAGAGGGAACCGGAGGGACGCATGAACGCCAAACTGACCCGTAGACACACGCTCGCCGCGCTCGCGCTCGCCGCCACCGCGCTTTCGCCCTTCGCGGCCCACGCGCAGGAAGTGGTGAAGATCGGCGTCATCCTGCCGATGACCGGCCCCTCCGCCTCCACCGGCCGCGAGGTCGTCGCCGCCATCAAGCTCTTCCAGGAGCAGAAGGGCGACAAGGCCGGCGGCAAGAAGGTGGAAGTCATCATCAAGGACGACACCGCCGTCGCCGACATCACCAAGCGCCTCGCGCAGGAACTCATTGTCAACGACAAGGTCGCCGTCATCGCCGGCTTCGGCCTCACCCCGCTGGCGCTCGCCGCCGCGCCGATCGCCACGCAGGCGAAAGTGCCGGAAATCGTGATGGCCGCCGGCACCGCGATCATCACCGAAGCTTCGCCCTATATCGTGCGCACCAGCTTCACCCTGCCGCAGAACACGCTGCCGATCGCCAAATGGGCGGTGAAGAACGGCATCAAGAAGGTCGTGACGCTCGTCGCCGACTACGGCCCGGGCATCGACGCCGAAAAGACCTTCGTCAGCACCATCAAGGAAGGCGGCGGCGAGGTTCTGGAATCCCTGCGCGCGCCGCTCAAGAACCCGGAATTCGCGCCCTTCCTGCAGAAGGCCAAGGACCTCAAGCCGGATGCGCTCTTCCTGTTCGTGCCTTCGGGCCAGGGCGCGGCCCTGATGAAGCAGGTTTCCGAGCGCGATTTCGCCAAGGAAGGCATCAAGGTGATCGGCACCGGCGACATCGTCGACGACGAGCAGCTCAACGGCATGGGCGACCCCGTTCTCGGCATGATCACCTCGATGCATTATTCGGCGGCGCACGACTCGCCGGAAAACAAGGCCTATGTGGCGGCCTTCGAGAAGGCCAATCCCGGCCTGCGCCCGAACTTCATGTCGGTCGGCGGCTATGACGGCATGGCGCTCATCTACGCCGCCCTGGAGAAGACCAAGGGCGACACGGACGGCGCAAAGCTGGTCGAGGCGATGAAGGGCATGTCCTGGATGAGCCCGCGCGGCCCGATCTCCATCGATCCCGAGACGCGCGACATCATTCAGAACGTCTACATCAGCAAGGTCGAGCGCAAGAACGGCCAGCTCTACAACGTCGAATTCGACGTTCTCCCGAACCTCAAGGATCCCTTCAAGGCGGCCAAGGCCGCCGCGAAGTAAGTCCAGAGAGGCGTAGCGCGGCTCGACCGCCCCCTATCCCTCCCCCGCTTCGCGGGAGAGGGGACGGCCAGCGTTCGTGACTACGATGTTGCTGCAGCCACGCATCTGCCCCCTCTCCCGCGAAGCGGGGGAGGGTCGGGGAGGGGGCCAACCGGAGAAATCCTGTGCTGACAGTCCTTTTCGACGGCATCGCCTACGGCATGCTTCTGTTCGTGCTGGCTGTGGGCCTGTCGGTCACGCTCGGCCTGATGAATTTCATCAACCTCGCGCATGGCGCCTTCGCCATGGCGGGCGGCTATATCGCCGTCGTGCTCATGCAGCGCTTCGACCTGTCGCTGTTCTGGGGCCTGCCCATCGCCTTCGTCGTCACGGCGGCGGCCGGCGCCTTCCTCGAGCGCACGCTCTACGTCCATCTTTACGACAAGCCGCATCTCGAACAGGTCATGTTCACCATCGGCCTCGTCTTCATGTCGGTGGCGGGCGTCGACTATTTCATGGGCGCGAGCCCGCAGATCGTGAACGTTCCGAAATCGCTCGAAGGCAATCTCGATCTCGGCGGCTTCGCGCTCAACAAATATCGCCTGTTCGTCATCGTCTTCTGCGCGCTGCTGACGATCGCCCTGCAACTCGGCCTGTCGAAGACGCGCTTCGGCTCGCGCCTGCGCGCGGCCGTCGACGACGCCCGCGTGGCGCGCGGCCTCGGCATCAACGTCACGACGATCTTCGCGCTGACCTTCGCGTTCGGTTCGGGCCTCGCCGGCCTCGGCGGCGCGCTCGGCAGCGCCATCTTCAGTCTCGATCCGCAATTCCCGCTGAAGTTCATGATCTACTTCCTCGTGGTGATCGCGGTCGGCGGCACGACGACGATCACCGGCCCGTTCTTTGCCTCCATCCTGCTCGGCGTCGCCGATGTCGCCGGCAAATATTACACCCCCACCATCGGCGGGCATCAGATCCAGATCGGCGGCTTCGTCATCTACACCATCATGGTGCTCGTGCTGATCTTCAGGCCGCAGGGCCTGTTCGGCCGCGCGCCGGGCAAATGAGACGCGGCCGAACGATGGATACGCACAGCGACGCGATGCGAGTGAGACGGTCATGATCGACACTGCCGTACACGCGAGCCACGGCGGCGAAAGCCGCGCCATGGCCTACTTCCGCGAGCGCGCGAAATGGCGCTGGCCGGAAGTCGCGCTGTGGGTCGCGGCCTTTGCGCTCGCCTTCGTCCTGCCGCGTCATGCGCTTCTCTTCAATGAAATTGTCATCTGGGCGCTCTTCGCCCTGTCCCTCGACATCGTGCTGGGCTATGCGGGCATCGTCTCGCTCGGCCACGGCGCTTTTTTTGGCCTCGGAGCTTATGTCGCGGGCCTGCTCGCCAAGGCCGGCGCGGGCGCTGGCCTGCTCAGCGATCCGACCTTCGGCCTTCTGGCTTCCGCGATCGTATGCGGGATCGTCGGCTACATCACCAGCTTCCTCGTCCTGCGCGGCGCAGACCTCACGCGCCTGATGGTGACGCTCGGCGTTGCGCTGATCTTCGGCGAACTCGCCAATCGCATGGCGTGGCTCACCGGCGGCGCCGACGGACTGCAAGGCGTCATGCCCGGCAAGATTCTCGGCGTCGTCGAATTCAATTTCATGCACCCGGAATACGCCTACCTCTATTCGCTGTCGGTGCTGTTCGTGCTCTTCATCGTCGCGCGAAAAGTCATCCACTCGCCGTTCGGCGTGTCGCTGCGCGCGATCAAGGGCAATGCGCTGCGCGCCGGCGCGATCGGCATCAACGTCAACCGCCGCCTCAACGGGGCCTATACGATGGGCGCGGCCTATGCGGGCGTCGCCGGCGCGCTGCTGGCGCAGACGACCGCCTTCGTCTCGCTCGACGTGCTCGACTTCCACCGTTCTGCGGACGTCATGCTGATCGTCATCTTCGGCGGCGTCGGCACGCTCTACGGCGCGATCGTCGGCGCGGCCGCCTTCAAGGTCCTGTACGATTTGCTGGCCGCAGCCACGCCGCAATACTGGCCGTTCTGGCTCGGTCTGATCCTCGTGCTGCTCGTGCTGTTCGTGCGCGGCGGCATCATGGGCCTGCTGACCAGCGTCTACGCCCGCCTGACCGGCAAGGGAGACGCGGCATGAGCGAGGCCCGGTCCGATTCCGTGCTGGCCACCAGGAACCTGGTGCGTCGCTTCGGCGGCATCGTCGCCACCAACGACGTCACCTTCTCGCTGCCCTCGGGCGCGCGCCATGCGCTGATCGGGCCGAACGGCGCGGGCAAGACGACCTTCGTCAACCTCCTGTCGGGCGTGCTGTCGCCGACCTCGGGGCAGGTGTTTCTGGGCGGGCAGGACGTCAGCGCCTGGCCGGTCTACAGGCGCGCGCGCGCCGGCCTGTCCCGCACCTTCCAGATCAACCAGCTCTTCGCCGATTTCACGCCGCTCGAGACGATCGGCCTCGCGCTGTCGGAAGCCCATGCGGAAGGCGCGGAATTCTGGCGCCGCGCCGGCACCAGCCGCGCCGTCGTGGACGAGGCCGTCGCGATCCTGGAACAGCTCGACCTCGGCGACGTCATGGAGCGTCGCGTCGGCTCGCTGCCCTACGGCAAGCAGCGCCTGCTCGAGATCGCCATCGCCGTCGCGCCGAGGCCGAAAGTCCTGCTGCTCGACGAACCCGCCGCAGGCGTGCCGGAAGGCGAGCGCGAGCAGATTCTCGAAATCATCGAGGCGCTGCCGAAGGAAATGGCGCTGGTGCTGATCGAGCACGACATGGACCTCGTCTTCCGTTTCGCCAAGACGATTTCCGTGCTCGTGCAGGGCGCGCTGTTCGTGGAAGGACCGGCAAGCGAGGTGGCGCGCGATCCCCGCGTGCGCCAGGTCTATCTCGGCGAGAGCGAGGTCGAGCATCATCTCGGCGCCCCGCAAGGCGCCGGCAAGGGAGGCGCGGCATGAGCGACCTGCTGCGCGTCGAAAAGCTCACCGCGGGCTACGGCGAGGCCATCGTCCTGTCCGATCTCAACTTCACGCTCGGCCAGGGCGAGGCGCTCGCGCTGCTCGGCCGCAACGGCGCCGGCAAGACGACGCTGCTCAACACGATCGTGGGTCTGACGCGCCGGCGCGCCGGGACGATCGCGCTCGGCGGCCGCGACGTGTCGAGCCTGCGCCCGGACCAGCGCGCCAACGCCGGCGTCGGCTGGGTGCCGCAGGAGCGCAACATCTTCCGCTCGCTGACGGTGGAGGAGAACCTCACTGCTGTCGCGCGCCCCGGCAAGTTCGACGTCGAGCGCGTCTACGCCATGTTCCCGCGCCTGGCGGAGCGGCGCGCCAACATGGGCAACCAGCTGTCCGGCGGCGAGCAGCAGATGCTGGCGGTCGGCCGCGCGCTGGTGCTGAACCCGCAGGTGCTGCTGCTCGACGAACCGCTGGAGGGCCTCGCGCCGATCATCGTCGACGAATTGCTTGCGGCTTTGCGCAAAATCATTGAGCAGGAGAAAATGGCGGTCATTCTGGTCGAGCAGAGCGCCCGCAAGATCCTGCCGCTGACCGACCGCGCGATCATTCTGGAACGCGGCGGGATCGCCTGGACAGGTTCGAGCGCAGCGCTTCTGGAAGACAAGGACGCGCTCGCGACGCTGCTCGCGGTGGCCGAAAAGAAATAAGCGGAATTCACAGGTCGAGGAAGGATTACAAACATGTCGATACGTCCACCGTTCCGCGCCGACCAGGTCGGCTCGCTCTTGCGCTCGGCGCCCCTGAAGGCCGCGCGCGACAAGAAGGCCAAGGGCGAGATTTCGGCCGCCGAACTGACGGCGGTCGAGGACGAAGAGATCAGGAAGCTGATCGCCAAGCAGGAAGCGGCGGGCCTCGAAGGCATCACCGACGGCGAATATCGCCGCTCCTGGTGGCATTACGACTTCCTGTGGAATCTCGACGGCGTCGAGCGCATCGCGGTCGAGCAGGGCATCCAGTTTGCCGGCGTGCAGACCAAGGCGGAAGCGCCGCACGTGATGAGCAAGATCGGCTTTTCCGGCCATCCCTTCGTCGATCACTTCAAGTTCCTGAAGGCGAACACGAAGAAGACGGCGAAGCAGACGATCCCCTCGCCCTCGATGCTGCATTATCGCGGCGGCCGGAAGCTCATCAACATGGGCGTCTATCCGGACATGAACGATTTCTACCATGACCTCGGCGCCGCCTATGGCAAGGCGGTGAAGGCTTTCGGCGATGCGGGCTGCGCCTATCTGCAGCTCGACGACGTCTCCTTCGCCTATCTCTGCGATCCCGAGCAGCGCCAGATGCTGAAGGACCGCGGCGACGATCCGGAGAAGCAGCCCGGCATCTACGCCGGCATGATCAACAAGGCGCTGGAATCCAAGCCCGCCGGCATGACCGTGTCGATGCACCTGTGCCGCGGGAATTTCCGCTCGACCTTCGTCGCTTCCGGCGGCTACGAGCCGATCGCGGACCTGCTGTTCAACCAGGTCGGCGTCGACGCCTATTTCATGGAATGGGACACCGATCGCGCCGGCGGCTTCGAGCCGCTGCGCTTCCTGCCGAAGGGCAAGGCGGTCGTGCTCGGCCTCGTCACGTCCAAGACCGGCGTGCTCGAGAAGAAGGACGACATCAAGCGCCGCATCGACGAGGCCGCGAAATTCGCGCCCCTCGAACAGCTCTGCCTGTCGGCGCAATGCGGCTTCGCCTCGACCGAGGAGGGCAATACGCTTGCCGAGGACGAACAGTGGAAGAAGATCGAGCTGATCGTCGACATCGCCCGCGAAGTCTGGGGCAAGGTCTGATTGGCGTCCGTTTCGCCGCAAGCGAACTGCGACCGAAAATGCGTAAACCCGCTCGGCGACGAGCGGGTTTTTTCGTGAGCGACGCCAGCGGCTTCCCGTTGGCAGATACGACACGGCCTAAAGAAGCCCCCGACGCCGCCTCAGCGCCGTCCGCGTCCGCCCATCACGATGGGCTCGCCGAGCACGTTCGAGGCCATCGAGGTCGCTTCCTCGAAGGAGCCTGCCGGCTTCGAGGGCCGGGAGCCCACGGACCAGCGCCATTCGCCGTCCAGGCCCCATACGATGCCGATGCGGTCGCCGCCGCCGTCCTTGATCCAGAAAAGGCTTTGCGCATCCAGCGCGCGTTCGAGCCGGGCCATGTTCCGCTCCTGATTGTTCACATGGCCACATAACGCTCGGGCCTGCACCGCGTTCCCGGCGCCCTCTTGCCCGGGACACGCCGGCGCGACGATTATGACGGCATGATCCTCATCGGCCAGTACGACTCTCCCTTCGTCCGCCGCGTCGCCATCGCGCTGCGACTCTATGAAATCGCGTTCGAGCACCGCCCATGGTCGATCTTCGGCGACGCCGACAGGATCGCGCCCATCAATCCGCTGCGCCGTGTGCCGACGCTCGTGCGCGACGATGGCGCGGTGCTGATCGAGAGCGCGGCGATCCTCGACTGGCTGGATGAGCAGGCCGGCGCTTCAGCGCTGCTGCCGCGCGCGGGAGAATCGCGCCGCGCGCAATTGCATGTCTGCGCGCTCGGGCAGGGGCTGGCGGAAAAATCGGTCGCTCTGCTCTACGAGCGCGTGCTGCACAAGCGCTCGACCGACCTCTGGACTGAGCGTTGCCGCGCCCAGATTCTCGACACGCTTGCGGCGCTGGAGAAGTCGCGCTCCGAAAGCGGCGGCGACTTCTGGTTCGGCGCGGCCATGGGCCATGCCGACATCATGGTCGCCTGCGCGCTGCGCTTCCTTAAGGAGGCGCATCCAGGCCTGTTCGATCCCGCAGCTTTCCCCGCGCTTGCGGCTCTTGCCGCGCGCTGCGAGGCGAGCGCGCCCTTCACGCAAATCGTGCAGCCGCTCGATCCTCCGAAGTGATCGACGTCAGGCGGCGGCGCGTGCCGGACGCTGCCTGACGCGTACGGGAATGCCCAGCGCGCTTTCCACGGCCTGACGCGCCGCGTCGAACGACTCCACCTCTCGCGAATCCGCATGCCCGACCGTCCAGCGCCACGCGCCATCGAGGCCCCAGACGATGCCGATGCGGTCGCCTTCCTCGTCCTTCACCCAATAGAGGCTGTGTGCGTTGAGCGCGCGTTCAATCGTCGCCATCGAACCCTCCAATAAGCGGGTCTCTCTGGACCGGAATGACGGCCGCCCGCTAATGTGACCACAAGGCTAGGCCGGAGCCATTACGGGGCGCTTTGCACGGAATGAGCAAATCGCGTTAACGCCCGTTCAGGTTGACGCGGCCTTACGAACCGACCGGACAGGAGCAGCAGTGAAGATCGCCGACATATTCGGAGCCGACATTCCCTTCGTGGGATTTTGCAGCATCGAGCCGATCGAGAGCGGCGACGGCCGCTCGCGCCTGGAGGTCGTGGTCGAGCGCCATCACGCCAACCAGATGGGCGTGGCGCACGGCGGCCTGCTGATGACGCTGCTGGATGTCTGCATGGGCTCGGCGGCGCGTTCGGCCGTCGGCTCCAACGTCATCACGGTCGACATGCAGACGGCGTTCCTGGCGCCGGCGACCGGCCGCCTGGTCGGGCGGGGCAGGGTGGTGCGCGCAGGCAAGTCGCTCGTCTTCGTCGAGGCGGAGATCACGAACGCGGAGGGCGAGATCGTCTGCCGCGGCACGTCGGTGTTCAAGACCGCCAAGCCGCCGCCGAAATAGGCGCGTTTCGCAACTGCGAAGCGATCCGCTATATAGCGGGGCATGACTCCCGCCGCCCTGCGCGACCCCAAGCGCCCTGTCGAGGAACTGGCCGAACGCGTTCTGTCGGGCGACCGCGCGTCGCTCGCGCGCGCCATCACGCTCATCGAGAGCCGCCGCGCCGATCATCGCGCCGAGGCGGGCCGGCTGCTGCAACGCCTGCTGCCGCATACAGGCGGCGCGATTCGCGTCGGCGTCACGGGCGTGCCGGGCGTCGGCAAGTCGACCACGATCGATTCGCTCGGCTCCAATCTCACCGCCGCCGGCCACAGGGTGGCGGTGCTCGCCGTCGATCCCTCGTCCTCGCGCACCGGCGGCTCGATCCTCGGCGACAAGACGCGCATGGCGAGCCTGTCGGCCGACCGCAACGCGTTCATCCGTCCCTCGCCCTCGTCCGGCACGCTCGGCGGCGTCGCGGCGCGCACGCGGGAAACCATGCTGGTTTGCGAGGCCGCGGGCTTTGACGTCGTGCTGGTCGAGACCGTCGGCATCGGCCAGTCCGAGACGGTCGTCGCCGACATGACCGATTTCTTTCTCGTGCTGATGCTGCCCGGCGCCGGCGACGAATTGCAAGGCATCAAGAAGGGCGTGCTCGAAATCGCCGACATGATCGCCGTCAACAAGTCGGACGGCGCCAATCGCGCGCGCGCGGAGGCCGCCGCCGCCGAATATCTGGCGGCGCTGCACATTCTCCAGCCCTCGTCGTCCGTATGGCGTCCGCCGGTCGTGCTGGTTTCGGGCCTTGCCAACGAGGGCCTCGTCGAGATGTGGGCGCGGATCGAGGATCATCGCCTCAAGACGAGGAAAGCCGGCGAATTCGACGCGCGCCGCCGCGCGCAGCAGGTGAAATGGATGTGGTCCATGCTGGAGGAGCGGCTGCTGTCGCGCCTGCGCACGGACGCGCATGTGAAGGCTCGCCTGCCGGCGCTCGAACGCGCGGTCGCGGACGGCGAACTTGCGCCGACGCTCGCCGTCGACGAGATCGCGGGCTTGATGGGCGTGTGATGACGACATTGCTCGTCACCGCCTTCGGCGCCTTTCCCGGCGCGCCGGCAAATCCGAGCGCGGAGATCGTCGCCGAACTCGAACGCCATTGGCGCGGCCGTTTTTCGCGCATGGGCGTCCGGCTCGTGACGGCGGCGATGCCGGTGGTCCATGCCATCGGCCCGCTGATCGACGCGCTGGTCGCCCGCGAAAAGCCCGACGCCATCGTGCATCTCGGCCTCGCCGGCCGGCGCAGCCGCGTCTGCGTCGAGCGCCGCGCGCGAAACGTCGTGTCCGCCCTCAAGCCCGACGCGCGCGGCTGCTTTGCGACGCGGCGCGCGCACGATCCGGCGGCGGCGGCGAGCCTGGCGTCCACATGGGACGTGGCAGGGCTGGTTGCGGCCCTTCGCCATGCCGGCGTCGCGGCGCAAGCGTCCCACGACGCCGGCGACTATGTCTGCAACGCCGCGCTCTGGCGTTCGCTGGAAACGGCGGTCCGGCCGGCGGTCTTCATTCATGTGCCGAAAAAAAGCCGCGTCCCGCCCGCAGATATGGCGCGCGCCCTGGCTGGCGTCTTGCCGGCCATGACGCTACGCCTCGCGCGCCGACGGGCGCCGAGACGCGAAACCACGGAACCGAAATGACCGATTCGCTTGCCTATTTCGCCTTTCAGATCCTGCAGATCGTCTGGCTCGACCTTCTGCTCTCCGGCGACAATGCGGTGGTCATCGCGCTCGCCTGCCGCAATCTGCCGGAGGACAAGCGTAAGCTCGGCATTGCGCTTGGCGCCGGCATGGCGGTCGCCCTGCGCATCCTGTTCACGCTTCTGGTCGTGTGGCTGCTCAAGCTGCCGTTGCTCAAGCTGATCGGCGGCGTCCTGCTGCTCTATATCGCGATCAGGCTGGTCTTCGACAATCACGAGCACGGCGAGGTGAAGGCCGAGCCCAACGTCTGGGGCGCGGTCACCACCATCATGATCGCCGATGGCGTCATGTCGCTCGACAACGTGCTCGCCATCGTCGGCGTCGCCGAGGGCCACCTCGGCCTGATCATCTTCGGTCTCGTCGTGTCGATCCCGCTGGTCGTCTTCGGCGCGGGCTTCGTGCTGAGGTTGATCGATCGCTGGCCGATCATCGTCTGGGCGGGCGCGGGGCTGCTCGGCTGGGTCGCCGGCGAAATGATCGCGACCGACCCGTGGGTCGCCGCCTGGCTCGACCGTCACGGCGATCCGCCCGACATTGCCGCGGCGATCCTGGGCGCGGTGACGGTCCTCGCCGTCGCGGGCGCGATCAAGCTCGGGCGGCGCAAGCCGGCCTGAGCGCTATCGCTCCGAAACCGCCAGTCTTGCGCCGAGCGCGACGAAGGCCGCCGCGAAACTGCGCCGCATCCACGTCAGCACGCGCGGCTGCGAGATGATGCGATCGCGCACCGCGGCGGCGAACAGCCCGTAGATGGCGAAGACCACGAACGTCATCGCCATGAAGACGGCGCTGAGTTCGAGCATGTGGCTCAGCGCGGATGGTTCGTCGGCGGCGACGAACTGCGGCAGAAACGCCAGGAAGAAGATCGACAGTTTCGGATTGAGGACGTTGATGAGAATGGCGGTCGCGATGACGTCCCGCGCCGAACCGTCCGCCTCCTTCGTGACGCTGAGCGCCCCGGTCTCCCCGAGCGTCTTCCACGCCATGTAGAGCAGATAGGCCACGCCGGCGTATTTGAAGGCGGCGAAAAGAAGCGCGCTGGCGTGAAGCAACGCCGCGACCCCGGCGATCGCTGCGGCCATGTGCGGCACGATGCCGAGCGTGCAGCCGAAGGCGGCGATCGCGCTCGCGCGGGCGCCGCGCGACAGTCCGGTCGCCAGCGTGTAGAGCGCGCCCGTGCCGGGCGAGGCGACGATGATCAGCGACGTCAGCAGGAACTCGATCGTCATCGGCTTTTCCCGTCCTCTTATCTCTGCACGCCCTGCGCCACCGGGGGCGTGGGAATCGGGAAGCAGTCGCGCCGGCCCGAATCGACGCAGCGCTGCATCTTGCGCTGGTTGTCGAGCATGTTCATCGCGACGACCAAAATGATCGCCAGCACGAGGATCGCGATCGCCGCGACGAGGTTGACGACCTTGCGATGCGCATAGTCCGTATCGTCGGGCGTCGTCATGCTACGCCCGGGGCGCGTCGATCGTCGCGAACGGCCGCGCCTGTTCGAAGGCGCGCGCCGCCTGCAGGACGGCCGCGTCCCCGCGCATGGGGCCGACGATCTGCAACCCGATCGGCAATCCGTCCCGCGTGAATCCGCAGGGGACGCTGGCGGCCGGCTGTTGCGTGACGTTGAACGGATAGGTGAAGGGCGACCATTCGATCCAATGCCTGTACGGCGAGCCCGCCGGCACGTCGGCGCCCACGGGAATGGCGCCGGTCGGCATCTGCGGCGTCAGAAGCAGGTCATAGGTCTCGTGGAACGCGGCCATCTTGCGGGCGAGAACGCCGCGCGCGAGAAACGCGTCGAGATAGTTCACGGCGGTGAGCGCGCGGCCGGACTTCACTTCCGCAAGCAGGCCGGGATCGAGCAGGCCCTCGTCGCTCGCCCCGACATGTTTCATCGCCACGGCCGCGCCCGTGTGCCAGAGAACGTCGGCGATCGCGCGCGGATCCGCAACCGGCGGATCGACCTGGTCCACGCGGGCGCCGAGTTCCTCGAAGACCTTGGCGGCCCTTTCCGTCGCCGCCGCGACGTCGGGGTCGACGCAATCGACATAGCCCATGCGCGGCGACCAGGCGACGCGCAGGCCGCGAACGCCTTTTTCGAGGTCCTGCGTATAATCCGGGCAGGGCGTGTTCCACGCCGTATTGTCCCGATCGTCCGGCCGGCCGATCAGCGAAAGCATGAAGGCCGCATCCTCCACGCGCCGCGTCAGCGGGCCAAGATGGGAGAGCACGGCCATGGTCGACAGCGGATAGGCCGGCACGCGGCCGAAACTTGGTTTCAACCCGAACACGCCGGTGAAGGCGGCGGGAATGCGGATCGAACCGAGCCCGTCGGTGCCGAGATGAAAGTGCCCCAGTCCGAGCGCGGCCGCGGCCGCCGCGCCCGCCGACGAGCCGCCGGTCGTATGTCCGGTCTTCCAGGGATTGCGGGTGACGCCGGTGAGCGGGCTGTCGCCAAGCCCCTTCCAGCCGATCTCCGGCAGCGTGGTCTTGCCGAGAATGATGCAGCCGGCCTCCTTCAGCCGCGCCGTCGCCGGCGAATCCTCAGGCGCCGGCGCGTCCGGGCTGGTGCGGGTGCCGCGCCGGTTCGGCAGGCCCTTCACCAGCACATTGTCCTTGATCGTGGCCGCCAGCCCGTCCGCGAGGCCGATCGCCTCGCCCTTGGCGTGGCGCGCCGCGCTTTCTTCCGCCGCCTTTTTCGCGCCCACGCGATCCACAATGGCGAAGGCGTTGATGTCCGGCTCCACGGCGTCCAGCCGCTTCAGGACTGCGTCCAGCAGATCGACCGGCGAGGCCTTTTTTTGCGCGAACAGGTCGGCGCATTGGCGGACGGAGAGGGCGAGGAGGTCGGTCATGTCGCTTTCTGTCTTGGAAACGGCAGATTGCCGGGGCCAGGCGCGTGAGACAAGCGCGGCCGCTTCTAGGCGGCCGGCCTCATTCTCGCCGGCTTGTCCGGGCATTTCCTGCTGCGACGCCGCAAATTTAACCGGCTCTCAACCCCGCGGGCTGTTAGTGGGCTGGCCGCGCGTTCGGCGCAGCGGCAAGAGGATTTCGCGTGACTTGTTCCCCATTCGCCCGCGCCCCCCGTTCCGGCGCCATCCGCATTGTGCGCTTGGCTGCGGCCTGCGCGCTGGCGGCCGGGATCGCCGGCTGCAATGCGACGGCCAATTCCTTCAACGCCCTTTCCGACCGCGCCGAGATCGTCGGCAACAAGATGGGCTCCTATTTCCGCAGCGAGCCGGGCCGCGCGCAGCAGGTGCCGCTGTTCGTCGCTTCGACGCGCCACAAGGCCGGCGAGGCGCCGGGCGAGGTCGTCGCCCGCTTCTCGCTGCAGAACGTTTCCGTGCCCCCCGGCCATCGCGCCGGAGAAATCGAGCAGCCGAGCTTCGGATCCGCCAATCCGGAAAAGCATTTCGTGGTCACCGCGCGCCGCACGCTCGAACCGGAGGCCTTCCGCGCCGAACTCGCCTCCCATATCTCCGGCCGCGTCGGCAACAGCCGCGACGTGCTGCTGTACGTCCACGGCTTCAACACCAGCCTCGAGGAAGCGCGCTTCCGGCTCGCGCAGATCGTCGCCGACGGCGGCTTCACCGGCGTGCCGATCCTGTTCGCCTGGCAATCGAAGGGCGAACTCTTCGCCTATGAATCCGACAAGGAAGCCGCGACCGCCTCGCGCGACGCGCTGCAGCGGCTGATGATGGACATCGCGCAGGCGCCCGGCATCGGCCGCGTGCAAGTTCTCGCTCATTCCATGGGTTCGTGGCTGACGATGGAGGCGCTGCGTGAAACCGCCATCGCCGGCCACCCCGACCTCGACGGCAAGCTTGGCTCGGTCATGCTGGCCGCGCCCGACATCGATCTCGGCGTGTTCCGCCAGCAGGTCGCCCGTCTCGATCCCGCGCGCATCTCGGTCTTCGTCTCGCGCGACGACCGCGCGCTGTCTCTGTCGAGCCGGATCGCCGGTTCGCGCGCGCGACTGGGCGCGATGGACCCGTCGAACGCCAAGGACGCCGCCGCCATCGACGCCATGGGCGTGCGCGTCTACGACCTGTCGATGCTCAGCCAGGGCTGGATCGGCCACGACACCTACGCCAATGCGCCCGACGCCGTGCGCCAGATCGGCGCGACGCTGACCAGGAAGCGCGAGGCCGACGCCAATGTGCAGGCGGTGATCGACGCGGGCGTGCCGAAGCCGCAGGCGCCCGCGCCGATCGTGGGACAAGCCCTGCCGCCGCCGGCGCGGTAGGCGGATCGCGAGCCTTCAGGCTCGCGGCAAGAAGAGCGATCGTGAAGGCTGGGGTTCGCAAGTCGCGAATCCCGAAAGCGCTGATCGCAGCGGTTCGATCGACAATCTTCATGCTGAGGAGCGATGCGAAGCATCGCGTCTCGAAGCAAAGCCGCGAACCGCATGCGTCGAGACGCCCGCTACACGGGCTATACGCGGCATGAGGGGCCCGCTTACAGACCCCGAGGCCGCTTCGGCGGCAGCGGCGCTATCTCCAGCGCTGCCGCTTCCATGCGCGCATCGTCGCCTTCGGCGTCGTCCTGCGCAGCAGCCTGCCGCCCGCCGCCGAACAGCGCCGCGAAGGGATTGTCCGCCTGCCCCGCGGCAGCGACCTGCATCGGCGGCTCTTGCGCAGGCTTCGTCTCCGCATAGGCGACGAGAGGCTCGCTGCTGACGGCCTCGTCCGAGAGCGGCGCAGAGCGCGCCGTGCGCAGGCTGCGCAGCAGGCCCTTGCTCTTGGCCACGTAATAATAGCCGCCGGCATAGAGCGCGACGGCGCGATCCTCGTTCCGCCCGGCCGCCTGGTAGGCGTTGGCGAGATAGGGGACGGCGTAGGCCAGATTGGTCTCGCCGTCGAGCAGGCCAGCCGCGCCGCCGCCGTAGCCCATGCCCTTGGCCGTTTGCAGCTTGATCTGCATGAGCCCGTAGTGGCCGCGATTGACGAGATGCGGCGCGTATCTGCTCTCGCGCATGATGACGCGACGGATCAACCGCTCCGGCACGCCATGCGCGCGCGACAGCCGCTCGATTGACGCGTCGAACCGCTGCGCGCCCGCCGCTTCGCGCGGCGCGGCGGTTGCGGTCGACGCGGACAATGCCGCGGCGGCGGCGAGAATGCACGAAACTCTTGAGGACATCGTCACACGCGCGTTGCTGAAGTCGGCCCGCAATCGGCCCGAATGTTGTGGCGGCGATGGGGCAGAGCGCCGACTTGGCCGGAGTTCGTGGAAGAGCGTGGCCGTCGCGCCACACCCTCAATTTGCGAGGAGCCAAAGCCGACGAAGCAATCCATCCCCAAAGGTCGGATCGCTCGGGGATGGATTGTCGCGTCGCTGCGGCGGCAATCGCAAGCGATTGTCGCCTGCCCTCCTCGCAAGGACGGGTGACGGTCTCTATTCCGCGGCGCTCATCTGCGCGTATCCCAGCCGCCGGTTCAGTTCCTCGATCAGCCCGCTGGCGGCGTCCGCGATCACCGTGCCCGGCGGGAAGATCGCGCTTGCGCCGGCCGCTCGCAGCGCGTCGAAATCCTGCGGCGGGATGACGCCGCCGACCACGATCATGATGTCGGGCCGCCCTTCCTTCTCCAGCGCGGCGCGCAGTTCCGGCACCAGCGTCAGATGGCCGGCGGCCAGCGACGAAATGCCGACGATGTGCACGTCGTTTTCCACGGCTTGCCGCGCCGCCTCGTCGGGCGTGGCGAACAGCGGCCCGATGTCGACGTCGAAACCGAGATCGGCAAAGGCCGAGGCGATGACCTTCTGGCCGCGATCGTGGCCGTCCTGCCCGACCTTGGCGACGAGAATGCGCGGACGGCGGCCGTCGTTCTCCTCGAACGCTTCCACCATTTTCTGCGCGCGATTGACAGCGGCGGAATTCACGCCGGCCTCCCTCTTGTAGACGCCGGAGATCGACTTGATCTCGGCGCGATGCCGTCCGAACACTCTTTCCAGCGCCAGCGAAATCTCGCCCACCGTCGCTTTTTCACGCGCCGCATCGATCGAAAGCGCGAGCAGATTGCCTTTGCCGCGCGCGCCCTCGGTCAGCGCTGTGAGCGCCGCCTGGCACCTGGCCTCGTCGCGCTCGGCGCGAAGACGCTTCAGTTTCTCGATCTGCTGCGCGCGCACCGCGGAATTGTCGACCTTCAGCACGTCGATCGGCGGATCGTTGAGCGGGCGATACTTGTTCACGCCCACCACCGTCTGCTGCCCTGAGTCGATCCGCGCCTGCGTCTTGGCGGCGGCTTCCTCGATGCGCAGCTTCGGAATGCCGGCGTCGATCGCCTTCGCCATGCCGCCGAGCTTCTCGATCTCCTGGATGTGCCCCCACGCCTTCTTCGCGAGATCGGCGGTCAGGCGCTCGACATAATAGGAGCCGCCCCAGGGATCGATGATGCGCGTCGTGCCGCTCTCCTGCTGCAGGAAGAGCTGCGTGTTGCGGGCGATGCGCGCGGAGAAGTCGGTCGGCAGCGCCAGCGCCTCGTCGAGCGCGTTGGTGTGCAGCGACTGCGTGTGCCCCTGCGTCGCGGCCATCGCCTCGATGCAGGTGCGCACGACATTGTTGTAGACGTCCTGCGCGGTCAGCGACCATCCGCTAGTCTGCGAATGCGTGCGCAGCGGCAGGCTCTTTTCCGACTTCGGCCCGAAATCCTTGACGAGCTTCGCCCAGATCAGCCGCGCCGCGCGCAGCTTGGCGACCTCCATGAAGAAGTTCATGCCGATCGCCCAGAAGAATGACAGGCGCGGCGCAAATTGATCGACGGTCAGCCCGGCGCCCAATCCTGCGCGCAAATATTCGACGCCGTCGGCGAGCGTGTAGGCGAGTTCGAGGTCCTGCGTCGCGCCCGCTTCCTGCATGTGGTAGCCGGAAATCGAGATCGAGTTGAACTTCGGCATGTGCTGCGACGTATAGGCGAAAATGTCCGAGATGATCCGCATCGAAGGTTGCGGCGGATAGATGTAGGTGTTGCGGACCATGAACTCCTTGAGAATGTCGTTCTGGATGGTCCCCGACAGCTTTTCGGGCGGCACGCCCTGTTCCTCGGCCGCGACGATGTAGAGCGCGAGCACCGGCAGCACAGCGCCGTTCATCGTCATCGACACGCTCATCTGGTCGAGCGGAATGCCGGAGAACAAAGTGCGCATGTCGTAGATGGAATCGATCGCCACGCCCGCCATGCCGACGTCGCCCGACACGCGCGGATGATCGGAATCGTAGCCGCGATGGGTGGCCAGATCGAAGGCGACCGACAGGCCCTTCTGCCCCGCCGCGAGATTGCGGCGATAGAAGGCGTTGGAATCCTCCGCCGTCGAAAACCCCGCATATTGCCGCACGGTCCAGGGCTGGTTGACATACATGGTCGGATAGGGCCCGCGCAGATAGGGCGCTGCGCCGGGATAGGAGTGGATGTAGGACAGGCCTTCGATGTCGGCGGGGCCATAGGCCGGCTTCACCGGAATGCCCTCGGGCGTCATCCAAGGTTCCGCGTCGTTGGCGGGCGTCTGCGGCGCGGCCGCGGCGGGCTTGAAGGCGACATCGGCGAAATTCGGTATGCGGGTCATGGCGCTGGTCCGGCAAGGCCGGGCGGGACCCGGCTGCTTTGGGAAATCAAGCCATTATAGCGGGGCGGTGTGCGGCGCGGCAATCGTGGAGGACGGGAGGGGCATCCCCTCCCTTAGGAGGCAGGCTGTTTAGCGCGCCGCCGCTACGCAACGCCTAATGTTTCGACGACTTCATCCCAATGGGGATAGGACAATACTTCATCTTGAAGCTCAGAAACCATTCTGTCGCGGTCTGCCCGCATACGGGCCAGTAAGGTGCGGTATTTCTCAGGTTCGTGGACACGGAAAAAATCTTTAGTCATCCCGTCGAAACCCATTCCTGGAGAGCCGTCTTGTTTTACTACAATCACAGAGAGCAGCGGAATACGCCTATTCGTAATTCGCCCTAGTTCAGTGATTATGCTGCAGACGCTACCGAGGGGCCTGCCATAAGCAGTTCTTGGCCAAACTCGCTTCGTATGTCCATCTATTTCAAGCTTCTCAGCTAGATCGTTGTACGTGACGCGGAGGCCTTTCGCCGCTCGATGGGCCACCTCTCTTAGGACGTGAGGGGTCACCTCTGCCGTCCATTCGTGGTTTTTGCTTCTTTCTGCGTCGCGCACCCTGCGCACAATTGCTGAGTGATCTTCTTTATCGAAGAAAGAATGTTTAGTCGGGCGTCTCTTCAACGCGTTACTTGCATATTCATTCGCAGAAATCTTCAGCAGACCTATTAGGCTCAGAACGACGTCGCGAGGTGCGAATTCATCCTCTCGCACCGTTTCGATTGTACGTAGATACTTTCGCATGGACCAGCCCAGCCGCTCGGCCATGTCGGCGGGAGTACATCCCAGCGCCTTCCGACAATCTTCTATGTCGTCTGCTGAAACGTCATCGCATTCTTGAAGCGAGCTAAGCCGGGCAATTCGCGTGGACATCTGCGCCTCCATTCATTTCAGTGCGCGTTAAATGACATACCAAAAATGACATGTCAAATGAGGTGCACTGAGAGCGCAATGAGACGGCGATTTCAAATTGGTGCGAATGACGTCTGAAACCGCCCCCTCTCCGGCTCTCCCCAGTATCTGGTCGAAGTCGGCAACAGCCGACTTCGTACCTGCGGGAAAGAGGGCGCATCCGAGTCCTCCGCCAGATTGTTCCAAATGACCTGCCGGGCCATAACCCCCGCATGATTCGCATCGACAAAATCTCCAAGCAGAACGGCCATCAGATCGTCTTCATCGAGGTCTCCGCCGTCATCCTCAGGGGCGAGAAGGTTGGCCTCGTCGGGCCCAACGGCGCCGGCAAGACGACTCTGTTCCGCATGATCGCCGGCGAGGAGAGCCCCGACGAGGGGCAGGTCTCCGTCGATCGCGGGACGACCATCGGCTATTTCAGCCAGGACGTCGGCGAAATGGCCGGCCGCAGCGCGGTGGCGGAAGTCATGGACGGCGCGGGGCCGGTGTCGGCGGTGTTGGCGCAGATGAAGGCGCTGGAAGCCGCCATGGCCGATCCAACCCAAGCCGACGAAATGGACGCCATCATCGAATCCTACGGCGAGGCGCAGGCGCGGTTCGAGGAGCTCGACGGCTATGCGCTCGACGCCCGCGCCCGCGAAATTCTCGATGGGCTTTCGTTCACGCAGGAGATGATGGACGGCGATGTCGGCCATCTCTCCGGCGGCTGGAAAATGCGCGTCGCGCTCGCGCGCATTCTCCTGATGCGGCCGGACCTCATGCTGCTCGACGAGCCCTCGAACCATCTCGACATCGAAAGCCTGATCTGGCTCGAGCAATTCCTGCGCAACTACGATGGCGCGGTGCTGATGACCTCGCACGACCGCGAATTCATGAACCGCATCGTCGGCAAGATCATCGAGATCGACGGCGGCGCGCTCACCACCTACTCCGGCAATTACGAATTCTACGCCGAGCAGCGCGCTTTGGCGGAAAAGCAGCAGCAGGCGCAGTTCGAGCGCCAGCAGGCGATGCTGGCCAAGGAGATCGAATTCATCGAGCGTTTTAAAGCCCGCGCATCCCATGCAGCTCAGGTTCAGAGCCGCGTCAAGAAACTCGAGAAGATCGACCGCGTGGAACCGCCGCGACGGCGTCAGACGATCGCCTTCGACTTCCCGCCCGCGCCGCGCAGCGGCGAGGATGTCGCGACGCTCAAGAACGTCGAGAAGGGTTTTGGCGCGCGAAAGATATACGAAGGGCTCGATTTCCAGGTGCGCCGGCGCGAGCGCTGGGCGGTCATGGGCGTCAACGGCGCCGGCAAGTCGACGTTGCTCAAATTGATCGCCGGCGCGGCCGAGCCGGATGCGGGCTCCGTAACCGTCGGCGGCAGCGTGAAGATGGGCTATTTCGCGCAGCATTCGATGGAAGTGCTCGACGGCGAACGCACGGTTTACGAATCGCTGGAAGGCTGGTTTCCGCAGGCGGGGCAGGGGTCTTTGCGCACGCTTGCCGGCTGCTTCGGCTTTTCCGGCGACGATGTGGAAAAGCCATGCCGCGTTCTGTCCGGCGGCGAGAAGGCGCGGCTGGTGATGGCGAAGATGCTCTACGATCCCCCGAATTTTCTGGTGCTCGACGAGCCGACCAACCATCTGGACATGGCGACCAAGGAAATGCTGGTGAATGCGCTCGAGAATTACGAAGGCGCCATGCTCTTCGTCTCGCACGACCGGCGCTTTCTCGCGGCGCTCAGCAATCGCGTGCTGGAGCTGACGCCCGAGGGCGTGCATCAATACGGCGGCGGCTACACCGAATATGTCGCGCGCACCGGGCACGAGGCGCCGGGGCTGCATAGTTAGGCGCCGTCATTGCGAGGAGCGCGCCAACGCGACGAAGCAATCCATCCCCGGCGCGGATTGAGGTCCGGGGATGGAGCGCCGCGTCGCTTCGTTCCGCGCAATGATGGCTCGGGAGAAACGCATGACCCTATCCGTCGATCTCTTCTTCTCCTTCCGCTCGCCATACTCGTATCTCGCGCTGCCCAAGACGCTGCGCATCGTGAAGCAGTATGACCTCGTCGTGAACGCTCGGCCGGTCTATCCGCTGGCCGTGCGCGTGCCGGGCTTCTTCAAGAAGGCCAATCCGAATTTCGCGCGCTACGTCTTCATCGACTCCATTCGCGTCGCGCAGATGGAGGGCATTCCCTTCCGCTTCCCGCAGCCCGATCCGATCGACCAGAACATGATGACGCTGGAAGTCGCAGCGGAGCAGCCGCGCATAAAACGCCTTACGCGGCTCGGCGCCGCCGCGCAGGAGGCGGGCAGGGGGCTGGCCTTCATCAACGAAGTCGCGACCACCTTGTGGAGCGGGCGCGCCAACGGCTGGGACCAGGGCGATCATCTGTCCCGCGCAGCCGAGCGCGCCGGTCTCGATCTGGCCACGCTCGACGCGGCGATTGCGGCCGACCCCGATCGCTACGAGACGATCATCGCCGGCAACGAGGCGGCGCATGCGGCGTCCGGCCATTGGGGCGTGCCCTGTTTCGTCTTCAACGGCGAGCCTTTCTTCGGGCAGGACCGTATCGATCTGCTCGTCTGGCGCTTGAAGCAGAACGGCCTCGCCGAACGCACGTAGCGGCAGGCTCGCGCAAGCCGCGGGGCCCATGCTGGCGCGAGGAAGCCAAGCCCGATGAACGTAGCCCCGACCGGACCTGCACGACCGCCGCTGCGTTTCGCGGATTTTGTCGCGGCGGCGGAGGCGCGTCGTCGCGCGGCCGGCGAGACGGCGGCTCCCGCGTTTCGGCTCGTCGGCGCCGCGCCGGCGCCCGGCGCGGCCGATGCCGAGGACGTCGCGGGCCAGACCGGATTGTTCGGCTACGCGGAAATTCCCGGTCTGTCCCGCGACCTTCCGCTGCCCGAA
Source organism: Rhodoblastus sp. (assembly GCA_039808645.1). Classification (GTDB taxonomy): domain Bacteria; phylum Pseudomonadota; class Alphaproteobacteria; order Rhizobiales; family Beijerinckiaceae; genus JAJXWB01. The sequence continues at coordinate 21,730 of JBDHTL010000004.1, read as the reverse complement.
CGGCTGGTCCGGGCGACGGCGCTCGCGGCCGCGACCCGCGCCTTGCGGACGCTCGCCGCTTCCTGCGGACAGGCGCCGGCGGACGTCGTTCGCGCGATTCAGATCGCGCCGCATGAAGAATGGCCTTCGCGAAATTCCGCGCATTCGGGAAGCGCGGTGAAGACGTCGGCGACCTTGCGCGACGACGCGCGCGGCCTAGTCACCTTCGACGTTCATGTCGCGCGGACCGGCGAAGATCGTTGGGAGATCGCGGTCTTCGACCAGTCGGCGGCGAGCGCCGGCGCGTTTCCCTATGCGGCGCCGCCGATGCTGATCGCGGCCGCGCACTTCGATCCCGTGCAGGCGGAGTTCGCCCTGGCGGCCGTGCTCCCGAATGGTCTTGCGCCGCGTCGCGGCGGCATGGCCGCCGCGCGCGCCGAACGTTTTTCGGCGTCGTACGCGTTCGCCGTCGCTGCGGTCGGCGTCGTCGTCGCCCTCGCGCTCGGCGGCAGGCCGCTTGCGGCGACGCTGCTCGCGCTCGCCACGCTGCTCGCGCTGCGGCGGCTCGACCGGAAAGCCCGCGACGCCGACTGAAGCAGCGTTACCTGTCGCCGTCGATCCGCGCGCCGATGATCGCTATGGCGCGCTGATAGACCGACGCCGCGTTCCATTCCTGGATCGCCGCGAAATTGGTCTCGCCCGGCTGATAGCCGCCGCCGCGCGACCAGCCGTGCCCCTTCAGGAAATTGGCGGTCGACAGCAGCGCGCCCGACGAGGTCTCGAGACTGCCGACGGCATAGTTCAGCACGGTCTTCGGCATGAACTGGGTCTGGCCGACCTCGCCGTGCATCGAGGCGATGGTGTTGGCGTTGAACACGCCCTGGTCGACGAGTTTCAGCGCGGCGTAGAGCTGGTCGGTGAAATAGGCCGAGCGCCGACAGTCGTAAGCGAGCGTTGCGACGGCCGAGATCAGGTGCTGCTTGCCGCGCACCGCGCCGAAGCCCGTCTCCATGCCCCAGATCGCCAGCAGCGGGCCGGCCGGCACGCCGTAGCGCTGCTCGATCTGCGCGAACAGCGCGGCGTTGGACTTCTTCAGCGCCTTGCCGCGTGAAACGATCGCCGCGCCGCCGCGCTTGGCCATGAACTGGTCGAGCGTCAGCTTGAAGCCGTGCTGTCCGCGATCCGCGCTGATCGTCGTGCGCGCGTAGCTGGCGCCCATCAGCGCCGAGATCGCCGACGGTCCGACGCGCCCGCGCGCCTCCTGCGCGAACTGCTGCTTCCAATTGTCGAAGCCGGCGGAATTATTGCCGCATTGCGCGGCCTCGGCGGCGCCGGCGAGCGCCATCGCCGAAAGCGCGATCGCGGCGCTGCTGATCATCTCTCTGATTCGGATCATCCGTCGCTCCTTCGGCGGCCGCGGGCCGGCAAGTCCTTGATGCGCATTCGGGATCGCTCGCCCAATGCGCCGCCGACGCCAACGCGCCGCATTTCGCCCGACAACGTCATATGCAACAGGCCGCGCGCGGCCGCAACGACGTGCATGACAAAGCCGAATCGAGAAGCCGATGGCGCCTGTCGTCGGGTCGCGCCCGGCGCGCGTTCTGCGCTACTTCGTCTTCTGCGCCTTCCAGACGCCGCCGCAATAATCGGTATTGGACGACCAGGCGCCGGAGCCGGATACGCCCTTCAGCCTGCCGTTCGCGCGCGCCATCTTCTGGCCCGCCGTGAAGCGCGTGGAAATATTGCCGCTGTCCTCGAGATAGCCCCAGACGTCGACGCCCTGCGCGCTGGAGGCGACGACGCGCCCGCCGTCGATGCGCACCGTGCCCGAGACGTCCGGCGCGCATTGGCCGACCGTCGTGCGCGCCTCGACCTGCCAGTCGCCGTCGAACTGGCTCGGAAATGCGACGGCGGGCGCGGCGAGCGCCGCGCCGATGCAGACGAGCGCCAGACGCATCATCCGATCGCCTTCCACGCGCGATCGAGGCAGGCGAGCACGTCCGCGCCGGCGAATACGTAGTCGCCGACGCCGGCGGCCGCGTAAGCCGCTTCCTTGTCGCCCGCCCGGCCGGCGAGGATCACCAGCTTCGCGCCCCTGGCCTTCAGCGCGCGCGCGACGGCTTCCGCCTGTTCGGCATAGAGCGCGTCGGACGAGCAGATGCAGGCGATCGGCGCGCCGGACGTCGCATAGGCCTCCGCCGCCGCTTCCGCCGAAGCAAAGCCGTCGTTGCCGGGCGCCTCGATGCCGCCAGCTTCGAAGAAGTTCTTGGCGAAGGTCGCGCGCGCGGTGAAGGCGGAAATCGGCCCGATATTGGCGAGGAAGACGGAGGGGCGATTGCCTTTGGCGGCCAGCGCGTCGGATTTTTCGCGCAACGCTTCGTAAGGCTCGGAAAGCCGATGCGGAGCGAGCGCGCCGGCGGGCGCCGCCGTCGCCGGGATCGGCGCGAGCACGCTCACCGGCTTTTCCGCGATGTTCGGGAACTCGCTCGCCCCGGTCAGCGCATCCTTGCGCCGCGCGACGTTCTTCGCGCGTTCGGCGGCGGCCTTTTCCACGTCCGCCTTCAATGCGCCCGACGCGATCTGCGCGGCGATGCCGCCGGTCTTCTCGGAAGCCTGCACAAGCGCCCAGGCCTTGTCGCAGAGCTCTGCGGTCAGGACCTCGAAGCCGCCGGCGCCGGCGGTTGGGTCCGCCACCTTGTCGAGATTGGATTCTTCCAGCAGCACGAGCTGGGTGTTGCGCGCGACGCGGCGTGCGAATTCGTCCGGCAGACCCACGGCCTGCGTGAACGGCAGGACGGAGATGCGGTCCGCGCCGCCGACAGCCGCCGAGAAGACCGCGACGGTCGCGCGCAGCATGTTCACGTAAGGGTCGCGGCGCGTCATCATGCGCCACGCGGTTTCCGCGTGCATCTGCGCGGGCGTGGGCGTGAGGCCGCAGGCTTCCTCCACGCGCGCCCACAGACGGCGCAGCGCGCGCAGCTTGGCGACGCCCAGGAATTCGTCGGCGTCGACGGCCATGCGGAACGAGATCGCCTTGCGCGCCGCATCGAGCGGGAGGCCCGCGCCTTCCAGCGCGCGCAGATACGCGAGCGCGCTGGTGATCGCATAGGCGAGTTCCTGCGCCTCCGTGCCGCCCGCCGCATGAACGATGCGCGCGTCGGCGATGCAGAACGGCCCGGCGAAGCCCGCGCCCGAGAGCGTCTTGACCGTTTCCGCCATATGCGGCGCGATTTCCGCGAAGGGTTGAACAATGCCGCCGCGCGCGAGGGCGCCGAGCGGGTCGAGGCCGAAGGAGACGAGCGTCGTCCTGGGATCGACCTTCTGCTTCGCCACATGGGCGGCGAAGGCGGCGGCGACCTCGCGGCCGTGGCCCGGCGCGTCGATCTCGATGGGCGCCCCGGCGTCGAGGAACACGCCCGCCAGCGCCGCCTCGATTCCCGCCTCGCTCGCCGGCAGGCCGAAGCCATAGGCGCCGGCCGAACCGGCAAAGGCGAGCTGCAGCCCGTCCGCGCCGTTTTCGAGATCAGTCAGCGCCAGTTCGTTGGCGGTCTTGGGATCGGCGGCGTCGACACGCGCCAGTATCGCCCAGGGGCCGGTTGTCGCGCGGGCCGGCTGCGGCGCGGCGGCGGCCGGCGCGTAGAGCGGCTGGATCGCGCCGCCGTCGTAGGTCCTGTGCAGCAGCTTCTCGAACGGCGCGCCTTTCAGCGCGGCCGTGGCCAACTCCTTCCAGCGCGCCTCTTCCACGGACGGAAAGGCGGCGGCGTAGGGCATGTCGGAAGTGCTCATGGCGGCGGAAATCTCAAGCGTTGCGCGGGGGCGTTTTTGCACATGCGAACGGGAGAGGGAAGGGGCGGGGAGGAAGATGGCCGGATTGGTGAGGAAGGCGTCCACGCTTAGTCCAGTGACTGCGCTGGGCGTCACTCGGGCGCGCTTTTTTCCCACCATGTATTGTCAGCAGCGCGCTGAACGCGCTTCCAGATATCCTCGTTCATCTGAAACTGCCAGACGCCGCCGAGAGCCCATGCCCATCGACGATCTTGCGACGCATTTCGTTCAACTTCTTCGATGAAGGCCGGCCCATGCCCGCTAAGCAGATCTTCGAGAGGTCCAGCGGCTAACAGTCCTATGACGGTCTGAGCATCAGTTTTGGTAGTCGCGTAATAATCCGCCTCTTCGTAATGTTCGATCAAGAATTTGATAATCTCCCATGCTGTCGACGGATTGTCCTCGACAAGATGGAGCATTGCGCCAAATCCGCTCGCGGAAAATTCTTCTGCCGTCGGCTCAGGCACTTGCATAGCATAGGCTATGTAATTCAGAGCGATCAGCTCATCTTCAGGCATCATCTAACCCCGCTTGGATGCCGAACATAAGATTTAATGTCGTCATCACCCCACCATCCCCACCACAGCCCCGCTCATCAGCGTCGCCAGCGTCCCCGACACCAGCGACCGCGGCGCGAGCGCCACGATGTCGTGGCGGCGCTCCGGCGCCATCGTCGTCATGCCGCCGATCATGATGCCGAGCGAGCCGAAATTGGCGAAGCCGCAGAGCGCATAGGTCATGATGAGTTTCGAACGCGGCGACAGCGCGCCTTCAGGCAGGCCGGCGAGGTCGAGGTAGGCGACGAATTCGTTGAGCGCAGTCTTCGTCGCCATCAGCAGGGCAGCCGTCTCGCTTTCGGGCCAGGGCACGCCGATCAGCCAGACCAGCGGACGAAAGACGAGCGCGAATGCTGCGCGAAGCGAGACCGGCTTGCCGCCGATGTCGGGCAGCAGCGACAGCGCGGCGTCGATCAGATGCACGAACGCGACCAGCACGATCAGCAGCGCGATGATGCCGGCCAGGATCTTCACGCCGTCCATCGTGCCGCGCACGATCGCCTCGAAAGCGTTGGCGGGCGGATCGGCGATCTTGATGTCGGTCGAGCGATCGTCGGGCGAAAACGGAACCATCAGCGCGGCGAGCGCCAGCGCGGCCGGCGTCGAGATGATCGAGGCCGTGATGATGTTGGGCAGCGCATCCGGCACATGCGCGCTGAGGATTGCGCCGTAGATCGCCATGACCGTGCCGGCGATGCCCGCCATGCCGCAGCTCATCAGCGCGAAGAGTTCGCCGCGCGACATGGTGGTGAGATAGGGCCGCACGATCAGCGGCGCCTCCACCATGCCGACGAAAATATGCACGGCGGCGCCGACGCCGAGCGGCCCGCCGACGCTGAGCGCGCGGCGCAGCACGAAGGCGAAGGCGGCGACGATCTTCTGCATCAGCCCGAGGTAGAACATCAGCGTCGCCAGCGCCGAAATGGTCAGCACCATCGGGAACGCGCGGAAGGCGAGGATGAAGGAAGCGCCGGCTTTCGTCTCAGCGTACGGCAGCGGCGCCCCGCCGAGAAAGCCGAAGACCAGCGCCGTGCCGGCGTCGGTCGCGCGCTGCAGGGCTTCGACGCCATGCGTGAGCTTGAGGATCGCGGCGACGGCCGGCGGAAATTTCGTGAACAGCAGGGCGAGCGCAATCTGCAGCGCGACGCCGCCGACGACGACGCGCAGCGGAACGGCGCGGCGGTTTTCGCTCAGCGCGAAGGCGATGGCGAGGAGGATGGCGAGGGCGAGGAGGCCCTGGAGGATGGTCAAGCGGCGCGGCCCCCTCCCTTTCCCTCCCCCGCTTCGCGGGAGAGGGGACGGCAGGCGCCCGTGGTCTTGGCAGAATACCGAAATCTGGCCGATTCCGCCCTCTCCCGCGGAGCGGGGAAGGGGTAGGGGAGGGGGTCTTGCGACGCGCCCGCCCTCACGCCGACAGCGCCGCGAGAATCCGCGCCCAGCTCCGCGCGCCCTTCTGGAATGAACTCAGCTCGTATTTCTCGTTTGGCGAATGCACGCGGTCGTCGTCGAGGCCGAAGCCGACCATCAGCGAATCCATTTTCAGGTCGCGCTTGAACGAGCCGACGATCGGGATCGAGCCGCCGGACCCGACCATCGCGGCCTCCTTGCCCCACTCCTGCGACAAGGCCCGCCTTGCGCGTGAAAGCGCCTCCGAGCCGAAGGGCAGTTGCAGCGCGGGGCTTGCGCCGTGCGAATGAAATTCCGCCTCGCAATCGTCGGGCAGCCGCGCGCGCACGAAGGAGCGGAAGCTTTCCGCGATCGCGGCCGGGTTCTGCTTGCCGACGAGGCGGAAGGAGAATTTCGCGCTCGCTTGCGCCGGCAGCACGGTCTTGGATCCCTTGGCCGTATAGCCGCCGAAAATGCCGTTCACGTCCATCGTCGGGCGCGCCCAGATCTGCTCGAGCACGCTGCGGTCCTTTTCGCCGGCCGGAATGCTCAGGCCGACGTCGCCGAGAAAATCACGCTCGTCGAATTGCAACGCGCGCCATTGCTTGGCGATGTCGTCCGGCAGGTCCTCGACGCCATCGTAGAAGTTCGGCACGGTCACGCGGCCCTCCGCATCGTGCAGGTCGGCGACGATCTTCGAAAGCACGTGGATCGGATTGACCGCCGCGCCGCCGTAGAGGCCCGAATGCAGGTCGCGATCGGCGGCCTTGATCGTCACTTCCTCCAGCACCAGGCCGCGCAGCATGGCGGTGATGGCGGGCGTCGTGCGGTCCCACATGCCGGTGTCGCAGACCAGCGCGAGATCGGCGGACAATTCCTTCTTGTTCTCGGCCAGGAACGCCGGCAGCGACGGGGAACCCGTTTCCTCCTCGCCTTCGAGCAGGATCGTCACGTCGCAGGGCAGGCCGCCCGTCGCGACGAAGGCGCGGCAGGCCTCGACGAAGGTCATCAGCTGGCCCTTGTCGTCGGCGGCGCCGCGCCCGAAAATCTGCGGGCCGGTGGCCGCGTTCACGATCTTCGGCCCGAACGGATCGCTCTCCCAGAGGTCGAGCGGGTCGACCGGCTGCACGTCGTAATGGCCGTAGAACAGCACGTGCGGAACGTCGCGCTGCGCGGCCTTGGCGTGGGCCACCACCATCGGATGGCCCGCGGTCGCGCGCACGCTCGCCGTGAAGCCGATGCCCGCGAGGTCCTTCGCCAGCCATTCGGCGGCCTTCGCGCATTCCGCCGCGAAGGCCGGATCGGTGGAAATCGATCTGATGCGCAGCAAGTCGAACAGGCGGTCGAGCGCGCCCTGTCTGTCGGTGTCGAGTTTTTCCAGCACGTCTTCGATCGATGCCATCGTCTTGCTCCTGCTCGCGCGGAATCTAGCGCGCCGGTTTGATGAGCGTCAAAACCGCCTCTGCGGCGGCTTGTCGCTTTTCGCGAGGCGCTTTAGACAAGTCTGGGGTCGAGTACGTGGGGGTATTGTGATGTTGCGTGTCTATTCTGGCGCGATTGCTTTCTGCGTGTTGATTTCCGGGGTCTCCCTGCTTCCTGCGCAGGCGCAGGACAGCGGGCTCTACGAGCCGCTGGTCGATGAAGACGCCAAGGGCTTCAAGCCCGCCAAATACGAGAAGGACCTGGCCTATTGCCGCAAGCGCGCCGCCCCGCATGGCGACAAGGCCGCCGCCCATGCGCAGGCCGCAAGGGAAGGCGCGCAACAGACCGCCGCCGGCGCCGCGCTCGCCACAGCCGGCAGCGTGCTCGGCGGGCTTCTGGTTCCCGGCGTCAGTGCGGCCAATGGCCTGTTCGCCGGAAGCTCCGCGGCCGGCGCGATGGGCGACGCGATCTCCGCCGGCGGCGCGGCGAAACAGGCGCAGGCCGGCGCCGCCGCGGGCTCGGCGGCGAGCGACTACCAGCTCGTCATCGACAATTGCCTGATCAAGCGCGGCTACAGGTTCCTGCGCTGAGGCGGATCGGGAAACGACGGCGTTGGGGGCCGAAGCAGGCTACGCCGCCCCCGCCGTCGCGCGAACAGCGATCCTGAAACCGGGAATCTACCGCGACAGGCCGCCGAGCACGCCGCGCAGGATGGCGCGCGTGATCTGCGTGCCGACCGAGCGCGCCGCCGATTGCGCGGCCGAGCGCACGATCATCTCGCCGGTCGACATGCGCGGCCGCCTGCCCTTGCCGCCTGCCGGCGCGTCGCCGCCGCCGAGCACGCTGCCGAGCATGCCGCCGAGCTGGCCGAGGATGCCGCCGCCGCTTGCCGCTTCCGCCGGCTGATCGTCCGCCGCCGCAGGGCCGCCTGCCGCGCTGTCGGCATGGCCGGCGGCGCGCTTCTGCAGGATTTCGAACGCCGATTCGCGATCGATCGCGGTTTCGTACTTGCCGAGAAGCTTGCTTGTCTTGATCGTGGCGCCACGCTCGGCGTCCGTCACCGGCCCGACCCGCGCCGACGGCGGCGCGATCAGCGCGCGGTCGACCATTTCCGGCGAGCCTTTGGGATCGAGCATCGAGACCAGCGCCTCGCCGACCCCGAGCTGCATGATAACTGTCGCCGTATCGAATTTCGGGTTCTGCCGGAAAGTCTCGGCGGCGGCCTTCACCGCCTTCTGGTCGCGCGGCGTGAAGGCCCGCAGCGCGTGCTGCACGCGGTTGCCGAGCTGGCCGAGCACGGTCTGCGGCACGTCGAGCGGGTTCTGCGTCACGAAATAGACGCCCACGCCCTTGGAGCGGATGAGACGGACGACCTGCTCGATCGCGGTCATCAGCGACTTCGGCGCATCGTCGAACAGCAGATGCGCCTCGTCGAAGAAGAAGACGAGCTTCGGTTTGTCAGCGTCGCCGACTTCCGGCAGGTGCTCGAACAGTTCCGACAGCATCCACAGCAGGAAGGTCGCGTAGAGCTTCGGCGAGCGCATCAGCTTGTCGGCGGAGAGAATGTTGATCACGCCGCGCCCGTCGCGGTCGGTGCGCAGGAAGTCGGCGATGTCGAGCGCCGGCTCGCCGAAGAACTTGTCGGCGCCCTGATTCTCCAGCACCAGCAATTGCCGCTGGATCGCGCCGACCGTGGCGGTGGCGACGTTGCCGTATTTGGTGGTCAGTTCCGAAGCATGGTCGGCGACGTATTGCAACATCGCGCGAAGATCCTTGAGATCGAGGATCGGGTAGCCCTGATCGTCGGCGACGCGGAAGACGATGTTGAGCACGCCCTCCTGCGTGTCGTTCAGCTCGAGCAGCCGCGCCGTCAGCAGCGGCCCCATTTCGGAAATGGTGGCGCGGATCGGGTGGCCCTGTTCGCCGAACACGTCCCAGAACACGACCGGGAACGTGTCGGGCGTGTAGGCGAGGCCCAGTTCCTGCGCGCGCTTGACGAAGGGCGGCTTGCCGTCGCCTGGCTGCGAAATGCCGGACAGGTCGCCCTTCACGTCGGCCGCGAACACCGCCGTGCCGGCGTTGGAAAATCCTTCCGCGAGCTTCTGCAGCGTCACCGTCTTGCCGGTGCCGGTCGCCCCGGTGACGAGGCCGTGCCGGTTGCCCAGCGGCAGGTTGAGATAGCGGTAGACGCCCGCAGCGCCTGCGCCGCTCTTGCCGACGAGAATCTTGCCCTCGACTTGATTGGGATCGTCGGCCACGGATCGCTCCATTCCTGCTGGCGCGCCATGCGCGCGAATACATGCGCGGGCGCGCAGCGCGCGCAAGACATGTTGACGCCCGGCTTATACGGCAAGTAGCGCCTGTGCGCCACGCCGGACGTCGCGCGCCCCCGTGCTTTTCGACCTTGCAATTTGCCCGGACGGCGGCGACTAATCGTGCGCCGTTGCGGCCGCGCCGAGCCCGGCGCGCAATAGTCGAACGATTGAACTTCAAGAGGTTGTCATGGAAGAGCTCATCCAGCGCATCGTCGCTGCCACCGGCATCGACGAGAATGTCGCCCGCCAGGCCATCGGCCTGATTCTCGGCTTCATGAAGAAGCACGCGCCGCAAGGTCCCGTCGGCGACCTCATCAACGCCATTCCCGGCGGCGAAGAGGCGGTCGAGGAGAACGCCGGCGGCGGCGGCGGTCTGATGGGCGCGCTGGGCGGCATGCTGGGCGGCCTCGGCGGCGCGGCCGGCAGCGCGGCCGGCATGATGGCGCTTGCCGGCCAGCTCAAGGAAAAGGGGCTGGACATGGACCAGATCAAGACCGTCGGCCAGCAGGTCTTCGAATTCGGCGGCGAGCAGATCGGTCCGGACCGGATGCGCGAGATAGCCCAGGGCATTCCCGGCGTCGCCCAGATGATGGGCAAGGCCTGATCGTTTCGGAGGGACCGCGCCCCGTCAGTCGGGCTTCACGACGGCGAGCCCGGAGGCTCGCGATCCGAGAGCGTCAGCAGCCCGGCGAGCCCGTCCAGCATGGCCGCCGGGCGCAAGTCCCGATATTCGTCCGGCGCGCCGGCGCGATTGATCCAGACCGCGCGAAACCCGAACTTCGCGGCGCCGGCCACGTCCCAGCGGTTCGACGACTGGAACGAAACGTCGGCCGGCGCGACGCCGTAGCGGGCGCCGATGCGCGCATAGACCCGGAAATCGGTCTTGAACACGCCGACCTCCTCGACCGAGATCGAGGGGTCGAGAAGATCGGCGAGGCCGGCCGAGCGCACGGCGCTGTCGAGCATGGCGGGCGTGCCGTTCGACAGGATGACGAGCCTCGCGCCGCGCGCCTTCAGCGCGGACAGGGTCGGAACGACGTCGGGAAAGGCGTCGAGCGTCTCGTAGGCCGACAGCAATCTTGCGCGCGCTTCGGGCGAAATCCCGCCGCAGCGCGCGGCGGCGAAATCGAGCGCCTCCTCGGTCAGCGTCATGAAATCGCGATGGGCGCCCATCAGCGAGCGCGTCCAGCTGTATTCGAGCTGCTTGGTCCGCCAGATTTCCGACAGCCGGTCGGCCTCCGGCCCGACCAGCGCGCGATGGCGCGCGACGGCCGAATGCACGTCGAACAGCGTGCCGTAGGCGTCGAAGACGTAGAGCGGGCGATGGTTCACGGATTGGCGTCCTCCGGCGCGGGCGTGGTCTTCGCGCGCCGCCGCGCTCCCTTCAGCGCCGAAAGATCGAGCCGGATCGCTTTCGCCGTCGCGAGGAAGACGAGCGCATAGCCGATCATGCCGGCGAGGCCGAGCAGCACGAGTTCCGCGATCGCGGCGAGGCCGCCGAGACCGGCGACGGCGTCGCGCGCCACGGCGTCGCCGAACAGCGCGATCGCCACGAGAACCAGCGCGCCGGCGAGGCTGGCGATGGCGACCTTGACCAGAACTGCGTTCGGCCGCATCGCGCCGGCGCGCAGCGCCAGGAACACGAGAATGCCGAGATTGATCCAGGCGCCGAGCGCGGTCGCGAGCGCCAGGCCGGGCGCGCCGAGCGGCTTGTAGAGAAATATCTTCAGCCCGACGTTGAGCGCCACCGCCGTCAGCGACGCGATCATCGGGACGGTCGTATCGCCGCGCGCCTGGAAGCTCGCGCGCGCCGAGGAGATCAGCACGATCGCCAGCAGGCCGACCGCATAGGCGGCGAGCACATGCGCCGCGGCGAGCGCGTCGGCGTCGGTGAACCGTCCGCGCACGAAAACCGCGCGCATGATCAGGTCGGGGATGGTCAGGAAGGCGACGAAGAAGGGCATGGCGAGCGCGATCGTCAGCGCCATCGTGCGGTTCTGGGCGCGGATCGCCTCGTCGGGCGCGCCGGCGGAAAAGGCGCGGCTCATTTCCGGCAGCAGCACCGTGCCGGCGGCGATCCCGATCACGCCGATCGGCAGTTGATAGATGCGGTCGGCATAGTAGATCGACGAGGGACCGCCCGTCGGCAGCAGCGAGGCGATGATCGTATCCGCAAACAGCGCGATCTGAACGCCGGCCGAGCCGATGACCGCCGGCCCGAGCGCCTTGAAGAACTGTTTCGCATCGGCGTCCCAGCGCGGCCGCATCGGCGCCGAGCCGACGCCGGCGCGCCGCGTGGCGATTTCGAGGAGCGCGAGTTCCGCCAACCCGGCGACCGTGACGCCGGCCGCCGCGGCATAGCCTGCGTTCGGAAACAGGAAGGCGAGCGACAGCGCCGCGATCATCGAGAGATTGAGCAGGGCCGGCGCGAAGGCGGCGGCGGCGAACCTGCCGTTGGCGTTGAGCACGCCCGAATGCAGCGTCACCAGCGTGACGAACATCAGGTAGGGAAAGGTCACGCGCGTGAGCGCGACGGCGAGGTCGAACTTGCGCGGATCGCCGCGAAATCCCGGCGCCAGCAGGTCGACCAGCAACGGCGTGAAGACGAGGGCGAGGACGAGCAGCACGATCTGCGAGGCGAGCAGCAGCGTGAAGATGCGGCTTGAGAATTTCTTCGCTTCCTCGACGCCCTGCGTCTCTAGCACGCGGGCGTAGGACGGCACGAAGGCCGCGTTGAACGCGCCTTCGCCGAAGATCGCGCGGAAATGATTGGGCAGGCGGAAGGCGACGACGAAGGCGTCGTTCATCAGGCCGGCGCCGAGCGTGGCGGCCAGCACGATGTCGCGCGCAAAACCCGTGACGCGCGACAGCAGCGTGAAGCCGCCGACGGAAAGCAGGTTGCGGATCATTCGGCCGCGCGCGGCGTGGCGCTCTGGCGCAGGGCCTGGTCGCGCGCGTCGACCGACAGGTGTTCGGCAACGATGTAGAGCGGGCGGCCCTTCACCTCGGCGAAGATGCGGCCGACATATTCGCCGAGAATGCCGAGCGACATGAGCTGGACGCCCGACAGGAAGCTGATCGACACGATCAGCGAGGCGTAGCCGGGAACGTCCGTTCCGTAGATCAGCGTGGAGACGACCATGTAGACCGCGGCGAACAGCGACAGGAACGACACGGTCATGCCGACGAAGGTCCACACCATCAGCGGCACGGTGGAAAACGACATCAGCCCGTCGAGCGCGAAGCGGGTGAGCTTGCGGTAGGTGAATTTCGACTGGCCGTGCGCGCGCTCGGCGTCCTGGTAGGGAACGCCGATCGACTTGAAGCCGATCCAGGAATACAGGCCCTTGTTGAACCGCGCGCGCTCGCGCATGCGCATCAGCGCGTTGACGGCCTTGCGGTCGAGCAGGCGGAAGTCGCCCGCGCCCGGCGGCAGGCGCGTTTCGCCGAGCCGCGCGAACAGGCGGTAGAAGCGCTGCGTCAGCGCGCGGCGCAGCGCCGAATCGGTGTCACGGTCGCTGCGCAGTCCGTAGACGTTGCCGTAGCCCTCGCGCCATTTCTCGACCATGTCGGCGATCGCCTCCGGCGGATGCTGCAGGTCGGCGTCCATGATGACGACCGCGCGTCCGCGCGCATGGTCGAGACCGGCGGCGATGGCGACTTCCTTGCCGAAATTGCGGCTGAAGGAAATGGCGTCGACGCGGCGGTCGCGCGCATGTGCGGTCCGCACGGCCTCCATCGTGTCGTCGGCGGATCCGTCGTCGACGAAGATGATTTCGTGCGAGGCGACGCAGCGTTCCAGCACCGGCGTCAGGCGCTCGATCAGCAGGGGCACGTTCTCGGCCTCGTTGTAGACGGGCACGAGGACGGTCAGTTCCGGTATCTTGTGGGCCTCGGCGGCCAAGGTCGTCTCCGGCTGGAATGCGCAGCGTCTTGCCGGACTAGGCTTAGAGCGCGCGAGGGCAAAGGGGAAGGCGGATTCTGGCGGGTCGCGGATCGCGGCCGCCGCATGTTGATCTTGTCGCCTGAACCGGCGATGAAAACCGCGAAACGTCCCGCGCGCGGCGGGCTGCGGAAGGCGCGATGGCCAGTCTCGATTTCATCCTGTGCGCCGACGACTACGGCATGACGGAAGCGGTCAGTCGCGGCCTGCTGGAGGTTGCGGCCGCCGGCCGTATCTCGGCCGCCTCCGCCATGGCTTCGCTGCCGGACTGGCGGCGCGCCGCCGGCGACTGGTCGGCCGCGCGTCCCGACGTCGATCTCGGCCTGCACGTCACGCTCACCGTCGGCGCGCCGCTCGGGCCCATGCCGCGCCTGGCGCCCGGCGGCGCGTTTCCCGGCGTCGGCGCGCTGGCGGCCGCCGCGCTGTCCCGCCGCCTGCCGCGGGAAGAAGTCGAGGCGGAGATCGGCCGCCAGATCGATGCCTTCTGCGACGCGACGGGCGCCGCGCCGACGCATGTCGACGGACACCAGCATGTCCATGTGCTGCCGGGGGTTCGCACTGCATTGTTCGCGGCGCTGGAGCGGCGCGGCCTCGCGCATGTTCCCATGCGCGACAGTTCCGACGCGCCGGGCCGCATCGCCCGCCGTCGCGCCTTTTGCGGCAAGGCGGCGAAGGTCAATGCGCTGGCGGCGGGCTTTCGTCGCGCCGCCAATCGCGCCGGGCACGCGCTGAACCAGGGCTTCGCCGGCTATTCCGACTTTGCGCCCGACCGCTACGACGCGCGGCGGTTCGCCTCCTATCTGGCGGCGCCGGGGCCGCGCCACCTCGTCATGTGCCATCCCGGTCGCGTCGACGACGCGCTGCGGCGGCTCGATCCCGTGACGGACGCCCGCGAGCGCGAGCTCGCCTTCTTCCTCTCGCCGGAATTTGCGGACCTGCTCGCCGTGCGCGATGCGCGGCTCGTGCGTCATGATGCGTGGTTAACGCGGCCTTAACCGCGCGCCCGCACACTTGCGCCGTCATGATTCCGGGCGGCGCGGCGTGCGCCGCCGCCTCACGCCAGAGCCGCGCGCATGAATTTCAGCAAGTTTCTCGACCGAAGCCGGGCCCGCGCGTCCAGGGACGCCAGCCGCTCGGATTCGATCCGCAACCGCATCGTGCTGGTGGCGGCCGGCCTGGTCGCCGCGCTCGCCCTGGTCAGCGCGCTGATCGCCAACTGGTACACCTGGCAGGGCGCGCGGCGCGACCTTGTCGACCGCAGCGCCGGCCAGCTCGGCCTTGTCGCGCCGAGCCTCGCCGAAGCGGTTTCCGCCGGCGACCGGCAGGCGGCCGAGCGCCTGCTCGCGGGCTTCCTCAACCACGAATCGGTCGGCGCGGCGATCGTCGTCGACGCGGACGGCAAGATATTCGCGTCGATGCGCCGCGACCGCCTGAGCGCGCCCGCCGACGGCGTCCTGCGCGACCTGTCGCAGCGGCCGGCCGCGGGCCCGACGTTGCGGCCGGCCGCGACGCCGCTCGACACGGGCGTCCTGCTCGTGCAGTCCCTGTCGCGGGGCGCCGAGGGCCAGCCGCGCGCCCGTTTCGCCGTGGCCGTCGGTTTCGGCCCGACCGACGCCGGCGCGCTGCGCGATCTGATCTTCTGGCTCGCCGAAGCTCTGATCACCGTCGCCGCCGTGGCCGTGGTGCTGCATCATCTGGTCGGCAAGGTCGTCGCGCCGCTAACGCAATTGTCGAGCGCGATGACGGAACTGGCCGGAGGCGATCTCGGAGTCGAAATCCCGCATCGCCGCCGCAAGGACGAGATCGGCGATCTCGCGCGCTCGATCGAAGTCTTCAAGCAGGGCCTGATCGACAGGCAGAACCTGCAGTCGGCCGCCGACACGCGCGTCGAAAGGGACCGCGCGCGCCGCCTCTCGATCGAGAGCATGGTCGATTCCTTCCGCACGACGGTGGGCGGCCTGCTGTCGCATGTCTCCAGCCACGCCGAGCAGATGGCGGTGGCAGCCGACAGCCTGTCCACGATCGCGCGCGACAGCAACGGCCGCGCGGAGGCCGCCTCGTCCGGCACGACGGAAGCGTCGCGCAACGTCGCGACCGTCGCCCGCGCGTCGGAGGAATTGTTCCAGTCGATCACCGAGATCGAGACGCAGATCGGCCGCGCCCGCCAGCATGTGCAGGACGCTTCGACCACGACCATCGTCACCGCCGGCGCGATCGGCGGGCTGGCCGAAAAGGCGAACGCGATCGGCGAGATCGTCGGGCTGATCCAGGCGATCGCCGCGCAGACCAATCTGCTCGCGCTCAACGCCACGATCGAGGCCGCGCGCGCCGGCGGCGCGGGGCGCGGCTTCGCCGTCGTCGCGCAGGAAGTGAAGGCGCTCGCCGGCCAGACCGCGCATGCGACCGAACGCATCGCTGAACATGTGGCGGCCATCCAGCAGGCGACCTCGACCTCGGTCGGCGCGATCGGGGCCATCACCGCCACGATGAAGGACGCCGAAAGCTTCACCGCCTCGATCGCGGTCGCGGTCGAGCAGCAGGCCGCCGCCACCAACGAGATCGCCCGCAGCGTCAGCGAGGCCGCGCGCGGCGCCGAGAGCGCGGCGACCAACATGAAGCAACTGAAGATGGCGGTCGGCGAAACCGACCAGTCCGCCGCCCAGGTGCATCAGGCCGCCGACGACATGGCGATGCAATCGCGCCGTCTCAACGAGGCGATCGAGGATTTCCTCCGCAAGGTCGCCGCCGCCTGACGCGCGCGCGACGCGCGACAACAAAAAAGCCCGGATCGAAATCCGGGCTCTCTCGAAGCGTTCTCGCCTCAGCGCGTCTTCTGGAAGAGCTGGTCGACGTAGTCCCAGTTCACGAGATGGTCGATGAAGGCCTTCACGTAATCGGCCCGGCGGTTGCGGTAGTCGATGTAGTAGGAATGCTCCCACACGTCGCAGCCCAGGATCGGCGTCGCGCCGTGCACCAGCGGGCTCTCGCCGTTCGGCGTCTTCGCCACGCTCACCTTGCCGTCCTTGACCGCGAGCCACGCCCAGCCCGACCCGAACTGGCCGACGCCGGCCGCGATGAAATCTTCCTTCATCTTGTCGACCGAGCCGCAGCCGTCGACGATCGCCTTCTCGAGCGCGCCGGGAATGGCGCCGCCGCCGTTCGGCTTCATCCAGTTCCAGAAATGCAGGTGGTTGTAGTGCTGGCCGGCGTTGTTGAAGAGCGGCGCGTTCTTGCCGTAGGAGCCCTTCACGATCTCCTCGAGCGACTTGCCTTCGAATTCCGTGCCTTTCAGCAGATTGTTGCCCGTCGTGACGTAGGCGTTGTGATGCTTGTCGTGATGGTATTCCAGCGTCTCTTTCGACATGTAGGGCTGGAGCGCATCATAGGCGTAGGGCAGGGGCGGCAGGGTGAAGGACATGAATGGCTCCCGAAATGGCGTGCGATGGGCAGCATGTTTCCGCCCGACGCGACCATAATTAGGAAGAACGAGGCGGCGCGGCAACCCGCGCTCCGGGTTTGCGGGCTTTGCTGAAAGCCGGCGCGGCGACTATTCTGACGATTCTGGGACGAGGAGCCACGGGGCCGTGAAAAAAGCGATCGACTGGTTTGCCCTTGTCGTCGGCGTCGCGCTCGCGCTGCTCGGCGCGCGCTGGATGTGGACGGGCTGGGACATCGTGCAGGCCGAGCGCGGCTGGACCGCGGTGATCGCCGGCTCGGTCATGCTGTCGGGCGGCCTGGTCGTCGCCATGCTCGCGTGGACGGTCATGCGGCTGACGGACGCCGCCGTCGGATCGCGAAGCGCCGAGCCCGACACGCGGGCGGCGCCGCGCGGCGCTTCGAAAGTCTCGAAGACCGCGATCGCCGCGGCGGCGCCCGTCGTCGCCGGCGCGGGCGTTCTCGCGGGCGCCGCCGTCGCCGGCGCAGAACGCGCGCGCCATGCGGCCGACGAAGTCGAGGAGCCCGCATCGCCGCCGGAATCCCTCGGCGGGCCGCCGCCCGTTCCGCCCTCGGCGCCGCCGACTGTCGGCGAATTGCTGCGGATGAGCGAGGATCGCGTCGCGCGGGAATCGCACGAGAAGACGTTCGAATCGCCGGAAGCGATCGTTGCGCCGCTCGATGCGCCCGTCGACTTGGCCGCCGAACCGCCCGTCGTCGACGCGCCGGTCGAGACGCTGCGCGAGAGCGAGCCGGATCTGGCGATGGCGAAGGCCGCAATCGTCGAGGCCGCGATCGTCGATCTGCCAGCGCCTGCCGAGCCGCCGCCGCACGAGCCCGTCTCCGACGAGACCCTCCCCGACGAGCCTGCGCGCGACGCGCCGGAGACGCCGAAGGCGGCGTCCGAGCCGCTGCGCATTCCCGATCCTCCGTCGCCGCCCGTCGCGTCCGCAGAGGAGCCCGAATACGACGATTGGCTCGAACGCACGGCGCGCGAATTCGATCGCGAACTCGGCCGCGATCACGCGCCGAAGGACGAGCCGCCTCCCGAGCCGCCGCCTGCGCCGCCGAAACCGGAGCCTGCCGTGGTCGGGCGCTATTCGTCCGGCGATACGAACTATCTGATGTTCGCCGACGGTTCGATCGAGGCGCAGACGCCCGAAGGCGTCATGCGCTTCGCGTCGCTGACCGAACTCAAGCGCTTCGTCGAGAAGCGCGACTGAGGCCTACGCCTCGCTCCTGAACGCGCCCTGCGCCGCGGCGAGCGCGAACGCCTGCTCCATCGCGACTTCGCCGAGCTGATCGAAGCGGCCCGACGCGCCGCCGTGGCCGGCGTCCATGTTGGTGTGCAGCAGGATCGGGCCGCCGCCGCTCATCCGTTCGCGCAGGCGCGCGACCCATTTCGCCGGCTCCCAATAGGTCACGCGCGGATCGGTGAGGCCGCCGAGCGCGAGGATCGGCGGATAGCGCTTCGCAGCGACGTTGTCGTAGGGCGAGTAGGACAGCATGGTGCGGAAGGCCGCGGCGTCCTCGATCGGATTGCCCCATTCCAGCCATTCGGGCGGCGTCAGCGGCAAGTCCTTGTCGAGCATCGTGTTGATGACGTCGACGAAGGGCACGTCCGCGATCACGCCGGCGAACAGCTCCGGCGCCATGTTGGCGATCGCCCCCATCAGCATGCCTCCGGCGCTGCCGCCCTGCGCGACGATGCGGCCCTCTTGCGTGAACCCGTCCTCGATCAGCTTGCGCCCGCAGGCGATGAAGTCGGAAAACGTGTTCGGCTTGTGCTCGAGCTTGCCGTTCTCGTACCACGCCCAGCCCTTGTCCGTTCCGCCGCGCACATGCGCGATGGCGAAGACGAAGCCGCGGTCGACCAGCGACAGGCGGTTGGCGTTGAAGGCGGCCGGCGTCGCATGGCCGTAGGCGCCGTAGCCGTAGAGCAGGCAGGGCGCAGGGCCCGCGCGGTCGGCGCGCGAGAGAATAGAGATCGGGACCTGCGCGCCGTCCGCCGCCGTCGCATAGATGCGCCGCGTGACATAGCGCGCCGGATCGTGGCCCGACGGTATCTCCTGCCGCTTGCGCAAGATTCTCGTGCGCGAAACCATGTCGTAGTCGGTGGTCTCGGCCGGTGTCGTCATCGAGGAATAGACGAAGCGCAGGATGTTCGTATCGAATTCGAGACCCGCCTCCACGCGCAGCGAATAGGCTTCCTCGGGGAAGGAGATCTCGTGTTCGGCGCCGCCGGCGATGTCGCGCACGACGATGCGCGGCAGTCCGTTCTCGCGCTCGAGCCGCACGAGATGGCGCGCATAGGCGATCACGACGACGATCATGCGGCCTTGACGGTGAGGAACGACCTCGCGCCAGTTCGCGCGCGCCGGCGCCGACAGGGGCGCGGTCATCAGCTTGAAATCCTCGGCGCCGTCGGCATTGCTGCGGATGAACAGCGTCTGTCCGTGATGTTCGACGTCGTAGCGGTGTTTCGTTTCCCGCGCGGCGACGAGCCTTGCCGGAATCTCGGCGTCGTCGAGATCGATCAGCCAGATTTCCGTTGCGTCGTGCCCGCTCATCGTCACCACGCCGAAGCGGCGCGAGTGGCTGCGATGCAGATGGACGAACCATGCGGGATCGAGATCCTCGACGACGAGCGCGTCGTCTTTCTCGTCCGCGCCGAGCGTATGGCGGAAGACCTGGGCGGTGCGGTGATTGTCATCGACGCGCACGTACAGGAACGAGCGCGCGTCGGCGGCCCACACCACCGTGCCGTCGCAATGCGTCACGCGATCCGCGCGATCTTCGCCGGTCGAGAGGTCGCGCACGCGAATGGTGTAGAGCTCGGAGCCCTTGTCGTCGCTGCTCCAGGCGACGAGACTGTGATCGGGCGAATGCTCGGCTGCGCGCATGTCGAAGAACGGCTTGTCCTTCGCTTCGGCATCGCCGTCGATCAGGATCGTTTCCGCCCCGCCGTCGCGCGGGCGCCGGCAGGCGAGTTCGTGCTGCCCGCCCTCGCGAAAGCGCGTGTAATAATCGAAGGCGCCGTCGGGCCAGGGGACGTCGGAATCGTCTTCCTTGATGCGCCCGCGCAATTCCTTCACGAGTTCGGCCTGCAATTCCTTCGTCGGCGCGAGCAGGGCCTCGCAATAGGCGTTCTCGGCCTCGAGATGCGCGCGGATGTCGGCCGGCGTCTTCGCGGGATTGGCGAGCACCTCCTGCCAATTCTCGGCGCGCAGCCAGGCGTAGTCGTCGACGAGTTCGACGCCGTGGACGGTCGTCACGCGCGGACGGCGAGCGGCCCGCGGCGGCCGGGCCGTCGCGGGCGCATTCAGGTCTTTCATGTCCGGTCCTATTTCTTCGGCTCGAAATGCAGCGCGGTCCCGTTCATGCAGTAGCGCTGGCCGGTCGGCGCGGGCCCGTCGGGAAAGACGTGGCCGAGATGGGCGTCGCAGCGCGCGCAGCGCACTTCGGTGCGGCGCATGAACAGGCTGCGGTCCTGGTGCTCGCTCACCGCCCCCGGCTCGACCGGCGCGGTGAAGCTCGGCCAGCCGGTGCCCGAATCGAATTTGCTCTGCGAATCGAAGAGCGGCGCGCCGCAGCACACGCAGGAATAGGCGCCGGCGGCCTTCTCGTCCCAGTACGGGCCCGTGAACGCCCGTTCGGTGCCGTGCTCCCGCGTCACCCTGTATTGTTCGGGCGTCAGCTGCGCGCGCCACTCGCTGTCGGTCTTGTCCGTCCTGTCGCGTGTCGTATCGCTGGCCATGTGGGTCGCCTCCATTGTTTTTCTAGGTAAGCGCTGGCTTGCGCGACGGCAAGGGACGGGCGGCCGGGGCCTGTTCAAGCGTTCGTGTTCGCCTTGCCGCGGCGGCGAAAATGCGTCCCGGATTTTCAACTTTGCAATCTAAATTTCCGGTAATATTTGCTGTTATTTGTCGGGTGGGGACCAATGTTTCGCGCAACTTGATCGACTCACGTTTCTAGCGTAGAAATCGCCCCCGCAATTCGGGCTCGGTTCCAAGGATGCGCCCCTCGGAAATCGCCTTCACTTGCGCAACCTGTCGATATTCCGCCGCAGAAGCGGATTGTCTGGAAAGAAAGCTGAGATGGCAGAAAATACAGCTCAAGCCCCCTACATCGAGCTGGCTGCCGACATCGTGTCGGCGTATGTCAGCAACAATCCGGTTCCGCTCGCGGAACTGCCCAACGTCATTCGTGACGTGCATTCGGCGCTGGTGCGCGTGACGGAACAGATCGCGCCGGGCGAGCCCGAGCCCCTGAAGCCGGCGGTCCCGGTCAAGAAGTCGATCACGCCGGACTACATCATCTGTCTGGAGGATGGAAAGCAGTTCAAGTCGCTGAAGCGGCACCTGCGTTCGCAATACAACCTGTCTCCGGACGCCTATCGCGACAAATGGGGCCTGCCGGCCGACTATCCGATGGTCGCGCCGAACTACGCCAAGGCGCGCTCCAATCTCGCCAAGGAGATGGGTCTCGGCCAGCAGCGCCGTCGCCGCTCCAAGTAACGCGAATCTCTCGAACGTCGGGGGCCCGGAGCCAAGTCGCTCCGGGCCCTTTCTTGTTCTGAGCCAGATAAAATTCATTGACAAGGGATAAAATCCTAATAACTCTGTCCTGCGATTTGGGTCGTGTGGACTAGGAGTGCGAATTCATGGTGTCGAGACAGGAAAAGCCCGCCGGGTCGCGGCGTGTAGGCGGGCCGGGCGGCGGGCCTTCGGTGCAGGCCGCCGGGAGCGCGCGGCCGGATTTGAGTCGCGAGGCGCGCCGGCTGCTCGCCGCGCTCGCGCAGGAAGGCGCCGCGCCCGCGCGGTCCGATCTGCGCGACGGCTTTCTCGTTGTCGCGGCGCCGCGCAACG
>JBDHTL010000003.1:0-66698 GCA_039808645.1 Rhodoblastus sp. | reverse complement strand
GTCGCCGACCTGCTGGGCCGTCTGGGATTTTCCTTGCGCGAGGAAAAGCCGGACGGCGAGAGGATCTACGACCTCGACGTCGCCCGCTATGTGGCGCCCGAAAACCTGCCGTTCTCCACGCTGCGCCCCGCGCAGCCGCAAGCCGTCGACGCCCTACAGCTGTTATCCGCCGGCGACGCGGCGTGAGGGAACAGATCATCATGGCCTTCGGGCGCGGACGGTCCAGATTGACCGTCACAGTGCGAACTGGTACCCGTCCAATTCCTGACAGGCCTCTGTAGTTGAAGCCATATTTGACAATCCAGCGCGGCGGAAACACACGAACTACTTCACGAACGCCGCTGAATGCGATACGTGCCGCCCATGAAAGCTATAGCACAATTCTTGAGCCGTGCGCGGTCCTTGCTATGGAGCCCGCTGCAGAACGTCGCCGCGGACGAGAGGAGCGACATAAATCCGATACGCGTGATGGCGATGGGGGGCTGCAATCTGCGGGGTCCCCTCTCGAAGGTTCACCGTGTCGGGCGTCGCGCCCCCGGTTCCGACTGGAGCGGCGTTCCCTCGAATTTTCGGGTCGTCGGCCCGCCTTTCTGGACCTATACGTTCGGCGAATTCTTCCAGGCGATTCGGCTCTACCGGGGCGAGTGCGACATTCCTGACGAAATCAAGTTCATGTGCGGCGTCGATCGGAATTTCAAACCCAATCCCGATATTCTCGCGAAAGAAACCGACATCTATCTGTTCGAGCCGAATACATCGCAGGAAATATCTCTCGACGGTTACTACTTGAATCGCGTCCCGATCGTGAAGATGCTCGACGTTTTCAGAACTTTGGGGCGCGAGCCGGGAAAACTCGCGGGGTTGTGGTATAGCCGCGGAATCAATGGATTCGACGATGAATACGTCAAGACTGTTGCGAACGAGCTCGCGCCGGTGTTGCGCGACTCCGATCTGAGCGAGGCCGACAAGGAACTGTATCTCACGACGCTTCGCGAGGCGCGCGGCTCCTTGCGCGATGTCCGGAAGGGGCTCGGTCAACTCCTGTCCATGATCGACAAGCCCGCGGGCATCGTCACCTATACATGGCAATATATGGAGGACGGGCGCCACATCAGTTGGCCGGCGACCTTCAACAAGCAATTGCTGGCGGCCGCCGAAGAAGTTTCGATCCCGGTTTTCGAACCGTACAAATACGTCGTGGAGCGCGGGGCCAAGGCCGCGATGCGCGACGACATGCGCCACTACAATGGCGAATTCGACCCCGTCATGGCCGGCAAACTCGTCGGCTTCCTTCAATCTGTCGCGGGTTACAAACCGGCCGACACAACCGAGACTGTCGCCATGCCGGCTGTGAACGCACCCTCTACGGTTCTGGCCCGGCCCTTGTCCTATGTGAAACTCGCGCCGCCTTTCGACCTCTATCTCGGGCGTCCGCCGCAGTATGTGCTCAGCGCGCCCTCTATGATGAACGCTTACGAGCGCGCGTTTCTGTACCAGACCGCCAAGGATTATTATTCCGGCGACGGGATCATCCTCGACGGCGGAATATTCATGGGCGCGTCCACCTGCGCGTTCGGCTACGGGGTTGGCGAGTGCGATGTCAGATCGAGCGTCATTTCGCATTTTACCAAGCCCATCGTGTCGATCGATCAGGCGATCGCGTCGGTGCCGATGGTCGAGCGATTCAAGCGTGAAGGCGCCGAGGGCATAAAGCCGGGCGATTCCTTCGCGCATATCATCCGCAAGAACATCGAGCCGGTTAGCGAACTCGTCGATTTGCGGATAGGCGACATTACGAAGATCGGCCTTGTGAACCAGGACATCGAAATCTTGTTCCTCGATGTCCTCAAGAGCCGCAATCTCAGCCTCTTCGCGATCGAGAATTATTTTCCCCGGCTCATTCCCGGGCGTTCGCTCGTGATTCAGCAGGATTATTTCATCGACGGCCTGGTCTACGTGCGCATTCACCAGGAATGTCTCGCCGACAAATTCGAGTTCATCGGCGAAATCGGTTCGACGGCGATCTTCCGCTGCAAGGAAAAGATCACCGAAGATGAGGCGAAAGAGGTTGCGGTCAAGTGCAAGTCGCTCGACCAGCAATGCGCCTATCTCGACGCCGCCACGCAGCGCAGCGCGGACCCGCAACGGCGCCTGCTGATGATGATCTCCGTCGTGCGTCTGCTCGGCTATTCGCGCAAGATGGACGAGGCGCGCGCGCGCTTGGAGAAGGTCGACGAGTTCATCGCCGAGATCGGCGAAGACAAGCTGCTGCCGCGCGTGCAATCGTCGCTGCGAGGCGCCCGGCATATCTGCGCTTCCGACGGAAGCCGGGAGAGCCTCGCGCAGGCGCACGAAATCGCGTATGGCGCAAGCCGATGACGCGTCCGAGACGTTCGGGCGACACGACGCCCGAGCGCTCTCCGTTCCAATTGAAAGCAGAGTGACACCAGAAGTGACGATCGACGGCCTCGCCGCCCGCCCCAACCTTCAGAAACTGGTTTCCGCGGTCCTTGCCGCCTGGCCGGAGCATCGGCGGGTGATCGACAAGTATCTCGGCGGTAGAAGCGAGGAACTGCTCGACCATTCCGAACATGTCTCGTCGCTCGTCTGCAAGCTCACCGACGCGGGCGTCTACGACCTCGACACGCTGGCCAGGTCGTATCGCTTCCTGTGCGAAAAGATCGTCCTGCCGGAGGAATTGTATTTCCGCCGAAACAACAAGTATCGCCTCAGCACCTTCGACGAGGCCTACCGGGAGGTCTACAGCAACGACGAGATCATGCCGAAGTACATGGAAGGCCTGTTGACGTCCTACGCGATCTGGCCGAACCACGTCGCCGCCAGCCACCATTACGCCAGCAAGTTTCTCAAGGCGGTGCCGCCGGACGCGCGCATGCTCGAGATCGGCCCCGGCCACGGCATGCTGATGTACATGGCGAGCTGTGTCCCGACGATCCGCAGCCTGACGGGCTGGGACGTCTCGCAGGCCAGTCTCGAGATGACCGGACATACGCTGAAGCTTCTGGGCGTGACGCGGCGCGTCGATCTCGCCGAGCGCAATATTTTCGCCGCCGACGCGGCCGTGGGCTCGGAGAAGTTCGACGGGATCGTGCTCAGTGAGGTGCTCGAACATCTCGAACGCCCGATGGAGGCGCTTGCCGCGATCTACGGGTTGCTGGCGCC
Organism: Rhodoblastus sp.; assembly: GCA_039808645.1. Taxonomy (GTDB): domain Bacteria; phylum Pseudomonadota; class Alphaproteobacteria; order Rhizobiales; family Beijerinckiaceae; genus JAJXWB01. The sequence continues at coordinate 63,515 of JBDHTL010000003.1, read as the reverse complement.
GGGCGGCAAGGCCTGGATCAACGTGCCGGTCAATAGCCCCATGCCCGATCACATCTTCCTGCTGCGCAGCGCCGAGGAGGCTGTGGCCGTGGTCGAGAAGGCCGGGTTCGTTGTTCGATCCTGGGAAGCGTTCCCCGCAGGCGCGGTGTCGCTCGAGCGCGCCGTCAAGGAAGCGCTCACGATCAATTGCGTCATCGTCGCCGAGCGGCCCGCCGGACAATGACGACTGCAGCGCCGCTTCCGGGCCTGTTCGACCAAACTGCCGCGGTCGGGCCTCTGCCTGCCGCGAAAACCTTCACGATGGAGGACCAGGAAGCCTTTGCGCGCCTGTCCGGCGATCGCAATCCGATGCACATGGATTTCGCGATCGCACGCCGCACGCAGGGCGGCGGCTGCATCGTGCACGGCGTCCAGGCGATGCTCTGGGCGCTGGAGCGCCTGGCCGAGGCCGGCGTCGATATTGCCGGCGCCGAAGCGATCAACGTCGGCTTTTCGAAGTTCATCGTCGTCGGGCAGACGGTGGGTCTTCAATTCCTGCGCAAGACCGCGACGAATGCGCGGGCGGACATCATGTCGGCTGGCCAGCCGGCCGTCACGATCACGTTCAAGTCCGCCGGCAAAGGCGCCGGCTCCGCGTCTGCCCTGGCGGACCTGCCGGACTTCGAATTGCGCGATCAGCCGGTCGAGCAGTCTCGATCAGGCATCGCCGAATTCGCAGGGTGGATTCGCACGCCCGGTTCGAAAGCCGATTTCGAGGCCGCCTATCCCCGCGCCTGTTCGATTCTCGGGGCCGCCAATGTCATGAACCTCGCCGCGCTGTCGACGCTGGTCGGCATGGCGTGTCCGGGTCTCAATTCGATCTTTTCCGGCTTCTCGATCCAGCGGACCGAACCGCGTGGCGAGCGGCCGGGCGTCGGCGCGCGAACCGTGTCGTTCGACGAGCGGGCGCGCCTGTTGCAAATCGCGGTCGAAAGCGCGCAATTCGTCGGGACCGTCTCGGCGTTCGAGCGCTTTCCGCCGACCGACGCGTCGCTCGACGACATCAGGCGTCTCGTCGATCCCGGGGAGTTTTCCGGGCGCCGCGCCCTCGTGATCGGCGGCTCGCGCGGCCTGGGCGCAGCGACCGCGAAACTGTTGGCCGCCGGCGGCGCGAAGGTGACGATCACCTACTTCCAGGGCTTCGCCGACGCCGAGCGCGTGCGCGGGGAGCTGTGCGCGGCCTTCGGGCCGGAGGCCTGCGCGACGGCGCAACTCGATATTCGAACCGCCCCGGCGGACGCGATCGCGGCGCTGGCGAGGGAGATTACCCACCTTTACTATTTCGCGACGCCCCTGATCGCGCGGCAAAGGGCGGGCGCGTTCGACGATGCGGCCTTCGACGATTTCGTCGAGGTCTACGTCAGAGGATTTCACAAGGCAGTCGAGGCGATCGCCGGCGCCCGGAAGGGCGAGAAGCTGTCTGTCTGTTACCCTTCGTCCATATTCGTCGAGAAGCGGCCGCGGCAGATGACGGAATATGCGATGGCGAAGGCGGCCGGCGAGGTCCTCTGCGAGGAACTGATGCGCAGTTTCCCCGGACTTTCGATCATCGCGCCGCGTTTGCCGCGTACACTGACAGATCAGACCGCCACGGTGCCGCCAGTCGAAACGGCGGATCCGGTCGAGACGATGCTGCCGCAAATTCGCGCGCAGACCCTGCAACCGGCCTCTTCCTGAAATCGAACCTCAACGACGCATGCGAAGAATGGAGACGAACATGACGCGGGACACAGTGAGGGAAATGATCGCGAGGAACCTCGCCGACGTCCTGGACGAGGACCATATCGACCTCGTCGATCAGACCCGCGCGGACGAGGTGGACGGCTGGGACAGCGTCAATCACGTCAAGCTGATCATCGCGATCGAATCCGAGATGGGAATCCGCTTCGAATCCGACGAGATCACCGCGCCCGAGAACGTCGGCGCTCTCGTCGATCTGATCATTTCGAAGAAGGCGGCCTGAATCGGCGGCCTTTGCGCATCGCGCGCAGCTGCGCGAGGCCCGAGGCGCCGGCCGGTCGGACGACGATCGCGGCCGGCGGCTGCAAGACCCGTGGACGGGACGTGGGGCTCGGCTTTGAAACCGATCCAGGATCGGCTAAAAGTGACTGCTATTCCCCTGTCCCCGGCGCGGTTGTGCGGAGTAATTTGCAAATGAAGGCATCTGGATCATCCTTGAACGCCGCCCTTTTCGCGGCCATCGAGGAGGCGCAGGACCGTCCGGAAATGCCGCGTCGCGCTCCGGCCAAGGTCGCCACGAAACCGAAGGCGGACGCGCTGCGCGAACCGGCCGCCTTTACCGAGAAGGGCTTCAGCCAGCATATCATCGACCTCTGCCGGGCCGACCGGCACCGTGCGGCCGAAGACTATTATCTCAAGAACGTTCGCCAGTTGCTCGACTCCGGCATGAACGCCAAGGAGAAGCTGAATCATCTGATCTACCTGCCGCGGATCATCCAGGCGGGCGGCGGGACGAAGCACGGCGTCGAGAAGCTGCGCCGGAAGGCGGCCGGCGTCGAGAAGTCGATCGCAGGTCTTCAGCTCCCGAAGGGCGGCGCCTTCATCGAGCTCGGCTGCGGCGCCCACGACCCGCTCGCCCTCTCGGCCTATTTCTATCTCAACGGCTTCGAGCCGGCCTACGGGATCGATCTCCTGCCGCCGCGCAACGAGTTTTATTCCGCGCTCTCCATGTACGATATCTGCCTGGATGTGCGGACCTTTCCGAGCGTGTACTGCCGGCCGGGATCCAATCCGAGCGATATTCTCGCGCGTCTCGACGCATTTCGCCCGACCGCCTTCGCGGCGGGAAATCTCGCCGCCGGTTTCGGCGAGGCCGAGGACAAGGTGAAGTTTCTGCGGGAGGATATCTGCGATGCCGACATCAAGCGCGACAGCTGCTCGCTGATCGTCTCCTTCGCGGTGCTCGAACACGTCAGCGATATCGCGCGCGTCGCCCAGACGCTTTACGATCTCCTGCTTCCGGGCGGAATCGTCTACCATTTCGTCGATCTGGCAGATCACAGATCCTATCGCGCCGACGGAAAGTTCGGGCCGTTCTCGTTCCTCGTCGAGGAGGAGGCGCCGCCGAACATGAACCGGCTGCGCGCGCCGCAGATCACGCGCGCGCATGTCGAGGCGGGTTTCGAAATTCTCCGGGACACCCGCGAAACGGCCGACATGCCGGACGAAATCCGGGACAACCTGCTGCCGCGCTTCAAGGCTTTCACCCACGAGGAGGTGACCGTGATCAAGCAGGGCCTGATATTGCGCAAGCCCGGCGCGCCGCGGACCTGAGCCGCGGGCCTTTCGACCGGCGACGGTCCGGCCGCGCCGTCCGGAGCGGCTACAGTCCCGCGAGAAAACTCTCGACCTGCCCGAAATAGGCGTCGTGGTCGTAGCGCCCCGGCGCCGGGACCGCGAGCCTGCGCTCCATGCCGGCCAGAATCGTGCGCCGCCAGCCGGGGCCGTCGAGAGGGTGGACATAGACGAGGTCCGGCCCGCCGATTTCCCGAAAGACCGGGATGTCCGACGCGACGACCGGAATGCCGCCGGCCGCCGCCTCGGCGATCGGCAAGCCGAATCCCTCGGCGAAGGACGGACTGAGCAGCGCCCGGGCGCCGGCCAGAAGGGCGCGCAGTTCGAGCGTCGATAGTCCGTTCACCTCGAGAACGTGCGGTCTCAGCCGTTCGCATCGCTCCAGAAGGTCGAGAACCCCTTCGATCTCCCATCCCCGCCGGCCCACGATGATCAAGCGGGGACATGCGCCGCCCATGGCGGCCGCCAGCTCCCGCCACACGTTCAGCATCATGACGTGGTTCTTGCGCGGCTCGATCGTGCCGCACATCACGAAATAGGGCGCAGCGCTCGCCGCCACGCCGTCCTCTTCGACGATCGGCTGCGTGAAAACCTTGTCGACCGGCAGGTGCGCGGCGAGGATCGGCAGATCGGCGCGGCCGATGCTTTCCAGATGCGCGCGCAGGGCCGTTTCGACCGCCGATGTCGAAACGATTGCGGCGGCGCCGCGCCGCGCGAGGAAGGCGAGCCGCTTCTCGTGGCGCTCGCGGTCCAGCGGGAGAAAATACTCGGGATATTGCAGGGGAAGCAGGTCGTGGATCATCGCCACGCAGGCGATGTCCGGCCGCGCGTCCAGCCAGCGCACGTAAGCGCCGCTCCACAGGGGGAACTGGCTCACATTGAGGTAGATCGCGTTGCGCGGCGCGTCCCGGCGCAGGGATTTCCCCTTGGTCGCCAGTCCAAAATAGGCGGATCTCGCCTTTCTCAGGTCGCGTGCCGGACGCGGGGCCTGGATCCGGCCGACGCCCGCCCCCCCGCCGCCGCGCGGCTTGTCCTGCAACCACGTCTCGATCTTGCGGAGCGTCTCGAAACGGGCGCCGCCAGCGTCCGACGCCGTGTCGGGCTCTTCCCATCCGCAGTGCAGTCTTTCGAGAACCGCATCCGATACGGCCGGATCGAACAGGGCGGGGCCGCCCAGCGACAGCGAGACCGGGGTCGCCTTCCGCTCGCGTCCCAGGAAGCGATTCGCATAGGCGAAATCCACGCGGTCGATGCCGTTCGGCGTCGCGTCGAACAACCGCCCCGTCAGGCGCGTGAGATCGTACAGCAGGGGACGCGCGTTCAACCTGTTCTCCCGGGATCCGGCCTTTGGATAGCTCGCTGCGGCGCAGGTCGTCACGCCCGTCGCCGGATCAGGACGCCGCCCGTCCGTTCATAACAGCCATGCGAGACGGTCGGAAATTTCGGCGGTCCGATCGGCCCGGCCTGCCTAGTGCGGCGGTTCGCCGCAGAACATCCCATGCCGCCGCACCGGCGGCCGGCGCCCTGACGAAAGCGGGAAACGATCGCGCCGCTTGACTTATTCTAGGCATTAGGAGATACGAGAGCAATATTTATTTATGAGAGATCAACTGGTTGCCGTAGTTGCGAAGCAACGTGTGCGCCGCAGCGGAGTATCGACATGCTGATTTGCGCGGATCATGAGAACAAGATCGAAGTATTTCGGATTGTTGACGATGGCGAGGGCCGGTCGGTGCGCGAGCGGGTCGGCGCGGTGCCGAAGAAGGATTTCGCGCTCGGCGAAGCCTTCGACAGGCTCAGCGAAGAAGAATTCGGCGAACTCATGTCGACGATAGATATCTACAAGGAAGCGCGGAATGTTCGCGCAAAGGCCGCCGCCCTGGCGTTTCCTCAGACAGTGCGCCAGGTCGTCGATTACTTCGAGGCCAGCGCGGATGAGTGCCAGCGTAAGCTTATCTTTACTGCTCTCAAGGAGGGGTTGCGTCGCGTACGTCAGGCCAGTAAGGAGCAGGAAGTTGCGCCCGGGGGGGCGGAGTTCAAGCCACAGTAGGAATTGCTATGAAGAACGGATCGGATCGAGCCGGCGCGGAGAGCGTTATTGTTCTCGGCGGCGACGGTTTCTGCGGATGGCCGACGGCCCTGCGGTTGTCGAAGCTCGGCTATGACGTCACCATCGTCGACAACCTGTCCCGGCGCAAGATCGACATCGATCTGGGCGTCGACTCCCTCACGCCGATCGCCACGATCCAGCATCGTCTGGCGGCGTGGAAGGAAGTCACGGGCAAGACGATCGGATTCGTCAATCTCACGCTCGGCGAGGATTACGAGGCGTTCAAGAACCTGCTGCGCCATCTCCGTCCGAAGGCGGTCATTCACTTCGCCGAACAGCGCGCCGCTCCCTATTCGATGAAGTCGCACGTAGAGAAGCGCTACACCGTCCGCAACAATCTTTGCGCGACGCACGACGTGCTCTGCGCCATCACGGAAGTCGCCCCCGACTGCCATCTCATCCATCTCGGCACGATGGGCGTCTATGGCTACGGCACGGCGGGCATGAAGATCCCGGAGGGCTACCTGCCGATCGAGATCGCCGTGCAGGGCGAGCGCAAGCCGCTGGAGATCCTGTACCCGACCAATCCGGGCAGCATCTACCACATGACCAAGTCGCAGGATCAGTTGTTCTTCCAGTATTATGCGAAGAATTTCGGAACCCGCATCACCGATCTCCACCAGGGCATCGTCTGGGGCACGCAGACCGACGAGACCCGGCTCGACGACCGTCTGATCAACCGCTTCGACTATGACGGCGACTACGGCACGGTTCTCAACCGCTTCCTGATGCAGGCCGCTCTCGAATATCCGATGACCGTGCACGGCACCGGCGGCCAGACCCGCGCCTTCATCCATATCCGCGACACCGTCCGCTGCATCCAGATCGCGCTGGAAAGCCCGCCCGTCAATCACGACCGCGTCCGCATCCTCAACCAGATGACGGAAACGCATCGCCTGATCGATCTGGCCAAGCGCATCGCGACCATGACGGGCGCGCAGTACAAGCTCGTCGACAATCCGCGCAACGAAGCGGCGGAAAACGATCTTCACGTCGAGAACAGCCAGTTCCTCGCGCTCGGCCTCAAGCCGACGACGCTGGCGGAAGGGTTGATGACGGAAGTCTCGGAAGTCGCGCGCAAGTTCGCTCACCGCGCCGACAAGTCGAAAATCCCCTGCGTGTCGCTCTGGAACACGCAGCCAGCGGCGTGAGGCCCGTCCACGGCCGGAACCGTCCCCGACAGACGCCGGCGCGATAGCGCCGGCGTTCGTTTTCCGGGAAGGTGCGTCTCGTGAATCCCGTCGACATCATCGTGCCGGTCTACGGCAGTTTCCACGACGCGCGCGCGGCGATGGAGAGCGTGCTTGCGTCCGGCAATATCGCGGACTTCAGGCTCGTCGTCATCGACGACGCCTCGCCCGAACATTTCGCCGACTTCCTCGGTCCGCTGGCCAGTCATCCGAAGGTCCTGTTTCATCGCAACCCCGTCAATCTGGGGTTTTCCGCCACGGTCAACTTCGGCATGGCGATGCATCCGGACCGCGACGTCGTGCTGCTCAATTCCGACGCTCTGGTCTATGGGGACTGGCTCGACCGGTTGAACCGGATCCTGCGCGACGATCCCGCCGTCGGCACGATCACGCCCATGTCCAACGCGGCGACCATCCTCAGCTATCCGCTCGAATGCGTCGACTACGGCCAGCCGCTCGAGACGAGCTGGCGCGACATCGATCTCTTCTGCGCGCAGATCGCCGGCGATCCGATCGTCATTCCGACCGCGATCGGATTCTGCATGACGATCCGGCGCGCCTGCCTGGCGCAGACCGGCCCGTTCGACGCGGCGCGTTTCGGGCGCGGATACGGCGAGGAGAACGATTTCTGCATGCGGGCGAAGGCGCTGGGTTGGAAGAACGTCGCGGCGTGCAACGTCTTCGCCTGGCATCGCGGCGCGTCGTCCTTCAAGGGCGATCGCGAAGGCCTGTCCGCACGGGCGCAGAAGATCCTCGCGGAGCTTCATCCCGAATATTCCCGGCTGGTCGGCGATTTCAGGCGGCGCGATCCGCTGGCGTTGCTGCGGGCCGAACTGGATGCGCGGCGCGTCCGTCACGCGGCGAGCGGCCTGCTCGTCGTCGGCGACCGTCCTCTCGGGCAGGTTTCCGGGCGGCCCGCCATTCGGCTCCGGCCCGAGGGCAGGAACCGCTGGCGCTTTTCCTTCGATTCGGGCGAGCCCTTGCCGAACCTGCGCACGTTCGCCGCCGACGAGCCATTGGCGGGCATACGGCAGCAATTGATCAGACTGAATGTCGCGCGTGTCGTCGTGCAGAAGTCGGCGCGCGCGCCGGACGCGCTCGCGTCGGCGGCCGAATTGCTCGGCCTGCCGATCTTCGTCGACTGACCGCCGACGGGCGCCTCAGGCGCGGCCCAGCAAGCGGGCGATGAGATCGGCCGCCTCTTGTGCGCCCGTGGGGGCGAATGGCTTGGCGCGGGGACCGCGCGCGAGGCGGTCGATCTGCGCGATCCAGACGCCGGAGCGGATGTCGTCCGCCGCGACGCGGCAGAATGCGCCGTGCGCGGCGCCCCATTGCTCGAGCGAAGCGACATCGACCCAATCGCTGCGCTCCAGCGAGGCGAAGGGCACGCCGTGGCTGACCGCCTCGACGATCAGGCCGTAGCCCGGCTTCGCGACGAGCGCGTCGAGCGAGGCGACGAGATCGACGTAGGGAACAAGAGCGAAGGCCGAGATCGGCAGACGGTCCGGGCCGGGCGCGCACAAGTGGTCGGGAAGAATCCAGAACAGGCCGTCGCGCCGGGGAATGTCGATCGCGAAGGGAAATCCCTCCATCCCGCCGCTGGAGAGCATCACGAGCCGCATCGCCGGGTCGATCCCGTGCGCGACGTCGAGCCGCCGCCTGACATTGGTTCCGACACGCGCGATGTGGCCGATCGAACGGCAGTTGGGCGCGCCGTCGCAGCCGACGTGCGGTTGCGGCCTGAGAAACAGGTCGCAGTCGCCGTAGACGGCGCGCAAGAGGTCGATCGTCTCGCGCAGCGGCGCGGCAAGGTCCGGAATGAAGGCGAGCGTCGACGCCCAGTCGAGCGAGCACAGCGCGATGTTGGGGACGCGCAGTCTCTGCGCCGCGGCGAGCGGCAGCGGCGAAATGTCGGAGATCACGAGATCGAATTTCTCGTCGCGCAGGAAACGACTCTGCGCTGCGACGCGAGCCTCGAACGCGTCGGCGGTTTCGCCGCAAGCCGCGATTGTGGCGGCGACGTCCACCTCGTAGGAATTCTTCATGCGCGGATGAAGGTCGGGCGCGGCGTCGCCAAGCGTGCGAAATGTCCCGAAGCGCGCGATCTCGCGCGCAAATCGTTCGGGCGCAAGACCGGAGCGGACCGCGATGTCGAAATCGGGGAATCGCCCCTGCAAGGCGGCGACGGCCGGCATCGCCTGCATGAGGTGACCGAAGCCGTGCGCGGAAATTTCGACCAGAACCCTGATGGACGGCTCCGTTGCGAATCAGGACGCCGCTGCTCGGCTCGCGGCCGGGCCCGGCGGAATTCGCGCCTGTCCCTCGTTTGCGGAAGGCGCTATGAACTTGCGCTGCTTGCGCCCGATCATTCACATTCGTGCGCATACAGCATGACCTCGCAGCGGGTGGCAAGGCCACGTCGCCGCGCCCCGGAGGCCTGATCGATGAATGCGCCGGACGACTGCGAGACGCTTCAGGCCAGACCGGGAGACGCCGCTTGAGCCCGTCCATCGGCCTCGGACGCATCCTGCGCCGCCTGAACATCCTGCCGCCGCGCGCGCAGAACCTGCCGCCGTCCCGCTATCCCGATTCGCATGTCGTCGGCTGGGTCGACAATTCGCGCGAGGCCGAGCGCATCTCCGGCTGGGCCTTCTCGACGCTTTCGCCGCGCCGGCGTCTTACCATCGTCGCGACCGTCGACGGCGCCGTCGTCGCGAAGGATCTGGCCGATCGCTATCGCGCCGATGTCGATCGCGGCTTCGGAGAGTCCGACGGCTATTGCGGCTTCTCCATTTCGACGGCGCGCCTGCCTGCCGGCCGGCTTCGGCTGGTCGCGGCCGAATTCGATATCGAAATCTCCGCCGCGCCGGAGGCCTCCTGATGCGTATCGCCCTCGTCGACTACGGCGACGACGGGCGCTGGCCGCGCCGCCCGAACCGCTTCGCCGGGCTCGCGCTGCAATTGGAGCGGCTCGGCCACGAAGCGCGACTCGTCGTCGTCTCCCGCGCGACGCCCGGCCCGACCATCGTCGCCGGCGCCGAGCGCGAGCGCGACATGGCGCCGCTGATTGCCTCCGCGCGCGCTCTCGAGGCGCTGGCCGAACCCACCGATCTCGTCGTACTGCCGTTGCGCGGCGGGATCGCGCATGGCGTCCTCATGGCGCGCGCCTGTGGCGAACTCGCATATCCGCTGAAGGTCGCGCTGTGGTGCGACGGCGCATCGCGGCCGGCGTTCCTGGAAGGCGATTTCTCGGCAGACGAGTCTCTGGCCGTGTTCGTCGCCGATGCAATGGAGCGCGTTTGCCTCGAACTTGCCGACCATCTGGTCGCCTCGCGGCAGGAACTCGTGGACATGGCGGCGTCTCTCGGCGTGCGGACGCCGCCCGTCGCGCTGGTCGCAGCGTCGCACGATACGTCGCGCGCGCAACCCGTCTGCTCGGCGCCCGCGCGACTGGCCTTCGTCGGGCCGCTCGCCCAGAGATGCGGCCTGTTCGCATTCGTCGAAGCCGTCGAGCGGATGTGGAAAGACAATCGCCTCGCCCTCGACGAAGTCGCTTTCGTGACCCGAAGCGGCGATCCCTTGTCGGGCGAGGGCGCGCGCTGGATCGATCTGCGCACGCGGCGCTGGGATTTCCCGCATCGCGTGGTCGAGGCGCGGTCCGACGCCGAGGCCGCGACGTTTCTGGCGGACGGACGGCTGCCGGTCGTCTGCCGGGAGGACGAGACCGAACGTCCGGACTGGCTTCCGGCCGACAGCGTCGTGGTCCCGCTGGGCGGGCCTTCGCAGAGCTGGAGCCTGCGCGTCGAACGGGCGCTGGCCGAGCGCGTCGCGGGCCGGATCCAGCCGCGCGGCGAAGCGGATTGGGCCGGCGCGATCGCGGAGATCGCCGCGCCCGGGCCGGCGCCCGAACCGGCGCCTTTGCCGCGCGTCACTGTCTGCGTGCTGCATTTCGACCGGCCCCGGCTTCTCGAGACGGCGCTCGCGAGTTTCGCGGCCGAGGCGCGCGACCACGATGTCGAATTGATCATCGTCGACAACGCCAGCCGTCTGCCGGAATCCGCCGCGCTGATGGACCGGCTGGAAAGGGACGGCGTCGCGCGCGTCCTGCGACGGGAGCGTTCGCAGCCCTTGCCGGAGGCCTACAACCATTCGATACGCGCGGCGCGGGGCGACTACATCGTTTTTCTTGACGACGACAACATGTTCATCGCCGACGGGCTGACGCGCTTGCGGCGCGCCTGCGCCAGCGGCGCATTCGATGTCGTCGTCAGCAATCTCGACATGTTCGACGACGATGGAGCAGGGCCACTCGCTGGACCGCGGCTCGCCTTCATCGGACAGGCGCGCAGCGCCGGCCTTTTCTTCAACGCGTTCGGCGACACCTGCATGGCGTTTCGTCGCGAGGCCTTGCAGGATCTTGGCGGCTATCTCGAATGCGGCGCGCCCTATCCCTCTCCGGACTGGCTGCTGCTCGCGCGCGCGCAGGCCGCGGGCCTGCGGATCGGCGTGCTCCAGCAACCGGCCTACCGCTATCGCCGCCGGCCGCTCGACGCCGCGCCCGTCTGGCAGAAATTCGACAGGCGCAGCCCGCGCCGTCTGGCGCTGAGCCATTTCGGCGCGGCCTATGACGCCGCCATGCTCGCGCGCCTCGCGCAAGGCGCCTTGCTGGACATGTGACGTCAGCCGCGCGCGATGTCCCGAAGCGCGGCGATCGTCGCTTCCGGCTGATCGACCAGATCGAACGGCAGAATCCATTTGTCCAGGCCGAGGCGGCGCAATCGCTCGGCCGGCGCGCCGATGTCGAACACGACCGCCGGCAATCCCGTCGCGAGCGCGTGCGACAGGGTGAAGGACCATGTTTCCGGCCAGATCGCGGGAAAGAAGAACAGGTCGGGGCGCTGCTTCCCGATCAGGGCTTCGAGATCGTCTTCCCGGTATAGGCCGGTCACCTCCACGCCTGACCGCCGCAGGCGCGACGCATTGACCGCCGGCCCGATCACCGCCAGCGCAAGCGGCGTGCGCAGCCGCCGGTTCGTCTGCGCCAGGCGTTCGAGAACCGTCGCGCCCTTGGCGTGGGAAAGCGCGCCGATAGAGACGATCCGCGGGACGCCCGAACGGCGCCGCGCGGGCGCGGCTGGCGGGCTGATCTCCGCTTCGGGCTCGACGACATCGAGATCGCGGCCGAGCGCGGGAGCGAGACGGCGGCGCGCATCCTCCGACGGCGCGACGACGCGTCGCGCCGCGGCCAGGAAGCGTGCGTGCCGCTCGCGCCAGGCGCGGACATCGGCGTCCTTGGCGTCGCCGCCCGCGCGCGCGACGCACGTCTCGCATCGCTCCACGGGCGCGAGGCCGCAGTACCGGCCGAGATCGTCGATCAGGTTGATGCGCTGGCAGACGAAGAAGTAATCGTGCAGGACCGCGTCGAAGGGAACGCCGAGTTCCCGCGCGAGCTGCGGAATCCATTCGATCAGCCCGTCGGGATGATCGACGACGTGATTGACGAGAATGTGGTCGACAGTCCGGCCGCGCATGTGCTCGGCCAGCGCGACAAGACCGTCCGAACCCTCCGTCGCCAGGGCGCGGCCGCCGGGCAGCGAGCCGACGAGGATGTATCTGCCGCCGGTAAGCCGCCGCAGGCGCACCGGCCACAGGCCGCGCGCCATCAGCTCCCGTTCGATCATGCCGAGGTACCGGCTGGAGCCGCCGCCCCGCTCGTGGTTGAACACCAGCACGATCGGCTGATCGAGCGCGGGCTCGCGGGCGTCGCGATGCGCTTCCGCGAATTCGCTTTGCGGCGGCGCGGGCGGGGGCGTCCGAAGCCAGTCGGCATAGGCGTCGCGCCAGAACGGCGTCTTCAGCCTCCGGCGCACGTAGACGGGATCGAAGGCCGGCGTCGGCGTTCGCTGCTCGCGCCAGCCGATCAGCAGGTAGTGCAGCAACGGCGCGCGCGTCGCCCGCCGCTTGCGCGCCGGGTGTCCGATCTGGCCGAGATAGAACTCGGCGTCGAAGGCGGGCTCCGTCTCCGCGCGCCTGCGTCGGACGAGGCCGGCGGCCGCGCCGTGCAGCCAGCCGAACGGCAGGAAGAGCGTGCGCTCGAGGACGAAGGTCAGAAACAGTCCGGGAATGCGGACGAATATCGCCTCGATCGACCGCAGCGACATCGCGCGCCTATCTGTGGCGGTTGAACCAGTCCCAGGTTTCGCGCAGGCCGTCTTCGAGGCTGGTCCGAGGTTCGAAGCCGAGAACGTCGCGCGCCTTGCTGACGTCGCAATAAGTCGTGTGGACCTCGCCCGCGCGGAAAGGAAGATACTCGACCTCGAAGTCGCGCGGCGCGACGACCTTCCGCATGGCGGCGATGAGATCGTTGAGCGCCAGCCCCTTGCCGGAGCCGAGCTGCACGGGCCCGGTCACGTCGGATTCGATTCCCCGGACGATGCCCTCGCAGAGATCGCCGACGAAGACGTAGTCGCGCACCTGCGTGCCGTCGCCGTACACGACGAGCGGCTTGTCCTGCAGGATCTGCTTGAAGAAGGCCGCGACCACGCTGCCCTTGTGGTACGACTGCGGCCCGAACACGTTGGAGAAGCGCAGCGAGACCGAGCGCACGCCGTAGCTTTCGCTATAGGCCGAGCAATAGCCTTCGACCGCGAGCTTCGAGGCGCCGTAAGGCGACATCGGCGCCGCGACCATCTTTTCATGCACGGGCCCGACAGCCGCGCCGATGATGGCGCCGCCGGTCGAGGCGTTGACGAGGCGGCCGACCTTCGCCGCCCGCATGGCTTCGAGCAGGTTGAGCGAGCCTTCGACGTTGATCCTGAAATTGTAGACGGGGTCGGCGATCGAATCCATCACGCGCGTATCGGCGGCAAGATGCACGACCGTGTCGACGCCGCGAAGCGCGGCGTCGAGCGCGGCGCGGTCGCGGATGTCGCCGTGAATGAATTCGCATGCGGCGCCTTCGAGATGCTCGCGCTTTCCCAGAGACTCGTTGTCGAAGACGCGAACCTGGACGTTCGGACGGCTCAGAAGCTTGCGGACCAGGTTGACCCCGATGAATCCGCATCCCCCCGTGATCAGGACCAGCATCAAGAAATCTCTGTCAGTTCGTCGCCGCGCAGGATCATGCGGCCGTGTTTCAGGAGCAGCCCTTCGTCGGCCGCAAAGACTTCGACGCGACGCGCGGCGCCGTCGCGAAGCGACTTGGGGATCTGGATCCGGAAGCCGTGGTCGCCGTGACCGATGCCCGCGTCCGCCAGATCCTCGCGGTGCAGGGAGGCTGCCGTGCGGATGAGGAACTTTCCGTCCACGAACACGCTGACGTCCACCTTGGCCTCGTCATGGCCGACCCGCCAGGCCCAGCCGGTGATCCGTCCTGCTTCGCTGATCTCGCAATATCCGTCGAGGCCCGCCGCGTCGAGGCTGGAATAGCCCACCAGCACCTGGGCGAGCGGAATATCGCCATGCTCCCCGACGCCCAGCCGCACGAGCTTTGTCTTGCGCAGCAGGCGTAGACGAAGGAAGCTGCCGCTCACCTTGATCTTGAAACCGTGCCGACGCAGGTCGCCCGGCAGCGGCGTCGCCAACGCCAGATCGAGATTGGCGGGAACGAGACGCGCCGGTCCGTCGCCGTCGTAGACGTGGATCATGACCGGCGTGTCCGGACGGGCGTCGTCCCGCAGCCATCCGAGCAGCGTGTTGTCGCGAACCGCCAGCAGGCCGCCGGTATAGAGCGCGCCGCGCTCCTCGCCGATCCGGACGAGATGCCGGCGCAGGTTGGCCGGAATCGCCTCGCGGTTGGCGCCGACATGAGCCTGCCTGCCGCCGTGCGCGAATTTCGAGCGCCGCTGGCCGGTGCGCGCGTCGATCAGTTCGATCAGCGCGGGTTCGTCGCTTTTCGCCCTGGCCGAACCGGAGCGCCCGCGTCCCGACGCTCCCGATTCCGCGCCCCCGCTCAGCACATCCTGCGTAAGGGTCCGGAACAGCGCGCCGAGCGGCGATCTCTCGTCGTCCTGCGGCTTGGCGACCGCGGGCCTTGCCTTCGCCTTCGGCTTTGCCTTGGCCGGCTTGAGCTGCAGACCCTTGGTCGCCAGCAAGAGGTCGCGCAGCGCGAGCGGCGCGGCCGCCATTTGCGGGCGGATCAGCCGGAAATAGCTGGTGGGTATGTCGTAGCCCTTCTGTCGCAGCCAGCCTTCGTCCCAGCCGGCGACGCTGCCGAGTTCGATCAGCGCCGTCGTGCATGTCAGCCCGAGCATCTGCGCGCGCGCGACGAATTCCATCTCGGCGCCGAGAACCCGGTAGTCCGACGAGAACCCGTCGACCAGCTTGAAGCTTTCCGCGCGAACCGCCAGCGGCACCGGGGTCAGGTCGGTGTGGAAGAAGGATTCCGAGACGCTGCCGAGTACTGTCGCACTGAGATAATTGTGACTGTTCGAGCCCTCGGGGTAGAGCACCCGGTAGAAGAAGTTGAGGACGTCGGATTCATCCGAGCGCGCGACCTTCGACAGAGCGCGAAGCGCATGGCGGCTCAGGACCGTACCCGACCACATGAAGATCAGGAACTCGCCGGTCGCCCGGTCGGCCGCCACATTGTAGGAAAGCCCGGCGTCGTAGTCGCTGGCCTCGACCAGCACGATCCGAACGGCGTCCTCCTTCTGCGCGCAGAGGCTGCGAACCGCCGCGAAATCCTCGTTCGTGTCCACGTCGGCCGCGACGATGATCTCGTGGACCGGAATCTCCTGTGCGAGCAGCGAATTGATTGTCGCCTCGAGAGCGGAGAGCGCGCCGCTGTGGTAGATGCACGCGGAAAACGCAATGGCGGCCGCTTCCGGCTCGACTGTTGTCGAGCCGAGCAATTGCGGCAGGAGGCCCTTGCCGAGATTCTGGTGAAACTCTTGCCAGATCTCGATGTTGCGCTCGTTTGAGAAGCTCGGACGCGCAACGTAGGCGCCATTCTTCAGGGCCTGCGAGATCATGTCGGCGAGCGGAACAGGGTGCGCTTCGCACAGCACCTGGGCGCGGTCGTCGGGATGCACGAGTTCCGGCGTGCCGCCGGACGTCGAGGCGATGAAGGGAATGCCGCAGATGGCGGCCTCGTAGACGGCAAGCGATGAATTCTCGATGATCGAGGGCATCACGGCCAGCCGCGGCTCCGACAGGAGGTAGTCGAGGGCCTCGTACTGCTGGAAGTCGGTGAGCAACTGCACTTCGCAGGGCCAGTCCGCCGATTCCGTGAGGATGTAGTCGACGACGTCCTGGTCCGGCCGCGCGGTCAGACGCGCGCCCGGCTTGCCCATGAACGAAATCTTCTTCGGCAGACCGCCGCCCGAGCGGAGAATGTGCTTGATCGCCTGGCAGAAGACGAACAGGCCCTTGCGGGCCTCCAGCCGCCCGAAGAAGACAATCTCGTCGACGACCATCTTCGTCTGGAAGGCGTTGGCGCGACGGTCCTTGAGCGCGGCCAGATGGTCGAACGACACGAGATTGGGCTGCACGAAGGTCCGGTCCGACTGGATTCGGTATCCCTGGCTCGACATCCAGCGCAGCAGGTGCAGGCTGCCCCCGATCACGACGTCACCAAGCTCGACGCTTCGGCGCTCGGCGTAGATTTTCGCGAGATCCTCGATGCGCTCGAGCGGCTGCGATCCGTAGAGGCGGTTCCACAGCCAGGGCGACGAGGTCTTGACGACGAACAGCGTGTTCGCGAAGGCGAGTTTCTGCTTCTTCGCGACCAGGCTCAGATAGCCGGAGCCCCGCCATTCCGAGACATGGACGACGTCCATCTGATGCTCGAGCAGGAAGCGCAGCATGTTGTAGGGCGCGGCGAGCCAGCGGTTGGAGCCGGTCTGGAAATGATCGATCGTCGCGTAATTGGGAACGGGCACGAATTTGACGCCGCGCTCGTTATAGTGCGCGATCCAGTCCTCGATCGTTCCGTTCTCGCATTCCTGACCGCGCAGATACAGGATCGTCGTGTCGTGCCCCATCTTCGCGAGCATCTGCGCGAGATAGGAATAGGTGGTGCCGATGCCGCCGTTGCGGACCGGGCCGACGATATCTTCGGTGGCGATGCAGATCTTCAGACTGCGCGTTTCGCCCGCGGCCTGCGGAAGCGACTCGAGCGAAGGAAACTCGATGTTCCAGGCATCGAAATTCCGCGGCTGGATGTGCTCGATCGTGCCGAGCGCGTCCGACGCGCAGGTGATGCGCTCGATTTCGGCGACGCCGATGCGATCGGTCGGGAGCATGGCGCCGAGCGCTTGCACGGCTGCCGCGACATCTTCTCTGTTGGCTGACGAATTCAAAGCCCCCTCCGCGAATTCGTTCAGGCGATCCGGCCGATTCATTGTTGCTCCATGCGGATACAAGCCGGTGCTGTTTACACGGCATTACCGCACAGCACAAATTTCGATTGTGACCGATCGGAGGCGGGCGCATGTGTGCGCCCTCAAAATATTATCCTTGGATTTCACGGTTTTAGGGTCGGTGTCGCGTCCGCGGCGCGCTAGACCTTGACCGGCGCGTTCGACAGTGGAAAAGCGCATGGCGCTGCCCGGGGTATCGCATAGATGGCTATTTCCATTACCGGCCAAACCGGCAAAAGTATAGTTCAGGGCGACATCTCGGGCCTGACCGGGGAAATTCGTTTCAACGGGCCGGGGAGCTCGGTGAAGTTCGGCCGGCGCTGCGTCGCCTCGGCGCTGCGGATGCGGATCGGCGCCGATGTCCATGTGGAGATCGGCGACAATTGCCATCTCGGAGGTCTCGACATCTATGCCGCCGGCGACAATCGGGTGACGATCGGCGCGCGGGCGGGCTTCAACGGACGTGTGCGCCTTCTGATGCACGAGGCCGGCCAAATCTCGATCGGCGCGGACTGCCTGATCGGCCAGTCCGATTTCACGATCAGCGACATGCACTCGATTCTCGACGCCGCGACCGGCCGCCGGATCAATCCGGCCGGAGATATCCGGCTGGCGGAGCATGTGTGGGTCGGGGAGGGCGCGCTCATCCTGAAAGGGGTCAGCATCGCGGCCGATTCGATCGTCGGCGCCCGCTCGGTCGTGACGCGCGACGTCCCGCCGAAGAGCATCGTCGCCGGCGCGCCGGCGCGCGTCGTCCGGTCGGGCGTTTCGTGGAGGCACGATCTGATCTGAGGCGCGGTCGTCGCGCGTTTTCAGGCCTTGCCGAGCAGGCGCGACAAGTATCGCCCGTAGTCGCTGTTTTCCAGTCTGGCGCCTGCGGCGGCGATCTCCGCGGCGTCGATCCAGCCGTTGTTGAACGCGATTTCCTCCAGGCAGGCGATGCGCTGCCCCTGGCGGAGCTCGATTGCGCGCACATATTCCGCAGCTTCGAGAAGAGACGAGGGCGTGCCCGTGTCCAGCCAGGCGAAACCCCGGCCGAGGCGTTCGACCGTCAATTCGCCGCGCGCGAGATAGGCGCGGTTGAGGTCGGTGATCTCGAGTTCGCCGCGCGCCGACGGCTCGAGTTCGGCGGCGAATTCCGGCGCCCGCGCGTCGTAGAAATAAAGCCCGGTGACGGCGTAGTTCGAGCGCGGCTGCTTCGGCTTCTCGTCGATCGACTGCGCCCTGCCGGCCGCGTCGAAGGAGACCACGCCATAACGCTCGGGATCGGTGACGTGGTAGGCGAAGACCGTCGCCCCCGTCTTCCGCGCGCGGGCGGCGCCGAGCATGTCGGTCAATCCGTGGCCGTGGAAGATGTTGTCGCCGAGGGCCAGCGCCGAATTGCGCCCTTCCACGAATTCCGCGCCGATCACGTAGGATTGCGCCAGCCCGCCCGGCTTCGGCTGGACCGCGTAGGTCAGCGACAGGCCCCATTGCGCGCCGCTTCCGAGCAGCCGGCGAAAGGAAGATGCGTCCTCGGGCGTGGTGATGACCATGATCTCGCGTATGCCGGCGAGCATCAGGACGCTCATCGGATAGTAGATCATCGGCTTGTCGTAGACCGGCAGCAATTGCTTGGAAATCGACAGCGTCATCGGATGCAGGCGGCTGCCCTGACCGCCGGCCAGAATGATCCCACGCATCATTTCACCCTCGAGCCGCCCCCAGCGCCAGCAGACGCGCCACGCATTCCTTGGTCGATTTGCGCCAGTCCGGCAAGGCGAGGCCGAAGGCTGCGCGGAATCTCGCCGTATCGAGGCGCGAATTGGCGGGCCGGCGCGCGTCGGTCGGGTAGTCCGCCGTCGCGATCCGCCGGACGGCGACCGGGGCGCGGCCATGCGCCCGCGCTTCGGCGAAGATCGCCTCGGCGAAGTCCGCCCAGCTCGCCTGGCCCTCGCCCGCCGTGTGAAACACCCCGCGCAGGGCGGGCGAGGGATCGGCCAGCAGCCTGCCGGCGACCGCCAGGACCGCGTCGGCGAGGTCGAGGGCGCTGGTGGGATTGCCGATCTGGTCGTCGACCACGCGAACCTCGCCTTGCGAGGCGCCGAGCCGCAGCATGGTCTTCACGAAATTCGCGCCGAACGGGCTGTAGATCCAGGCCGTCCGCAGGATCGCATGATTGGCGTGGACCGCGGCGATATTGCGCTCGCCGGCGAGCTTGGACCGGCCGTAGGCGCTCGTCGGCCCTGTCGGGTCGTCCTCGCGGTAGGGGCGGTCGAGCTCGCCGTCGAACACGTAGTCGGTCGACAGGTGCACGAGCGGCGCGCCGAGTTCGGCGGCGATCTCCGCGACATAGCCGGCGCCTTCGCCATTCACGCGCATCGCGGCCTCGGGTTCGCTTTCGGCGCGGTCCACCGCCGTATAGGCGGCGGCGTTGACGATCACGTCGCAGCGCGCCGAGCGCAGCGTGGCGAGGACGGCCGTGCGGACGGAGAGATCGAGTTGCGGCCGGCCGAGCGCGATGATCTCGACATTGCGCGGCGCGCGTTCGATCAGCGCGCTCACGACCTGCCCGGTCAACCCGGTGACGGCGAGCTTCATGCTGTTCACGCGAAGGTTTGGGCGAGGTCGCGCAGGCGCGGCCACTTGCCGTCGCGCGGCGACAGGATGGGGCCGCCGGAGGGCAGCGGCCAGGCGATCGCGAGGTCGGGATCGTCCCACGCAAGCCCGAAATCGTGGGCGGCCGAATAGGGCGCGGTCGTCTTGTAGAGAACCTCCGTATCGCTCTCGAGAGTGACGAAGCCGTGCGCGAAGCCGGCGGGCACCAGCAATTGCCGCCAGTTCTCGCGCGAGAGCTCGACCGCGACATGGCGTCCGAACGACGGCGAGGACCGGCGAATGTCGACGGCGACATCGAGAATCCGGCCGCGCGCGACGCGCACGAGCTTGGCCTGGGCGAAGGGCGCCGTCTGAAAATGCAGGCCGCGCAGGACGCCGGTCTCTGCCGACCAGGAATGGTTGTCCTGCACGAATACGAGGTCGAACCCGGCTGCGCGCCAGTCCGCCTCCTTGTAGACTTCGCCGAAGAAGCCCCGGGCGTCGCCGTGCAGCTTCGGCGTGACGATCTTCACATCCGCTATGTCGGTGTCCTGCACGAGCATGGATAGAGCGGTCGCCTCCGTCTTCGATCAGGCGATCAGGCCGAGCCGCTCGCCGCGATAGCCCCTGTCGCGGCTCGCCTGCCACCAGTCGGGATTGTCGATATACCACGCGACGGTCTTGCGCAGGCCGGTTGCGAATGTCTCGGCCGGACGCCAGCCCAGATCGCGCTCGATCTTGCCGCAATCGATGGCGTAGCGCATGTCGTGGCCGGGCCGGTCCGCCACGAAGGAAATCAGATCGCGATAATGTCCTGCCGCGCGGGGGCGAAGCTCCTGCAGGATGTCGCAGATCATGCCGACCACGTCGATGTTGCGCATCTCGTTGCGCCCGCCGACATTGTAGGTCTCGCCGGGAACGCCCGCGCTCGCCACGCGCATCAGCGCTTCCGCGTGATCCTCGACGAACAGCCAGTCGCGCCGGTTTTCGCCGGCGCCGTAGACGGGCAGGGGGGCGCCGTCGAGCGCATTCAGGATCGTCAGCGGGATCAGCTTCTCGGGGTGCTGGCAGGGCCCGTAATTGTTGGAGCAATTGGTGACGATGGCCGGCAGCCCGTAGGTGTTTCGCCAGGCGCGCGCGAGATGGTCCGCGCCCGCCTTCGAGGCGGCGTAGGGCGAATTCGGCGCGTAGGGCGTGTCCTCGCGAAACAACCCGTCGGGGCCGAGCGAGCCGAAGACCTCGTCGGTCGAGACGTGAAGAAAGCGGAAGGCGTCGCCTCTCGCCGCCGGCAGCCCGCGCCAGTAGCGCGTCGCTTCCTCGAGCATGGCGAAGGTGCCGACGATGTTCGTCTCGATGAAGGCCGCAGGCCCGTCGATCGAACGGTCGACATGGCTTTCGGCGGCCAGGTGCAGGACGACGTCGGGCACGAAGGCGTCGAACGCTTCGCGGACCGCCGCGCGATCGCAGATGTCCCCGCGAACGAAAGAGAAGCGCGGGTGCTGCGAGATCGAGGCGAGCGATGCCAGATGGCCGGCATAGGTGAGCTTGTCGAAGACAAGCAGATCGCCTCCGCCCGCAGCGACGAACCTGCGGGCGACGGCAGAGCCGATGAAGCCGGCGCCGCCGGTCATCAATACGCGCATCGGCACGGAACCCTCTCGCGAAACCGTCGCCTGCCTACTAGAGAGCGCCGCCGCGCACAAGGCGACGCCGGCCGGGAGCTAGGCCGCCGGCGCGCGATAGGCGCGCCACCACGCGACCAGCGCGGCGATTCCGACGTCTATGCCGGTCGAGGGGCGGTAGCCCGTCAGCGCCTCCAGAAGATCGCAATTGGCGAAGGTGATCGGGACGTCGCCCTTCTGCATCGGCAGGTAGTTGCGCTTGGCGGGCTTGCCGGACGCGCGCTCCAGCGCGGCGATGAAATCCATCAGCTGGACCGGCGCCCCGCGGCCGATATTGACCGTCCGGAACGGCGCGACCGGAGAAAGCGTGTCCTGTTCGCACGCCCTTCCGCCGATCTCCGGCGCGCGATCGACCAGCCGCACGATCGCCTCGACGAGATCGTCGATGTAGGTGAAGTCGCGCTGCATGTCGCCGTTGTTGTAGACGTCGATCGGCCGGCCCGCGTCGATCGCCTCCAGGAACTTCTGCGGCGCCATGTCCGGCCGTCCCCAGGGACCATAGACCGTGAAGAAGCGGAACATGGTCGTCGGCAGCTTCCACAGATGGGCGTAGGAATGGCCCATCAGCTCGGTGGATTTCTTGGTCGCGGCGTAGAGCGTGATCGGGCGGTCGGTCTGGTTCGTCTCGTGGAAGGGAACGTCGAAGCTTTCGCCGTAGACCGAACTCGTCGACGCCATCAGGAGATGGCGCGGCGGCGCGACGCGCGCGCATTCCAGCAGGTTGAACGTGCCGACCAGATTGGATTCGACATAGGCGCGCGGATTTTCGAGGCTGTAGCGGACGCCCGCCTGCGCGGCCAGATGCACGACCACGTCGGGGTTTGTTGCAGCATAGGCTCGCTCGAGCGCGCCCATGTCCTCGAGCGCGGCGACGGTGTTCCGGAAGCCGTTGGTCCTGCCGAGAATATCGAGCCGGCGCTCCTTCAGCGCGAGATCGTAATACGGCGTCATCGCGTCGAACCCGTCGACCAAGTGCCCGTCGGCGAGCAGACGTCGACAGAGATGGAATCCGATGAAACCCGCGGAGCCGGTGACGAGGAAGCGCATGCGACTTTTGATGCGCGATTTGCCGGGCCCGGTCAAATGAGCCGAAGGTCGCGCTCAGCTCTCTCTAGGCCCGCTTGCGCGCCAGCGCCGCGCGGATCAGCGGCGCGCGGTCGTTGCCGAAATACATGTCGGTTCCGTCCACGAAGATCGTCGGCGACCCGAACCCGCCGCGCGCGATCAACTCGTCCGTATTGGCGCGCAGCGCGTCCTTGACCTCGGCGCGCGCGACGCCCTCGAAGAAAAGTTGCGGATCGACGCCGACGCTCCCGCAAATGCCGGCCAGCACGTCGTCCCTGGAAATGTCCTCGTCGCGGCCCCAATAGGCCTCGAAGGTCTTTCGCGCAAATTCTTCCAGCTTGCCTTCGGGCGCGAGCCAGATGCAGCCGCGCATCGCCTTCACGCTGTTCACCGGGAACACGCTCGGCGGCATCTTGATCGCGAGGCCCGAGAGGCGCGCCCAGTCGCCGAGATCCTTCAGCATGTAGCGCGCCTTGGCCGGCACGGGCTTTTCGCGTGAGGCGTAGACGCTGGGATTGACGGCGTTGAAGACCCCGCCGACCAGAATCGGCTTCCAGACGATCTCCTCGCCGAATTCCGCCGCGAGCGGCCGGATGTTATGAAAGGCCAGATAGGTCCAGGGGCTCGAACAGTCGAAGAAGAACTCGATCACGGCGTCCTCCCGTTTGCGCTGTTATCGCGCAGATGCGCGCGCCGTGTCGAGACAGTCGCGAGGGCGGGATTTGAGCGAGATCGTATTTGTCGACGGCGCCTATGTCGCGCGCGAGCAGGCGCGCGTTTCGGTCTTCGACCGCGGCTTTCTGTTCGCGGATGGAATCTATGAAGTCTGCGCCGTGCTGGACGGCCGGCTCGTCGAGAACGACGCTCATCTCGCGCGTCTCGATCGTTCGCTGGCGGCAATCGAATTGCCGTGCCCGCTGTCGCGCGCAGAGATCGTCGCGATGCAGCGCGAGCTTGTCGCCCGCAACCGGCTGCGCGAGGGGCTCGTCTACATGCAGGTCACGCGCGGGCCGGCCGACCGCGACTTCGCCTTTCCCGACAACGCGCGGCCGACCTTCGTCGCCTTCGCGCAGGACAAGCGCATCGTCGGCGCGCCGGCGGCCGAAACCGGTGTCGCGGCGATTTCCGTTCCGGACCTTCGCTGGGCGCGCCGCGACATCAAGTCGATCGCGCTTCTCGCGCAAGTGCTCGCCAAGCAGGCGGCGCGCAAGGCGGGCGCGGCGGAGGCGTTCATGGTCGAGGACGGTCGCGTCACGGAAGGCGCCTCTTCCTCGGCCTTCATCGTCACGTCGTCGGGCGAGATCGTCACGCGGCCGCTCTCGACGGCGGTGCTGCCGGGGTGCACGCGACAGGCCATTCTGGCGCTGGTGCGCGAGCGCGGCATCAAACTGGTCGAGCGCGCCTTCACGCTCGAGGAAGCGCATGCGGCCGCGGAATGTTTCTTCACCAGCGCCACCGCCTTCGTCATGCCCGTCGTCACGCTCGACGGCCGCGCCATCGGGAACGGCACGCCCGGAGACGCGACGCGGCGCCTGCGCGAACTCTACATCGCAGCGGCCCGCGCCAGCGCCGGGTGATGCGTGACTGGCCGGCGTCCGGATGCTATGGGCGGGGCAAATCGGAAACCGCCCATGCATCCCTTCAAGCTCGCCGTCGTGCCCGTGACGCCCTTCGAGCAGAATTGCTCGATCGTCGTTTGCGCGAAGACCAACAAGGCCGCCGTGATCGATCCCGGCGGCGACCTGCCGCGGATCGAGGCCGCGCTCGCCAAGACCGGCGCGACGCTGGACAAGATCCTCCTCACGCACGGCCATATCGATCACATCGGCGCCGCGGCCGAACTCGCGCGCAAGACCGGCGTCAGGATCGAGGGGCCGCATCTCGGCGACAGGGCGCTGCTGGAGCAATTGCCGCAGATCGCCAAGGGCTACGGCTTTCCGCCCGCCGAAGCGGTCCATCCCGATCGCTGGCTGGAAGAAGGCGACAGCGTCGCGGTCGGCGCGATCGCGTTCGACGTGCTGCATTGTCCCGGCCATTCGCCCGGCAGCGTCGTCTTCGCCTGGCGCCGCGACGAGGCGCACAAGGACGTTCAGGGGTTCGCCATCGTCGGCGACGTTCTGTTCCGCGGCTCGGTGGGCCGCACCGATCTGCCCGGCGGCGATCACGCGACGCTCATCCGCATGATCGAGGAGAAGCTCTACCCGCTCGGCGACGATACGGCTTTTCTGCCCGGCCACGGCCCGATGGGCGTCATCGGTCAGGAGCGGCAGACAAACCCGTTTCTGTAAAACTCTAAACGCATCTTAACGATTCCCTAACGGGCTGGGCGCTAAGGTCGCAGATCGGCCGGCAGGAACTCGTGTCCTGCCGTCGGCCGGAGGCTTCCGTCGATCCCGCAAGGCGCGGGCAAGGGTGAAGCGATGTGTTGCGTACTTCCCCCCGACGCGCGAGGCGCCCGTCGTCCATCCGCCGTCATTCTGGCGAAATATTTTCCGGTTCTGTCCGAACCGGCGCCGCCGCGCGCGTCGGACAGCGGCCTCTGGAGATTGTCGTGATCGATTCCTCGTTCTGGCGCGAGCGCCGCGTTTTCGTCACCGGCCATACGGGCTTCAAGGGCGCCTGGCTGTCGCTGATGCTGGAGCGCCTGTCCGCGCGCGTCACGGGCTATGGCCTTGCGCCGGCGACCGACCCCTCGCTCTATGAACTTGCCCGCGCCGGCGAGCATCTCTGCGACGTGCGTGGCGACGTCTGCGACGCCGCCATGCTCGACGGCGCCCTGCGCGCCGCCGACCCCGACATCGTCATTCATCTGGCGAGCCGTCCGCCGCGCGACGGCCTGGCGCCGACACGGCAGGCCGTGGAGCGCCTGAGGCGGACCGGCGGCCCGGACGTGCTCGAGGCCGCCTTGCGCGCGCCCTCCGTTCAGGCGGCGGTCTTCGTGTCGCCCGAGGCGGCCTACATTTCGCTCGACTGGATCGACCTGACGGCGGGTTCGGACGCGCATGTCGTCTCGCTGCACTGCCCGGACCCGATCGGGGGCGGCGATTTCGCGGCCGAGCGCGGCGCCGAGCCGGCGCGTTTCGGCGCGGACGAGCCGATGCATGTCCTCGATGCGCTCTACGGCGCGCTGCTGCTGGCGGAGCGCGCGTCGCGCAACGGCGAGGGCCTTGCGCGGGCGTGGTCGTTCGCGACCGAAACCCATGCCGCGCGGCCCGAAGCGATCGGCTTCTCGCCCCTTCTCGACGCCGCCGAGGCGCGCGCCTGGACGCAGGACTGGCGCGGCGCCTTCGACGCCGGCCGCGACATGCGCGCCGTTACGCTCGACCAGATCGAGGCTTACCTCGGCCAGCGCGTGCGGCTGACCTCGCCGTTCGTCGCGGCCCGCGAGGAGCCCGCGCCGCTGCGTCGCGCAGTCGGCGCCTGAGCGGCGCGGTCGGCTCAGCCGGCCGCCTTGAATTCCGAAATGCCGCCGTGCGCCGCCGACCATTCGGCGGGCTTGTGCAGGAACTTCTCGACTTCCGCCAGCTTGGAAGCCTCCATGTAGTTGGAGGCGCGCGCCGCTTCCAGCACGTCCCACCAGGTGCACAGCGCGTGCAGCTTGATGCCGAGTCTCGCGAGGTCTTCGCGCGCGCTCGGGAAAATGTCGTAGAAGAAGAAGACGAAGGCGTGGTCGCAGCGCTGGCCGGCCTCGCGCAGCGCGTTGCAGAAATTCACCTTGGAGCGGCCGTCGGTCGCCAGATCCTCGACCAGCAGCGCGCGGCCGTTGTCGTGCAGGTCGCCCTCGATCTGCGCGTTGCGGCCGAAGCCTTTCGGCTTCTTGCGAATGTATTGCATCGGCAGCGCGAGCCGGTCGGCGATCCAGGCGGCGTAGGGGATGCCGGCCGTCTCGCCGCCGGCGATCACGTCGAGCGCCTCGTAGCCGATGTCGCGCTCGATGATCGTGACGGCGAAATCGAGGATGCGTTTGCGCAGCCGCGGATAGGAGATGATCTTGCGCATGTCGGTGTAGACCGGGCTCGCCCAGCCCGAGGTGAAGATGAAGGGCTGGTCCGGATTGAACAGCACCGCTTTCACTTCGAGCAGCATCTTGGCCGTCTCTTGCGCGAAGAGCTGTTTTTCGAGCGTTGCGGGCGAGGGCGCTGGAAAATCGATCATCGGGCGGGTCCGGCTCTGGGTCAGCCCGCATCCGGGCGGGGCGCTCGAATGCCGAAGGGCTGATGGGTTTCACAAGCGCAGGGCGCGCCTCGCGCGAAAAACCGGCATCCGCTTCTTCGCGACGCGCGCTGGTGCGTCGCCGCTCTCTCTAGAACATGCCCGATGGGGGCGAAACCTGAATTTGCGGGACCTGTGGACGGTTTGTCGGTCAGGCGATGGCGGCGCTCTCCTCGACGGTCTCGAATTCGTCGGCCGCCACGCCCCACATGACCGTATTGCCGGAGAACTTCACGTCGATGCGCTCGGGAGAGCTCCCGCGCGCGCGGACCGTGTAGCAGCAGATCACGGTCCCGACCGCGTCCGGCGCCAGATTGTCGCGCTTGGCGATCGGCGAGGCCGCCCTCACGCGCACCCGTTGACCCGTCTTCATCGCAGCCCCCTGTTTCCGCAAGGACTCAGTGCATGTTGCAATGCGGCAGTTTCGCGCCGCAAGGGAAGGGCTGGCAAGAGCAAAGCCCGGATTTTTCGCCTTTCGTCCGGGCGTTCTGCCTGGAAAGCGGGCATATGCGACGAAATGCCAATGTGGGCTTCCGGCCAAATGGGCGCCGGAACCTCGTTGACGCCGGCGACCCGATCGCCTATCTCCGGGGTGCTGCATCGCAGCAACAGCGTTCCGGCCGCGTAGGCCGCCCTCGGGGCGGCGCGTCGTAGAGCGCATCGGATGAATTTCTCGGTCCATTTACGCGGGGCCGCGCCACACCGGGCTTCGCCGCGATCATCCGCGCGCCAGGCGACGCCCGCGATCTGAAAGACTACATGACCGATTTTGCAGGCCTCGGCGTCGCCGAGACCATCCTTCGCGCGCTGCGTGACGAAGGCTATTCCACCCCGACCCCCATTCAGGCCCGCGCCATCCCGACCCTGCTCGAGGGCCACGATCTTCTCGGCATCGCCCAGACCGGCACCGGCAAGACCTGCGCCTTCGCCGTGCCGATCATCCAGCGCCTGCTCGCCAACCCGCGCCGCCCGGCGCCCGGCGCGACGCGCGCCCTGATTCTTGCGCCGACGCGCGAACTGGCCGTGCAGATCGGCGAGAGCTTTCGCGTCTACGGACGCCATGCGCGCCTGCATGTCGCGGTCGTCGTCGGCGGCGTGTCGATGGGGCCGCAGGTCCAGGCGATCTCGCGCGGCCTCGACGTTCTCGTCGCCACGCCGGGCCGTCTGCTCGACCATATCGACCAGCGCCGCCTGCGTCTCGATGCGACGGAAGTCGTCGTGCTCGACGAGGCCGACCACATGCTGGATCTGGGCTTCATCGTCCCGATCCGCCGCATCGTCTCCAAACTGCCGAAGACGCGCCAGACCCTGCTGTTCTCGGCCACCATGCCGCGCGAGATCGCGACCCTGGCCGACGAGATGCTGCGCAATCCGACGCGCGTCGAGGTGACGCCGGTCGCCACGACCGCCGAGCGCATCGCGCAGCGCGCCTATCTCGTGGACGCCAAGAGCAAGCGCGACCTGCTGGTCGATCTCCTGACGGCGAAGGACGTCGGACGCGCGCTCGTGTTCACGCGCACCAAGCGCGGCGCCGACCGCGTCGCGAAAATCCTCGACGAGGCCGGTGTCAATTCCGGCGCGATACACGGGAACAAGAGCCAAAATCATCGCCAGCGCACGCTCGGCGACTTCAAGGCCGGGCGGACGCGCGTTCTTGTCGCCACCGACATCGCCGCGCGCGGCATCGACGTCGACGGCGTGACCCATGTCGTCAATTTCGAGCTGCCGGAAGTGCCGGAGACTTACGTCCATCGCATCGGCCGCACGGCCCGCGCCGGCGCCGAGGGCGTGGCCTATTCGCTGTGCGACAATGCCGAACGCCATCTCCTGCGCGCGATCGAGAAGACCACGCGCCAGCAGATCCCGACCGAGGACCGACGCGACCCTTCCGCGCGGCGCGACGAGCCGGTCGAAGCGGCGCGCGCCCCGCGTCAGGCGCCGCGGCCGCGTCGTCCGCAGGCCAAGCCGCACGCCCATGCGCAGCGCGCCAATCCGGACGGGCGCGCGGCGCACCGGCCGGCGGCGGCCCGCGCCGAACATTCCGCCGGCGCAAAGCCCGCAGGCGCGAATAACCGCTGGCGTCGCCGCAAGCCCGGCGGCGCCCAGGCCTGACGCGCTCCGGAAATTCGGGTCGCGCCCGTCCCCTTTCGTCTCGGCCGCGCTGGCCGAAGTCGAAAGCGGATCAGCGGTTCACGACGGGGGAATCCTGGCCGAACAGCCGGCTCTTTTCGTCCGCCGTCAGATCCTCGGGCCGGCGCATCCGGATGCTCTTGCCCGCCTCGTAGGCGCGCTGCGTTCCGGGGCGCGCCTTGATCGCCTCGAACCAGCGCCGCACATGCGGGAAGTCGTCGAGGCTCTGGCCCTGCCGCTTGTGCGGCACGATCCAGGGGTAGGACGCCATGTCGGCGATCGAATAATCGCCGGCGAGGAATTCGCGCTCGGCGAGCCGCTTGTCGAGCACGCCGTAGAGGCGGTTCGTCTCCCTCACGTAGCGGTCGACCGCATAGGGAATCCGTTCCGGCGCATAGAGCGCGAAATGGTGGTTTTGCCCGGCCATCGGCCCGAGCCCGCCGACCTGCCAGAACAGCCATTCGAGCGTCTGCGTCCGCTTGCGCAGGCCGGCCGAAAGGAAACGCCCGGTCTTTTCGGCGAGATAGACGAGGATCGCGCCGGATTCGAACACGGAAACGGGCGCGCCGCCGTCGGCCGGCATGTGGTCGACGATCGCCGGCATGCGGTTGTTGGGCGACAGTTTCAGAAAGTCGGGCTTGAATTGGTCGCCCTGGACGATGTCGACGGGTCGGATCGCGTAGGCGAGGCCGGCCTCTTCCAGGAACATCGTGATCTTGTGGCCGTTGGGCGTCGGCCAGTAGTGCAGGTCGATCATGGGAACGAATCCGCCGGGCGGGCCTGTCGCCCGCCCGGCAGTTTCATGGCAGGACGGCGCGCGCGCAAGGCGCGCGCGACGCTCACCAGCCGGACGTGAACAGGCCCGGACGATTGTAGGCCACGCCGCGGCCATAGCCGCCGCCGAAGCCGACCCCGACCCCGACGCCGATGCCGAAACCGCCGCCCGAGGCATAGCCGCCCTCGCAGGGCACCTGCTGCGTCACGCCATTGATCGTGCAGGAGCAGGTCTTGGTCACGGCATTGTAGACCGTCGTCGGCACATAGGACGTGCTCTGGACCGTGCGATAGGTCGTTACCGGCACAAGATGCGTGCGCGTGACGGGCTGCATGACGGTGCGCGGGACGAGATAGGTCTTGGACCAGGTCTGCGCGGGCTGCGCATAGCCGTAGCCGGCCGTGGCGTAGCCGTAGTCGGCGGCCGGAGCCGCGTAGCCGACGTCGCCGCCATAGCTGTAGCCGCCGCCGTAGCCGCCGGCCGCCGCATAGCCGGCCGAAGCCGCGATTGCCGCGCCGGCCGCATAGCCGACGCCGCGATGGCGCCAGCCGTAATGGGCGCGCCGGTGGACGCCCCAGGCGCGCGGGGCGAAGGCCGGGCGGCCGAAGCCGCGGTGTGCGACGGCGGGACGGGCGAAGCCGTAGCCGCCGTGCATCGCATGGCCGCGATAGCCCATCGAGCGGGCGCCGGCTTCGGCCGCCGAAGACGCGACGAGCGCGGCGCAAGCGGTGGCCGCCGCGAGACTCAGGATCGAAATGGAACGCATGCAATACTCCTGTCTCGTTTCGCGCCGGTCGCGATCCGAAACGGCGCATTCTCAACGACGGCTGGCGTCGCTGCGTTCACACGAGCAAGGAGCGGTCCACAACGTCGCCCGCACGTCGCGCTTGCCTCCGCGACCGGCGGCCAGGCGAACGGAAGGACGGAAATCCTCCGTTTCGCGCAGGCGGCGCGCCGGAACCGCCGGGACTGTCGCGTCGAAGCGCGGTTTCCGGCCCGTTTCGGCCTGAAGGTCTCAGTCGACCCAGTCGAGCGAACGGGCGACCGCCTTGTTCCACGAGGAAAACAGCTTTTCGCGCTGCTTGGCGTCCATCGCCGGGCGCCACGTCCTGTCGGCGCGCCAGTTGGCGACGATGTCGTCGGTCGAACTCCAGTAGCCCGTGGCAAGGCCCGCCGCATAGGCGGCGCCCAGCGCGGTGGTTTCGATGACTTTCGGCCGCACGACCGGGGCGGCCAGCATGTCGGCCTGGAACTGCATCAGCAATTCGTTGACGACCATGCCGCCGTCGACGCGAAGTTCCGATATCGCGACCCCGGAATCCGCGACCATCGCGTCCAGCACCTCGCGCGTCTGATAGGCCGTCGCTTCCAGCGCGGCGCGCGCGATGTGGCTCTTGTTGGCGTAGCGCGTCAGCCCGGCGATCACGCCGCGCGCGGATTCCTTCCAGTGCGGCGCGTACAGGCCGGAGAAGGCCGGCACGAAATAGACGTCGCCGTTGTCGTCGACGCCCTTCGCCAGCGCCTCGATCTCCGGTGCGCTTCTTACGATGCCCAGATTGTCGCGCAGCCATTGCACCAGCGCGCCGGCGATGGCGATCGAGCCTTCGAGCGCATAGACGGCGGGCCTGTCGCCCAGCTTGTAACCGAGCGTGGTCAGGAGGCCGCAGGTCGAGGGAAAGGGCTTTTCGCCGGTGTTCATCAGCATGAAGCAGCCGGTGCCGTAGGTGTTCTTCGCCTGTCCCGGCGAAAGACACGCCTGTCCGAACAGGGCGGCCTGCTGGTCGCCGAGAATGCCGGCGAGCGGCGCGCCGTCGAGCGCGCCCCTGCACGCGCCGTAGACCTCGCTCGAGGAACAGATATTCGGCAGGCAGGCGCGTGGAATATCGAACAGCGCGAGAATATCGGCGTCCCAGTCGAGCGTCGCCAGATTCATCAACTGGGTGCGCGAGGCGTTGGTGACGTCGGTTATGTGCAGACCGCCGTCCGCTCCGCCCGTCAGGTTCCACGCGAGCCATGTGTCGATATTGCCGAACAGCAACTCGCCGCGATCGGCCCTGTTGCGCGCCCCGGGAACATGGTCGAGCAGCCAGCGCAATTTCAGGCCGGAGAAATAGGTCGCGAGCGGCAGGCCGGTTTCTTCGCGCAGACGGTCCTTGCCGCCGTCGCGCTCGAATTGCGCGACCAGCGCGTCGGTGCGCGTATCCATCCACACCAGCGCATTGTGCACGGGCGCGCCGCTCCGCCGGTCCCACAGCACGCTGGTCTCGCGCTGGTTGGTGATGCCGACGGAAACGAGATCGCCTTTCGTGAGCCCCGCCTTCCTCAGCGCGCCGGCGATCACGTCCTGCGTGTTGCGCCAGATTTCGGCCGCGTCGTGCTCCACCCAGCCGGGCTTCGGATAGATCTGCGCGTGTTCCTTCTGGTCGAGCGCGACGATGTCGCCCTTGCGATCGAACACGATGAAGCGCGAACTCGTCGTGCCCTGGTCGATGGAGCCGACATATTTCGTCATGTGGTCCTCGTCGCCTGGGGCGCGCGCGCCGCGAGATAGGCTTCGATCTGCGGCGTCGCCTCCGCCGCGCCGTGCAGGCCGAGCTTCGTGCGGCGCCACAGAATGTCGTCGGCCGTCTGGGCCCATTCGCGGGCGGCGAGATAGTCGATTTCCGCAGCCGTCAGCCCGGCGCCGAAATCGCGGCCGAGATCGTCGAGCCCGCGCGCTTCGCCGATCAGGTCCAGCGCGCGCGTGCCATAGGAGCGCGCCAGCCGTCGCGCCAGCGGCTCCGGCAGAAAGGGCTTGCGCTGCATGAGATCGCGGGTGAAGGCGTCGAGATCGCCGCCCTCGAACTCGCCGCCCGGCAAAGGCGCGAATTCCGTCCACGGTTTGCCGCGCGCGCCGATCCTGTCGCCGATCTTCTCGAGGATCGCTTCGGCGAGCCGGCGGTATGTCGTGATCTTGCCGCCGAAAATGCTGAGCAGCGGAGCGCCGTCGATCATTTCGTCGTGGAGGACATAGTCGCGCGTCGCTTCCTGCGCGGCGCTGGCGTGGTCGTCGTAGAGCGGGCGCACGCCGGAATAGGCCCACACCACGTCGGCCGGCGTGATTTCGTGGCGGAAATATTCGTTGGCCGCCGCGCAGAGATAGGCCGTCTCCTCAGCCGAAATCTCCACCTTGGCGGGATCGCCGGCATAGTCGCGGTCGGTCGTGCCGATCAGCGTGAAATCGTCCTCGTAGGGAATGGCGAAGACGATTCGTCCGTCCGCGTTCTGGAAGATGTAGCAGCGGTCGTGCTCGTAGAGCCGTGGCGTGACGATATGGCTGCCCTGCACGAGGCGGACGTGATGCGGCGCGTTGTGCGCGAGCGGCCCCTGCAGCACGCGGTCGACCCAGGGGCCGGCCGCGTTCACCAGCAGGCGCGCCTCGACCTCGCTCTCGCCGCCCGTGCGGGCGTCGCGCATCCGCACGCGCCACAGGCCATTGTCGCTGCGCGCCGCCACGACCTCGCATCGCGTGCGCACGATGGCGCCGCGGTCGGCCGCGTCGCACGCGTTGAGAACCACGAGGCGCGCATCGTCGACCCAGCAATCCGAATATTCGAAGCCTTTCTGGAAAAGCGGCTTGAGCGGCTGGCCCGCCGCGCCGGAGGCGAGGTCCACGGTCTGCGTCGGCGGAAGCTTTTCGCGCCCGCCGAGATGATCGTAGATGAACAGGCCCGTGCGCAGCATCCAGGCCGGCCGCAGACCTTCTGCATAGGGCAGGACGAAGCGCAGGGGATGCACGATATGCGGGGCGTTGCGCCAGACGATCTCGCGTTCGGTGAGCGCCTCGCGCACGAGCCGGAACTCGTAATATTCGAGATAGCGCAGGCCGCCGTGGATGAGCTTCGTAGCCTTGGACGACGTGCCGGACGCCAGATCGTCCATCTCGGCCAGCATGACGCGGTAGCCGCGGCCGGCCGCGTCGCGCGCGATGCCGCAACCGTTCACGCCGCCGCCGATGACGAAGACGTCGAACGGCTCGCTCATGCTTCAAATATCCGGAATGCGCAGGTCAAGCCCGCCTCGCTCTATCGTTCGGCGCTAAACTATAGGCTCGGGCAGGAAGAGCAAAGGCAGGCGATTCACGCTGCCGCTGCCAGCCGCGCTTCGGCGAGCGTCGCGGACGCCTCGATGAGCAGGCGGCCGCAGAGGCGCGTCTGGCTGCACGAACCGCGGAACCGCGCGGCCATGACGTCGACCAGCTCGTCCATCACCAGCCGATCGATGGCGTCCAGCGCCTCCGTCCCCATGCGGCATGTGCGGGCGAGCTTGAGCAGGTCCCGGCGGGCCTCGGCGGCTCGCCGCTTTTCGCCGCCGATGACCAGACGCCAGACGCGCGCATGCTGGCGCGACATGGGCCGGCTCAATTGCGCATTTCCGCCGAAGCAGGCGTCGTAGGCTTCGAACAGGCAATCGCCCACGACGGGATCGCTCCAGTCGAGAATATCGCGCCTGATGTCGTTCGTGTCGTCGAGACGCATGCCATCCTCGCGCCAGGCCGAATCGGTGAAACGAACGCAACTGAAAGGGATCATCTCATTTCCGCCACGTTTCGCAACGCCGCGCCGCAGCATGACTCGCGATCACATGCATGTGAGGGCCGGCATAAGCGCTTGGCGGCCTGCGCGGCATCGCGGAAAACATCGGCATGAACATGCGCGCCGCCGAACCGGCGATTCTGTCGGGTCCCCTCGTCGTCTTCGGCGGCCCCTATTCGAACCTGCACGCGCTCGATGCGCTGCTGGCCGAAGCGGGCAGGCTGGGCATATCGCCCGACAACATGATCTCGACCGGCGATCTCGTCGCTTATTGCGCGGATGCGCGCGGCGTCGTCGATCGTTTCCGCGAGACCGGCATTCGTTTCATTCGCGGCAATTGCGAGGACCAGATTGCCGCCGGCGCGGCCGATTGCGGCTGCGGCTTCGCGCCCGGCGGCGAATGCGACCGTCTCTCGAGCAACTGGTTCGCGCACGCCATGCGCGAACTCGACGATGAGCGCCGCGCTTTCCTCGGCGCTGCGCCGGAGAGGCTCGACATCGTGTTCAACGGGCTTCGCATCGCCGTCGTTCACGGGGCGGCGACGCGGCAGAACCGTTTCGTCTTCGCCTCCACGCCGGCGCGCATCAAGGCGCATGATCTCGACCTGCTCGGCGTAGATGCGATCTTCGCCGGTCATAGCGGCCTGCCGTTCACGCAGTCGATCGACGGCCGGCTTTGGCACAATGCCGGCGCCCTCGGCATGCCCGCCAACGAGGGCGATCCGCGCGTCTGGTTCAGCCTAGTATTCGCGGGCGAGCAGCCGGGCGAATTGCATATCGAGCATCGCGCGCTCTCCTACGATCACGACGGCGCTTCGGCCGCCATGAAGCGTGCGATGCTGCCGCCGGAATACGCGCGCACGCTGGCCGACGGGCTCTGGCCGAACTGCGACTCGCTGGCGCCGCCGGAAGTCGCGATGCAGGGCCGCAGGCTTGAACCGGCGCGTCTTGTTTTTTCGCGCGACGCAGCCTGCCTTTGGCCCGCGCCTTCGGCCGTCGCCGCCGACGCGGACGAGGAGGCCGGCCCGCCGGCGCGCGTGCCTCTGGCCGCGCTCGACACGCTCTGGGTCAACACCGGATCGCTGTGCAATCTCGCTTGCGCCGCCTGTTTCATGGAGTCGACGCCGCGCAACGACGCCCTCGCCTATATGTCGGCGCGAGATGTCGGCGCGCTTCTGGACGAGATCGCGCGCGAAAAATTCGGGACGAAGACGATCGGCTTCACCGGCGGCGAACCGTTTCTGAATCGCGATCTGCCGGCGATGCTGGAAGACGCGCTCGCGCGCGGTCACCACGCGCTGGTTCTCACCAACGCCATGAAGCCGATGCGCCGGCATGAGAGCGTCCTGCGCGCGCTGCGCGGGCAACATGGCGCGCGCCTGGCGCTGCGCGTGTCGGTCGACCACTACGCCCGCGACCTGCACGAGCTCGAACGCGGGCCGGAGAGTTTCGCGCAGACGATTGACGGTCTTGCATGGCTGGCGCGCGAAAATTTCGCGGTGACGGTCGCCGGCCGCCTCTATTCCGGCGAACCGGAGGGCATTATGCGCGCTGGCTACGCGCGGCTATTCGCCGACCAGGGCCTGGCGATCGACGCCTACGACCCCGTCCAACTCGTGCTCTTTCCGGAAATGCAGGCATCGGCCGCGCCGCGCCGCGTTTCCGACGCCACGCTCGAAAACCTCGGGAAATCCGGGAAGGATCTGATGTGCGCCGGCGCGCGCATGGCGGTGAGGCGCAAGGGCGCGGCGGCGCCGGCGATCGTCGCCTGCACGCTCTTGCCCTACGACGAGACGTTCGAACTCGGCGCGACGCTGGCGGAGGCCCGTCGTCCGGTCGAGCTCACGCACGCCCATTGCGCGACCTTCTGTGTCTTCGGCGGCGCGGATTGCGCGGGCTGACGCGCCCTTGCGTCGGCCGGATGGCCGTCGGAAAATGGCGCTGCGGCTGCGGGCGACCGGAGCCGGCGGGGTTCGGGGAGAAAAGCGTGCGGGCGTTCGTGATCATTGCCGCGGCTCTGGCGTTGGGACTGATGGCCACCGGCTGCGATCGGTGCGGCGATCCGGTGAAGATCAACCTGCCGGGCGTGAACGCCTGCAGCGATTCAAGATAACAAGAAGCTCCGGAGGAAACATGGTTGAGACATCGCGGCGGGCGTTCATGCTCGCGACCGCCGGCGCCGCCGTGGCGGCCGGCGTCACGCCCGGGCAGGCCGCCGGCGAAGGCGACCTCAGGCTTCTGACCTTCGAGCGCAAGGATCAGCCGGGCGCGCGCGTCGGCCTGGCGCTGCCGGGCGACAAGGTCGTGGATCTCGTCGCCGCCAGGCAGCGGGGCGCCGCGCTGGCGTTCGATCCGACCGACATGATTTCGCTGATCGCCGCCGGAGCGCCCGCGCTGGCGCAGGCGCGCGCGGTCGCCGCCGCGCCCGGCGAGACGCTGGCGCTTTCGGACCTACGCCTGCGCTCGCCGATCCCCAGGCCGCCGCGCAACATCTTCGCGGTCGGCTGGAACTATCTCGAACATTTCAACGAGAGCGAGACGGCGCAGAAGGCGCAGCAGAACTATCCCGAACATCCCGTCTTCTTCTCGAAAGCCTCGCATTCGATGAACGGCCCGTTCGATCCCATCCCGTTCGATCCGGCGGTTTCGACGCTGATCGACTGGGAGGGCGAACTCGCCGTCGTCATCGGCAAGCGCGGCCGCAACATCAAGGAGGCCGAGGCGATGAGTTACGTCTTCGGCTATTCGGTCATCAACGACACGACGGCGCGCGACGTGCAGGCCAAGAAGCATGGCGGGCAATGGTTCAAGGGCAAGAGCCTCGACGGCCACGGTCCGATGGGGCCGTGGATCGTGACCGCCGGCGCCCTCGACCCGGACAAGCTGCATCTGCAGACGCGCGTCAACGGCGTCGTGAAGCAGAATGCGAAGACGACGCAGATGTATTTCAAGATCCCGCACATCATCGCGGAACTGTCGCTCGGCCTCACGCTCGAACCCGGCGACGTGATCGCCACCGGCACGCCGCCCGGCGTCGGCAATGCGCGCAAGCCTCCGGAATATCTCAAGCCCGGCGACGTCATGGAGACCGAGATCGAGGGCATCGGGCTCATTCGCAACACGATCACGCAGGTCGCCTGACCTGACGCAGGGGAGTTGAACGCACATGCTCGCAATGGAACCGACGGCGTCGAAGGAAATCACGACGCCGCGCCCGGCCTCGACGGTCCTGCTGGTGCGCGACAGCGCGGAGGGCATGGAAGTCTTCATGGTCGTGCGCCACCACCAAATCGACTTCGCCTCCGGCGCGCTCGTCTTTCCCGGCGGCAGCATCGACAAGGAGGATTTCGCCATCGCCGCCGATCTCGCGCGATGCGGCGGCGATCACGGTCTCGACGAGAAGGCGCGCGCCTTCCGCGTCGCGGCGGTGCGCGAGACATTCGAGGAATGCGGCGTGCTGCTGGCGCGTCCGCGCGGATCGGCGGCGCTGCTTTCCGGCGCGCGCGTCGAGGAGATCGCCGGCAAGGCGGCGGGCAGGACGTTCGGCGAATTGATCGCGGCCGAAGATCTGGTGCTCGCGCTCGACCAGCTCACGCCGTTTGCGCACTGGATCACGCCGACCGCGCTGCCCAAGCGCTTCGACACGCATTTCTTCATCGCGGCGGCGCCGGAGGATCAGCTCGCCATGCACGACGGGTCCGAATCGGTCGATTCGATCTGGATCAATCCGACGCGCGCGCTGGCCGAGGCCAAGACCGGCAAGTACACGATCATTTTCGCGACTCGCTTGAACGTCGAAATGCTGGGCCGGCAGAATGACGTCGCCGCCGCGCTCGAAGCGGCGCGCGCGCGCAGGATCGTCACCGTGCAGCCCGAGGTGCTGCGCCGCGACGACAAGGGCGCGAGCCTGAGAATCCCGATCGAGGCGGATTACGGCGGCGACGTTTTCGAATCGTAGCGCCGGGACCGCCGGCCTCCGGCCGGCAATCGGGGCGATAGCGCCGGCCGGAGGCCGGCGTATTCTTTCAGTGCGCCATGAAGACCGGCAGCGTCATAGAGCCGAGAATCGTGCGCGTGGCGCCGCCCAGCACGAATTCGCGCAGGCGCGAATGGCCGTATCCGCCCATGACCAGCAGGTCGGCGTTCTCATCCGCCGCATAGGACAGGATCAGCGCGCCGACGTCGTCGCCGCGCGGGAGCGTCTTGAGTTCGGCGTTGATGCCGTGGCGGGCGAGATTGCGGGTGATGTCGAAGCCCGGCAGGTCGCTGGTCGAGCGCTTGCCGTTGATCATGGTGACGATCTCGACGCGGCCCGCGCGCTTCAGCAGCGGCATGGCGCAGGAGACCGCGCGCGCCGCGGCCGCGCCGCCGTCCCAGGCGACGATCACGCGGCCGAGTTTTGCCGGCCCGCGATAAATATACGGTAGGATCAGCAGCGGCCGGCCGGAATGGAACAGCACGCCTTCCAGCAGGGCGCCGCTCGCGCTCTGGTCCGAGCCCGTGGGCTGCACGCCGATGGTGAGATCGAAATTGCGGGCGAGCCGCGCCACCGCGGCCGGCGCATTTCCCGGCGCCGGCTCGATCCTGGCGAGTTCGCAGGCGCCTGGGCGCGTCGCGGCGCGTTCGAAACGGGCATAGCCGTCCGCGATCTCGCGATTTCCAGCTTCCAGCGCGCTCTGCACGAGTTCGTAGGGAAACTCGCCCATGAACGCCGGGGCGGGCGGCAATTGCTGCACGACGCCGACGACGGTCGCGTGCGCGTCGAACCCTTCGGTCAGGCTATGCGTGAACGCGGCGAGCGCATCGGCGTCGGCGGCGCGTTCCATGACGACCATGATGTCTTTCACGACAATTTCTCCTCGATCGAACCGTGCCTGATTGATAGGCGCGCGACGACGCCGCCGCGTTGCGCAGGATCAACGTGACGTTCCACGAATGCAAGCCGATCGTTCGAATTGCAGCTATCCGCGCAGCGCGCCGTTCACCGCCCGCGGCGAAAGCCCGGCGCGAGCCCTGCGACCTTAACCTGCCGGTCCGGCCCGGCGCGCTCTTATGGCGCGTCCGCTGGAGAAGATCTCGATGGTCCGGCCCGAACTGCATCTGAGCCGCCGTATGCCCGACGCCCTGTCGCGTCCGCCGCCGCGCGCCCGACTGGACGCCGTCGCCTGGAACGCCGCGCGGGCGCGGGACCCGTCCGTGGCGCTATTGCGCGAAAAGCTCGCGGAGGCGAACCGCGAGCCGTGCGAAGTCGGGAAAGCGGGAAAAGCGGCTTAGGGCCGCTTACCACATGCGTTCGAGCATGGTCCTGCGCTCGGCCTTGCGGGCCTTGCGCGCGGCGTAGCGGGCGTCGCGTTCGGCCTTCTTCTCGGCCTCGAGCATCGCCTTGAGCTGCGCGTCTTCCTCGCGCTTGCGGGCTTCCTCGGCCTCGAGCCGCAGGCGCTCTTCCTCGCGCTGGCGGGCTTCCTCGGCCTCGCGGGCAAGGCGCGCAGCCTCATCGCGGGCGCGCTGGGCGGCGCGTTCGGCTTCTTCCTTCGCCTTGCGTTCGGCGCGTTCGGCCTCGCGAATCTTGCGGGCGTCGATAATGGCCTGCCGTTCGGCGGCGCGCGCCTGAACCGCCGGATCGTCGGACCCGGGGCGGTTCTGGAATTTCTCGATGAGAGCCTTGCGGGCGTCTGCGGCGGCGGTCTGGCGATCCTGAAAACGAGACCCGTTGAAAGAGCGCATTGTGCCTTTGGTCGATGTCTTGCGGATGGGATTGGGGCGCGAAACGCGCGCGCGTTCAATGCCAGAGCGCAGCCCCCGCTGCAACCCTTCGCGCTGCAAAAAGGGTTTGCAATTCCGGCATGCGTGCAGGCCGGTTTGCCCGGGGGCGCTGGCATGCTACTCCGGCCGGACAGGAGACGCCCAGGAGCTTTCATGCCGCTCGACGCCCAAGCCATCGCGACCCTCAAGACCGTTTCCACGGCCACGATCACCACGGTCTTGCTGAAAAAGGGCCTGCGCAACGTCTGGATTCGCGGCGCGAAGCCGATCCGGCAGGGCCAGCCGCGGCTCGTCGGCCCGGCCTTCACCCTGCGCTTTGTGCCGGCCCGCGAGGACCTGGCGACGCCGGAATCCTGGGGCAACCCGATTTCCACCCGCTCCGCCATCGAGGCCATGCCGGAAGGCGTGATCACCGTCATCGACGCCATGGGCGTGCAGGACGCCGGCGTGTTCGGCGACATTCTGTGCGCCCGCATGGCCAAGAAGAATGTGGCGGCGATGGTCACCGACGGCGTGGTGCGCGATCTGGCCGGCGTTCTCTCGACCAATCTGCCGATCTGGTGCGCCGGCGTCGCCGCGCCGTCCTCGGTCACCGGGCTGACCTTCGTGAATTGGGCCGAACCGATCGGCTGCGGCGGCGTCGCCGTCTTCCCGGACGACGTGATCGTGGCCGACGACGACGGCTGCGTATTGATTCCGCAGGGCCTGCTCGACCATGTGCTCGCCACCGCGCCCGAGCAGGAGCGCATGGAGGGCTGGATCATGGAGGAGGTGGGCCGCGGCGAAAAGCTGCCCGGCCTCTATCCCATGAACGAGGCGACCAAGGCGCGCTACGAGGCGTGGAAGAAGAAATGAGGCTGTCGCCTTCCGCCGCCGGCGTCTTTCCCATCGCGCCCACACCGTTCACGCCCGACGGCGCGATCGACTGGGCGAGCGTCGACCGCCTGTTCGAATTCTACCGTTCGATCGGCGCGGATGGCGTCACAGTGCTCGGCATTCTCGGCGAGGCGCCGAAGCTCGAGCCGCAGGAATCGCTCAGCCTGGTCAAGCGCGCGGTGGCGATCATGGGCGAGAAGCCCGTCGTCGTCGGCGTGTCCGCGCCGGGCTTCGCCGCCATGCGCGCGCTCGCCCGAGAGGCGATGCAGGCGGGCGCGGCCGGCGTGATGATCGCGCCGCCGAACGTCCTGCGCGCCGACGACCAGATCGTCGGCTATTTTGCGCAAGCGGCGGAAGCGATCGGCCCGGATGCGCCCTTCGTCGTGCAGGACTATCCGCTGATGACCAGCGTCGTCATGACGCCGGGCGTCATTCGCCGGATCGCGACGGACAATTCCAATTGCGTGATGCTGAAGGCCGAGGACTGGCCGGGCCTCGAGAAGATTTCGACGCTGCGCAAGTGGCAGTCGGAAGGCTCGCTGAAACCCCTGTCGATCCTGACCGCCAATGGTGGATTGTTTCTGGATTTCGAGATGGAGCGCGGCGCCGACGGCTCCAATACCGGCTACGCCTTCCCGGAAATGCTGATCGATGTCGTGCGATGGTCGAAATCGGGCGAACGCGACCGCGCGCACGATCTCTTCGACGCGCATCTGCCGCTGCTGCGCTACGAGCAGCAATTGGGCGCCGGCCTCGCCGTGCGCAAATATGTGCTGATGAAGCGCGGGATCCTGACGCACGACGCGCAGCGGAAGCCGGGGGCTGGTTTGACCGCAACGGCGCGCAGGGAAGTGGATTATCTGCTGGCGCGGCTGGCGCGGGTGGACAAGCGCGCCGCCGTGTAGCCGGGGTCGCCAGCCTCCGGCCGGCATGTTCGACTCATTCTTGGCATGCCGGCGGGATTACGGAGCGCGCCGCGTAATCTCCGGAATGCAGAAATCGAAATCGCAGCCCTGGCCCGCCTGCGTCACCGTCTCGAAATAGAGCTTCTCGTAGCCGCGCTTGCCCGTGCCGTCCGGCAGCGGCGGAAGCGTCGCGCGGCGCTTCGCGAGCTCATCATCGCTCACCAGCAGGTCGATCCGTCGCCCGGCCGTATCGAGCCTGATGCGGTCGCCGCTGCGCGCCAGCGCCAGCGGCCCGCCGTCCGCCGATTCCGGCGCGATGTGCAGCACGATGGAGCCGAACGCCGTGCCGCTCATGCGCGCGTCGGAAATCCGCACCATGTCCTTCACGCCGGCGGCCGCGAGCTTCTTCGGGATAGGTATGTAGCCGGCCTCCGGCATGCCCGGCGCGCCTTTCGGGCCGGCGTTGCGCAGCACGAGAATGTCGTCGGCGCGCACGTCGAGCGCGGGATCGTCGAGCCGCGCGGCGAGATCGGCGAGAGAGTCGAACACGATCGCGCGCCCCTCGTGCTGCAGCAGGGCGGGCGTCGCCGCCGATTGCTTGATGATCGCGCCGTCGGGCGCGAGATTGCCGCGCAACACCGCGATGCTGCCGCCGCTGTGGACCGGATTTGCGCGCGGGCGCACGACGTCCTGCGGCCACGACGGCGCGGCGTCGATCGTCTCGCCGAGCGTGCGGCCGGAAATCGTCATGCAGTCCAGCGCAAACTGGTCGCGGATCTCGCGCAAGATTGCCGAAAGACCGCCGGCCTTGTGCAGGTCCTCGAGATAGTGCGCGCCGGTCGGCTTCATGTCGACGAGCACCGGCGTCTCGCGTCCGAGCGCGTCGAATTTCTCGAGATCGACGCCGATGCCGAAGCGGCCCGCCATCGCGGTGAGATGAATGATGGCGTTGGTCGAGCCGCCCGCCGCGAGCACCACGCGCAGCGCGTTGACGAAAGCGTCGGGCGTCATGATCTGCGACGGCTTGGTCTTCTGCGCGGCGATCTCGACTGCGCGCGCGCCGGTCTGTTCGGCCAGCCGGCGCCGTTCGGCCGAGACGGCAGGCGCGGAGGCTGCGCCCGGCAGCATCATGCCGAGCGCTTCGACCGCGAGCGCCATGGTCGAGGCCGTGCCCATGACGGAGCATGTGCCGACGGTCGGCGCGAGTTCAGAGTTGGCGGCCTCGATCGTCGCGTCATCAATTTCACCCGCGCGAAAACGCGCCCAGAAGCGGCGGCAGTCGGTGCAGGCGCCGATGCGCTCGCCGCGGAACGAGCCCGCGAGCATCGGTCCCGTCACCAGCATGATCGCCGGAACATCGGCGCTCGCCGCGCCCATCAGCAGGGCTGGAACCGTCTTGTCACAACCGCCGATCAGGATCACGGAATCCATCGGCTGCGCGCGGATCATCTCCTCCGTGTCCATCGCCATGAGATTGCGCAGATACATGGATGTCGGATTGGCGAAACTCTCCTGGATCGAGATGACCGGGAATGGCACGGGAATGCCGCCGGCGAGCATCACGCCGCGGCTCGCCGCCGCGATCAGGTCGGGCGCGTTCGCGTGGCAGGCGTTGTAGCCCGAATGCGTGTCGACGATGCCGACGATCGGGCGCGACAGCGCTTCGTCCGTATAGCCCAGCGCCTTGATGAAGGCCTTGCGCAGAAAGAGCGAGAAATCCGCGTCGCCGTAATTGGCGAGGTTTCGGCGCATGCCGCTGGCCATGTCGCTATTCCTTGAACCAGGTAACCTGCACGCCGTTGGCGAGCAACCGTCCGTCCTCGCTCCACAAGGCGCAGGTCTGGTCGGCGAAACAGTCGTGGAAGACGTCGGCGTTGGCGTCGCCGAGCACCGGCGCGGCGCCGATCCGCGACAATTCCTCGCCGCCGACATGAAAATAGGTCGTCATCGACACCGTCGCCATCGGCTGGAACGTTCCGCGCACCAGCATGATGCGCACCAGAAACGTGTCCGAGAGAGCCGCGAGCGACAGGAAATCGAGCGGACGCGCCGGAATATCCTGC
The DNA here is from genome assembly GCA_039808645.1 of Rhodoblastus sp. Taxonomy (GTDB): domain Bacteria; phylum Pseudomonadota; class Alphaproteobacteria; order Rhizobiales; family Beijerinckiaceae; genus JAJXWB01. The sequence goes on along the minus strand of JBDHTL010000003.1, from coordinate 19,878 downwards.
AGCCAGATCAGCGAACGCGCCGGCCGGAGTACGCCGTCGTTGCGCGGAAACCTGCCGAGGTCGCCCTCGATGAAGCGCATGTCGTAGCGCTGGATCCAGGGCAGGGGGCGCGGAATGTCCGGCGGCTTAACGTCTGCGAAGGTCGGCGCCTCGGGCGCGGCGGTCGGCAGATGCGTCCACGTCGGCCGCCGCACGCCGCAGACGACGCTGGCGGTGGCGGCAATCGCGCCGTTCTGCGAAAGCTCGACAGACCAGTGCTGCGTATTCTTGCCGCCGCGGATCAGCCGCGTCTCGACCTCGAACCCGCCATCGACAATGGCGCCGCAGAAATTGACGGTGAGCGCGATCGGGTCGGCAAGCCGACGCTCGTCGCTCATCACGGCGTTAAGCAGGACGGCGGCGGTCGCGCCGCCGAACGGCCCGGCCATGTTGGCGTAGGCCGGACTGGTGGCGCCGCGCAGGATATTGCCATCGCGCTCGAGCTTGATCGCCTGATCGAGCGGGTGCAGGTCGGTCATCGTGTCGTCCATCATTGTCATGTGGTCAGTCGGCAAAGCCGACTTCGGCTTCCATCGCGAGCCCGCCCTGCGCATTGCGCGCCCAAAGCTTCGCGACCTTCCCGTCGGACGACGGCGCGCCGTGCACGGAAAAGGGCGCGATGTCGAACAAGGGGCTCATGGCGCGAAAGCGGAACGAGCGGAGCGCGCGCGGATCGTTGCGTCGCGCCAGATCGACCAGCAGCGTCGCGATCAACGGCCCGTGCACGATCAGACCCGGATATCCTTCGACCTCCGTCACGTAGCGGCGGTCGTAGTGAATGCGGTGGCCGTTGAAGGTCAGCGCCGAATAGCGAAACAACAGGACCTCGTCGGGCTGGATGTCGCGCGACCATGCCGCGCCGTCGGGCGCGGGCTTCGGCGGCGGCGGCCGGTCGCCCGGCGCGGGCAGGTCGCGATAGACGATGTCGTGTTCCTCGGTCAGCGCGCCGCCCGACGAACTGGCGATTTCGTGCCGCACGAGCACGAAGACGAGTTGGCCGGTCGCGCCGGATTTGGCGGTCACGTCGACGATGGTCGAGCTGCGCCGGATCGTGTCGCCGACGCGCAGCGGCGTCCGAAAATCGAAGCGGCTGCCCGCCCACATCCGGCGCGGCAGTTCGACCGGCGGCAGGAAGCCGCCGCGTTTGGCATGGCCGTCCGGCCCGATTTCGGACTGGCGATGCACCGGCAGGAAATAGAGCCAGTGCCAGAGGTCCGGCAGGATGTCGCCGGTCTTCGGCTTCGGGTCGTCGCGGTCGAGCGTCGCCGAAAGTGCGGCGACGGGGTAGGCGGTCACGACGTCCTCGACCGTTTCCGTCCGTCCCTTCCAGGCCGCCAGTTTCTCGATATCGACCTTCGCCGCCATGCGCTCCGCCTTTTCCCGTGGGCGTTGAATTTACGCCGCCGCGCGCGGCTTCCGCAATTGCGCGGGGCGGCGGTCGGCCATGCGCGCGGGCTGATCGCCGCCCGTGCAGGATTCGTTAGGAAAGTCTCGATATTCATCTTGTCGTAAGGATTGGCCGGACTTCGCCGGCATGGCGCGGGGACGCTTGGAAATGACCGATCTGGCGCCGTTGCTGCCGCCGATGTCGCTGGTCCTGGCGTTCTTCGTCTATGCCTTGAGCGTCGAGGAGCTGACGGCCTGGTGTCATCAGGTCGAGAATCTCTCGCGCAGGTCTCCGCCGCGCTTCTGGGCCTTCGTCAGCGTGCCCGCCGGAATCGGCGGCCTCGGCATGTATGCGCTGGTGGCGCTCGCGGGCTTCCACCTTGGCGTCGTGCCGGCGCTCGTCCTGCTCGGCGTCTGCCTGCTGGCGGTGGCCGTTGACACGATCGTGTTCGACGTCCTGTTCCGCCGCAAGCGCTACTGGACGCGGCCTGTTTTTCTCGCTCTGTTCTATGGCGATGCGGCCTATGTCTTCGCCAAATTCGTCGCCGGCGCCGGCCTTCTGTCGGGAATGTCGGCCCACTGGGCCTGAGCAGGCGCCTCAGTCGCGGGCGACAGCCGCCTCATCCTGCTTCGCCGCAAAGGCGCAGGCGCGCTCGAACAGCGCGCGCCGCGCCGTGATCGGCATGGCGATGGTCGACTGCACGAGGCAGGCGGTGTGATGCGGCTCGATCGCGTCGATGAAGGCGGCCTCGTCGTCCGCGCTGTCGAAGCCTTCCGTCCAGCGCGACAGGCAAAGCGTCTGTTCGGTCGCAAAAAGCCCGGCCTTGTCGAGGCCGAGCACGCGATCCGCGAATACGCCATAGAGAATGTATTCGGCGAAATGCGGCGCGCGGGCCAGCGCAACGCGCCAGTCCCTTCCCGCGACGTCCGCGAGACGCTCCGTCAGTTTCCGCGCGACCGAGCGCCGCCACACGACGAGTTGGTCGATATATTCCGCGCCGTGGAAGTCGGTCGGTCCCAGCCCGAGCAGGCGGCCCGCCGCCTCGTGCCACAGGCGATGCGAGGCGCGTGCGATCATGTCGGGATGCCGATAGATCCGCACATGCCCGTCGCGCGTCAGGTCCTCGATCCGCAGCGGACGGATGAAGGCGTTGTCGCTGTCGACATGAACGATGATTTCCGTGTCCGCATTCGTGGCGGCCGCGATCTTCATGATCTGCTGCGCGATCCAGCCGCGCACCGGCATGCTGAACGGCGTGACGTAGACATTGCGGCGCGGCAGGCCGAGCCGCGCGCGCCATGCGGGCCCGGGCATCGGCGCCTTGACGAACCACCGCGGCAACAGCGATTCCTGCGTCGCGATCCGGCGCCGGCGCGAAGCGAGGTCGGCGAAAAGCGGGGCGTCGGCCTTGGGCACGTAGAGCCAGTGCGTCATGTCCGCCGGGGTGAACCGGTCGATCGTCTCGCAGAGAAGACGGCAGACGTCGAGATCGCCGCGAAACGAGCAGGTGACGAGGCTGGCCGACAGCGCGCTCCCGGTCATCGCGCCCAGTCCATCGGCGCGATCGGCTCGAAGCTCGAAGTGACGACATGCGGCCGCGCGAACCGCTCGGGATATTGCAGGACTTCCGTCACCTCGGTGACGTGCACCGCGAAATCCTCGTCGAGCCGGCTGCGGCGGTTCTCGCGGATCGCCGCGGCGAGTTCCGCTATGCCGCGTGAAAAATCCATCGTGGGCTTGCCGCGCCCGCCGCGAAACGGCGTCGCCCGTACATGCGGCACGCGGCTTCCGCCGAAACCGCCGAAACGCCGCTCCAGAATGCGCGACAGGCGGCCCTCCGCGGGACGCCGGAGAATGACCGGGCAGGCGTAGTCCCAGGGCTCCCTGATATCGAGCGCCCCGTTCTCGCCGACGACGCGGAAGCGATGCTCGTAGGGCGCGACGATGGAATTGGTAAGACGCGCAACCACGCCGTTGTCGAATTCCAGCATGCCGACGGAAAAGTCTGGCGCAAGGTGGGGCAGGGGCGGCTCGGTCTTCTTGTCGGCGATCAGCAGCGCGGCGAACGAGGTCACGCGCCGCACCGGACCGAACATGCCGGCGAGCACGGTCAGCGCATATCCCGCGTGCTCGAACGTGCAGCCGGTCTCGAATTCGCCGCGCGCCGGCCAGACGCGGCCGGAGCGGCTCACCCACGTCCGGTAGTTCGCGCGATGCACCATGCCGTCGTCGAGTTCGGCATAGGCGAGCACGGGTCTGCCGATCCGTCCGTCGCGGACCGCCTTCCAAAGCGTCTGCGCGGCTTCGCCGAGGAGATTGCAGGGCGCGGCGCCGATGCGGACGTTGGCGGCGCGCGCGCGGTCGCGCAGGTCGATCGCCTGCGCCGTCGTCATCGCCAGGGGCTTCTCGGTGTAGACGTGCTTGCCCGCGGCGATCGCCGCCGTCGTCACGTCGGCGTGGCTTTCCGGATCGGTAAGGTTGACGACGATTTGGACCGTTTTGTCGCCGAGCGCTTCGTCGAGGCTTGAATAGGTCCTGTCGCCCCAGCATGCGCGGTAGGCGGCGAGGCGTTCGGGGTCGCGGTCCCATACCCCCCCGAGGTTCAGCCGCCCGGCGTGCAGGGGCAGCGTATGTCGATAGGAATCCGCGACATAGCCGCAGCCGACAATGGCGATTCCGGTGCTCGAAGATGAAGTCATATGCCGTTTCGTCGCGGCGTTCGGGGCGGCGCTCGCGAGAGAATTAACCTCGATAGCGTTGCCGTTCGATGAACGGCCGCGCCCGGGCGCCGGGAAACGCGGCATTTGTCGAAAATTTGAACGCTTTTCCGAAGAGACGCTTAGACGGGGTGTGTTTGCCTTGGCCCGCAGTCGATGTCGGCGGTCGCGGCGTCTGATGGGGAGACGCCGGACGCGACGATCGAGCAGGAGGCGAGCGTGAGCATCGGCGTTGTCATTCCGGCCTACAATTCCGTCGATACTCTGGCGCGCACGATCAACTCCTGCCTGCCCCACGTGGATCCGTACGACATCGTCGTCGTCTTCGACGGCCCGGACGAAGCGGCCGAAAAGATCGCCCGCGACGCTTCCGACGAGATCCGCATCCTGACGCTCGACGAGCGCAGCGGCGCGCCGGTGTGCCGCAACGAGGGGCTCGCGCTCACCGACACCGACTATGTCATGTTCATGGACGCCGACGATTATGTCGAAGGGCCGCTGCTCGAACTCGGCAGCCGTACGGCGCGCACGGAGGACGCCGACGTGGTCCTGTCGCCGTTCTGCTTCGAGCGCCCGGACGGATCGCGCGAAGTGGCCTATCCGCACGGCCGCTACGGCGCTCTGGACCGGGACGAGATCGTCGGCAAGTGGCTTTCAGGAGACTATACGCCGCCCTGCGCGGTGATCTGGCGCTCCGACTTCGTGCGCAAGATCGGCGGATGGGACGAGTATCTCGCCAAGAACCAGGATGGCGATCTCATGTATCGCGCCCTTCTGCTCGGCGCGCGCGTCGCGACGTCCGCGCACGGGCTCGGCGTCTACGTGCAATCGGACGATCCCCGGCGTATCACGCGCAGCAACACGCCGAACACATTGGCCTCGCAACTCGCCGTTCTCGAGCGTGTGCGCGCCGACCTGCCGAACATGCGTCACGCTCCGGAGCTGGAACTGGCGAAGGCCTATTACGGTCTTGCCCGGCTCGCCTACGAAGGCGAGGTCGACGCGATCGGCCGCGACGCCGAAAGGATGGCGAGAGCGCTGGGCCTCGAGGGACAGCCGGGCACGCGCACGCACGAGCTGCTCGCATCCGTCCTCGGCCTGCGCGGCAAGCAGCGCCTGATGAAATTCGTGCGCCGGTCCGTGGGCGCCTTGGCGCGGCGCGCCGCCTAGAGCGCGCTGCGTCCGAGCGACTCCGATCGAAGGCAGGCCGATCTAGTAGCGGTACTTCATGCCGAGCGAAACGGAATTGCGCGTGTAGCCGCCGTACGGATCGGTGGAGAAGACCTTCGAGAATTCGTAGGCGCCGAGGATCTCGATATTGCTGGTCATCTGGTAGCTGGCCTCGAGCCCGGTGCGCCAGCCGTCGTCGCGCCGCGTGCTCGCCAGATAGGTCGAGCGCTCGTAGCTCGCCCGCCAGGTCGCGGTGAAATCCTTCAATGGCTTGAAGACCGTGCTGAGGCGCAAGGCCGTGACCTTGCTCGGATAGCCGCCGGGATTGGCGGCGGTCGGCAGGTTGGATTCCGTAAATGTCTGGTCGAGCCCCAGGCGCACGGTGATCCAGCGCGTCGGATACCAGTGCAGCTGCCCGCCGACCACAGGGCTCGATCCCGTCCCGATCGCGTAGTTCTGGTAGAATTGCTGCTGGAAGCCCGCGTAGATTTCGCCGCGGAACAGGCTGATCCTGTCGGAGCCGAGGCCGGCGACGGCGCGATAGCCTTTCGATGCGTAGGGCGCGTTCGTATAGTCGCGCGCATTGCCGCTGGCCTCGCCGAACGCGTAGATCGTCGGCGTCACCCAGCCGCCGATGCGCACCGTCGCGGTCTCGACGCGGCTGTCGCGATAGCTCTGCGAGGCCCAGCCCGTCGACGTCTCGAAGGCGTGATAGCCGGTCGCGGCCGCATCCAGCGACAGGCCCGCGAACATGCGCCCGAACGTCTTCTGCACGGCGACCGCGCCCTTGATCCTGTCGTCGACGAGAGGCGAGGCGACGGTGGAGAGCACCGAATTGTTGACGACGACGTTCGAACTGATCGCCAGCGCGCTGCGTTCGTACTCGAGCTTGCCCTTGAAGGTGAGATCGTGCGTGGGGGACCAGATCTGTTCGACGCCGGCGCGCGCGGACACAGTGTCCGCCCGCCCGACGCTCGGATAGAAACGCGCATCGACCGCGCCGTAGAGCGTCGTCCTGGAGGCGCCGACGTCGCGGACCGCGACGATTTCCGGCGCCAGGCGAAAGCCGACGGCCGCGATCCTGTTCGTCCGCGACCACACGAGATTGTCGTCGAAGGTCGCGCCCGCGATGATCGAGGGATAGAGCATCCAGCTCTCGACCGGCACGCCGCGATATTCGCGGCCGGGACGAAGCAGCGGGTTGCTGGCGCGATGCTGGACGGGCGCGAGCAGGGCGATCGCGTCCTCCGAAACGCTCGTCTTTTCCGGCGCGCTCTGCGCGAACGTGGCCGCAGGCGCGACGAGAACCGTCGCCGCCGCGCAGACGCGCGCGAGAACCAGCCTTGATTGCGCGCGCATCTCAGAAATAGCGTTCTGGCACACTGACGAGGTCGCCGGGATGGACCGGTATGTCGGGCGACAGTCGATATTCCGTCAGCCCTTTCTCGCCGGCGCGTTTGACAAGGACGGTGGATTTGCTGGCGCGATAGGTGAATCCGCCCGCGACCGCGACCGCGCTCAGCACGTTGAGCCCGTTGCGATAGGTGTATTCGCCCGGCTTTTCGACTTCGCCCATCACGTAGATCGGCCGCGAGGAGGCGACGTCGACGGTGACGACCGGGTCGCGCAGGATCTGGCTCGATCGCAGCCTTTCCGCGATCGTTCTTTCAATTTCCTTCTTGGTCATGCCGGCAGCGCGCACCGCGCCGAGCAGCGGCGGATGGATCAGGCCGTTGGCGTCGATCTCGTAATCGCCCGACATCTTGTCCTCGCCGTAGACGACGAGCTTGATCTTGTCGCCGGCCTGCGTGCGCGGCGCGGCGATAGAGTTCGTTGCGGCGCTGGAGGCGGGCTTAACGTGGTCCGACAGCGTGTCGCAGCCCGCGAGCGCGAAGCAGAGCGGCGCGAGAGCGGCGGAGACGAATAATCGGACGGACGCTTTTTTCATGACAATCGCCTCGATCGCCACCGGCTCCGTCCCACGGCGGGGAACCCCGGCGGCAGGCAGGGTTCTGAATCAATCGGTATCGACGACGCGAAGTTTCGGTTCGTGTTTGAACACGGAGGGAAGCGACAGCTTGAGAAGCGTGAATCCGCAGCCGACGTAACGGGCCGCCAATCGCCTGGGATCGCCGACCATCCGCCAGAACCATTCCATGCCGATCCGTCGCACCCAGACCGGCGCGCGAACCGAATGGCCGGAGATGAAGTCGAGCGCGGCGCCGACGCAGAGAAATCCGACATCCGGGCAACGGCGATGCAGCGCGTCGGCCAGGATCTCCTGCTTCGGCGCGCCGAGCGAGACCACGCAGACGCGCGCGCCGGATTGCGCGAGACGCTCCGAGAGCGCGTCGACTGTCGCTGCGTCGATTTCGGCCGGAAGCTGCGGCGTCTCCGCTCCCCCGATCGAGAGGCCGGGATAGCGATCGGCGAGGATGCGCAGGCCCGCTTCCTGCGAGGCCGGGCTCGGCCCGATGAAATAGAGCGGCAAGCCGTGCCTGGCCGCCTCGCGGCACATGGGTTCGAGCAGGTCGGCGCCGGTCGTGCGCTCGAGACTGGGCGCCTGGCGGCGATCGACAGAACCGGGACGCGGCGTCTTGCGCCGGTCCGGCCCGCGCGCAAGCCAGACGATCGGCCAGCCGTCGGCGGTGATGTAGTCCGCGCGCGCATAGGCGTCTCGAAACGGCCCGCTCTTGCCGAGCTTGACCATGTGATCGAGGTTGACCGTGAAGAACGTGAACCCTTTTCGGGCGAGCGCGCTGCCGATGATCGCGTCGAGCGCGCGGCGCATGTTGACCATGTTGACGCGAAGCTCGGAGGCTTCAGGATGGCCCGACACGTCGGAAACGCCCGACAGACTCATGCGCGTACTCCAGACACACGACGCAACGATGCTAGTGACCTAAGGTAAAGAAGGGCGGTAAAGGCGCGGTTAAGCGGCCGCAGATCTCAGCGCGCGGGCGTAAGCGGAGTTTCGCGGTAGATCGGCCTGATGTCTGCGAACGACATCTTGCCGAGCGCGCCGGCGAGCACGTGCAGATGATCGGGGAGCGCATGACCGCCGCGCGCCATCGCCAACGGCGTTCGCGCGGCGATCAGGACGAGTTGCGCGATCGCCTTGGCGCGGATCGACCAGCGCGTGAGGCGCGGATGGGCGCTCGCATTGGCGACAGCGGCGGCGTAAGCCTGCCCGCCGGCGAAGAACCTGCGGCGCAGATAGGCCGCTTCGCAGCGCGAGGCCGGGACGAATTCGCGCGCCGCCGCCTCCGGCAGCCAGCCGAAGCGGCGGCCGTCGCGCTGCATCCGGCAGATCAGATCGTAGTCCTCGCCGCCGCCATTGCCGAAGGCCGGATCGAACAGGCGCCCGTCGCGCGGCAGGGCGGCGCGCCGGAACGCCGAATTGGCGGTGGACAGAACGATGTCGCGGGTCTTGGCGGGACCGAAGGCGACGAGGTCGGCGCCGCCGGGCGCGTCGCGCCGGCGCGTGAAGAGACTGCGCGCCATGCCGCCCGCGCTTTCAGGCGCTTCGAAGACGGGATCGACCGCGCCGAAAAACGCGTCTTGCGGGTAGGCGCGCAGCGCATGCGCCACCGCGCCGAGCCATCCGGGAGCCAGTTCCTGGTCGTCGTCGAGAAACGCGATGGCGTCTCCGGCGCTCGCGGCCACGCCCGCGTTGCGCGCGACCGAGATGTTCGGCGGATGCGCTTCGACGAAGCGGAGCGGAAAGGGCCGCGGCGGCGCGAAGGAATTGACGACCTCGCGCGCGGACGATTCGTCGGAATTGTCGACCACGACGATCTCGAATCCGAAACCCGCGGGCGCCTGTTGCGCGAGGGCGCTCGCCAGCGCCTTGCGGAGCAAGTCTTCGCGATGGAACGTGCAGATGACCAGCGAAAGCGTCGGCGCTGCGGTTTCGGGCGCGTCTGTCATGCCAGCCCCCCGGAACCCGGCTGCCCGAGATCGCGCGCGCGCGACAGCAGAAGCATCGCGAAGACCGCGAAATTGCTGAAGATTTCGCCACGCATGAAGAGCGACGCCTCCGTGAGATTGTGCAGCAGGAAGATGCACAGGAGCGTGGCGAGGGCGCCGAGAAAGATCCGCGATTCCCGGGAGCCGGCGCCGAACAGCGCGCGGAAGCCGCCGACGAGCGCCCGCTGGACGACGAACAGCGCCGCGAAGATCGTCATCGGCAGGCCGATATGCAACCAGAGTTCGAGATAGCCGTGGTGCGCCTGGTTGATGACGCCGGTGTCGACGGACGCGATCCAGGTGCCGGCCTCCGCGCGCAGCAGGGGATCGTTCGCGAGGCCGACGTCCCAATAGGCGCCGTAGCCGTAGCCGAGCCAGAAGCGCTTCTCGGCGTCGCGTCGGGCGAAGGCCCACAACTCCTCGCGCCCGGAATAGGACGTGTCGCCGATCACCGCGGCGACCGCCGTAGGGACGTCGAAGTCGTGGAGGCCGAGCCAGACGAGCGCGGCCGCAAGTACCAGCGCGCCGACGAAGCCGGCCGCCATGAGGAAGGCCGCGCCGAACCTTTCGGCCAGCGCGACGAAGGCGACCGCTCCGACGCCGAGGACGGCGAGGTTCAGCGAGGTGCGCGATTTCGTCACGATCAGAAACCCGAAGGTCGCCGCCATGACGAGCAGGCCGATGACGACGCGTCGCCTGCCGGCGCCGACGAGCCATGTCGCGCCGGTCACCAGCGTGATGAGCGCGACGATGCCGGCGACGTTCTTCTGGGTGTAGACGCCCTTCACGCCGATGGGCGTGATCGCCATGCCCGGCAGCGCGACGGTCGCCAGAATGTTGACGAAGACGACGACCGCGAGCGTCGCGAAGAGTTGCGTGTGCAGGCGGCGCAGGTCGGTCGCCCCGGCGGCGATGGCGAAGGAGATGGCGGTCAGCAGGAAGAACAGGACGCTTCGGCGCAGCGTGAGCGCGGGAAAGTTCGACCAGGCGATGCTGGCGATACAGAAGCCGACGATGAGAACGAGCCCGGCATTGCGGCGAAGCGTTCGCAACGCCACGTCGCGCGCCATCCAGACGACGGACAGCGCGAGCCCGAACAGGGAAAAGACGACCACGCGGTCGAGGATCGAGCCGTCGGCGCGCTGATCCACCGAACCGACCTGCAGCGGATGCGTGCCGATGAAGGTCAGAAGCAGAAAGCCGATGAACAGCACGCTCGTCGCGCGCTCCAGCGGCCGCGATGCGGCGGGGCGCGCCGGCGCCATTCGGTAGTGGAGGGTCAGCGCGTCGGTGGAGCTCATGCCCGGCCGGATGGGATGTCGACGATGAGGCGGATCGTCCCGATCGCCTTAGGGGAATGGTTACGGTTGGCCCCTACCTTTGCGGCACAAACGTCAACATTCCCTTGCGCGCGACGATCTCCTTCCCGTCGCGGGCGGCGTGCCGGAGTTCCGCATGGAGACCGTTTCGATCGTCATTCCGACGTTGAACCGGCAGACGAGTCTCCAGCGCGCTCTTGCCAGCGTCCGCCGGCAGATCGTTCCCGGCGAGACGTCCATCGAGATCGTCGTCGTCGACAATTCGAAAGACGGCAGCGCGCGTGCGACCGTCGACGCCTTCGGCGCCGACGGTTGGTCGATCCACTATCTCGCCGAGCCCGAGCCCGGCGTGGCCACGGCGCGCAACGCCGGCGTGCGCGCGGCCCAGGGCCGCTGGATCGCGTTTCTCGACGACGACGAGGAAGCGCGTTTCGACTGGATCGCGGAAATGCTCGACGTGGCGCGCCGGACCGGCGCGCAGGCGGTGTTCGGCCCGGTCGAGGCGCGGGCGGACGAGGCCGGCGAGATCGGCGGCTTTGCGCCCTATTTCTCGCGCGCGATCGAGGGTCCGGACGGCGACGACATCACGGATCTGTCCGCCTATCTCGGCACCAACAATTCGATGTTCGAACGCGCGCTGTGCCTTGCCGACGGCGCGCCGTTCGAGGAGAGCCTCAACGAGATCGGCGGAGAGGACTCGCTGCTGCTCGAGCGGCTCGCGATGAAAGGATTCAGGTTCGCCTGGGCGGCGCGCGCGGGCGTGGTCGAATGGGTGCCGCCGCGCCGGCTCGACTGGGCCTATGTCTGCAAGCGCAAGTTCCTGAGCGGGCAGATCCGTGTCTTCGTCCAGGACATGGCCGAGCCGGGCAGGGGGCTGCGCATCGCCTTCTGGATGGTCGTCGGCCTCGTGCAGTTCGTCGTCGGCGGCGCGCTCGCCGTCCTGTTCCGTCCGTTCGACAGGTCTCGCGCGCAGCGCGCCTACGCGGCCGCCTATGGCGGTCTCGGCAAGGTTCTGTGGACGTCGCGTTTCCGTCCCACGCTCTACGGTTCGGGTCTCATCTCCTGATGTCCCCGACACCGCCGACCCGTCGTCAGTTCCTGGCGGGCGGACTCGCGGCGGCCGCCGGCGTCTCCTCGCAAGCATCGTTCGCGGACGAAACCGCGATCCCGCTGCGCCTGCGCGCCGACGCGTCCGGCGCGCCCATCAGCCGGCTCGTCTTCGGATCGAACGAAATCGGCGTGATGGACGGCGGCGCCCCGTCCGCGAGCCTCGATCGAATCGCCGGCGTGACGGCGCGGCGTTTCGGCGGCGATCTGACGACCACCTACAATTGGGTCAACAACGCCTGCAACGCCGGCAAGAATCGCAATCAGGCTAACGGTGATTTCCTGCTCGAAGCGTTGCGCATCCCGAAGGACGTGCGCGCACGGCCTGCCGCCGTGATCGAGGCCATGCACGACGCCTCGCTCGACATGGGAGCGCGCAGCCTCGTGACGCTGCCGCTTTCGCCCTATGTCGCGGCCGACATGCAGGGCGTGGTGCCGGCCGCCGAGACCGCGCCTTCGCGGCGCTTCGTTCCCACGCGCTGGACGACGGGCGCCGGCGCGCGCGACCCGATCGACCGGTCCGTCTGCGATCTGCCGCAGCTTGTCGCGCGTCTCGCGGACAAATACGGCGCCGCCGATTCGTCGCGCGGCGTTTTCGCCTACGCGCTCGACAACGAGCCGGGATTGTGGACGCAGAACCATCCGCGCGTCGCCCCGAGCCGTGTGACGATCGACGATTTCATCGCGCGCTCGATAGTCGCGGCGCGCGCCATAAAGACGGTCGATCCGACGGCTCTCGTGTTCGGCCCCTCGAGCTGGGGCGCGACGGAAATGGTCAATTTCCAGAATGCGCCGGACTGGTCGGCGCATGCGCGCTACGGAAATTTTCTGGCCTTGTATCTCGAAGCGTTCCGCAGGGCGTCCGAGCAGCATGGCCGACGTTTGCTCGACGCGCTCGATGTGCATTGGTACCCGTTCTCGAACAGGGGCCAATTGTTTCGCACGGATTCCGCGGAATTGGACGACGTGCGCCTGGACGCGCCGCGCACGCTGACCGAAGAGGGCTTCGTCGAGGAATCCTGGGTGCCGCGCGCGTTGCGCGGCGGCGATGAACATGCGCTGCGCCTTCCCGTTCTACCGAGCCTGCAACGTATCATCGCCCGGTCGTTTCCTGGCACGAGGCTTGCCGTCACCGAATTCAACTACGGGCTCGGCAAGCGCGCGCCGGCGGCCCTTGCGCTCGCGGACGCGCTGGGGCGCTACGCGACGAGCGGAGTCTATCTGGCGACGCATTGGGGCAGCCTCGACAATCTCCTGTCGGACTCCTACCGGCTGTATCGCGCGACCGACGCATGCGGCGGCGACTTCGGCGGCCGCGCCACAGCGCCCGACCACCGCGCGCACGACCGGCTTTCCGCCTATATGGCGGACGACGGCGTCGCGCTGCGGCTCGTCCTGATCAATCGCACGCGACGCGAGATCGGCGTCGACATCGCCGCAGCGACAATGCCGCGCCGCGCCTTCCGCCAGACGCTCGGTTTCGACGCCGCGCGCCCGGGCTTCGGAGCGCGCGAGGAGGCCCCGCGCGAAATCGACGGCGCGATCCGGATCGTTCTGCCCGCGTTGTCCGCCCGCCGCTACCTGTTCGCCTGAGGCAGCGAGCGTTTCAGGCCCTCCGCCATCGACACGGCCGGTCGAAACCCGAGAATATCCATCGCCGCGCGCGTGTCGTAATTCGCCTTGCGCGCGTACAGGCCGATTTCGCCGCCGGTGGGAATGAGCGCCTGCTTCTCGAAGCCCGGCAATCCGACGCGCCGCCAGACCTTGGCGGCGAGCGCGACCGGCGCGCGGCGGGCGAGCGTCGCGGCGTCGAGGGAGGGCAGGGCGGGAGCGCCGAGCGCTGCTGCGAGCGCCGCGAAATAGGCGTTCCAGCGCGGCGTTTCCGGCCCGACGGCGTTCAGCGTCGCGGAGCGCGGCAGCGCGTCGCGTCTTTCGCCGGTCAGGCGCGCGACCGCGCGCGTGACGAGGTCGGCGAGATCGTCGATGTGGATAAGCGCGGCGACGCCGTCGCCCGCGGCGCCGAAATCGCCCCACACGCCCGCGCGGATGCGCTGTGCGAGCCGTTCGATCCAGTAGCGGCTGCCCGCCCCGTAGACGATGCCCGGTCGCAGGATGACGGCGCGACGTTCGGGATGAGCGGAGTCCTCGGCCCAGGCGCGGACCAGGCGCTCGCAGGCGACCTTGCCCGACGCATAGGCGTCGAGCGGACCGACCGGGCCGTCACTTTCGACGACGGCGCCCTCGCGCGCGCCGTAGACGGCGACCGAGCTGAAATAGACGAGGCTGCCGACGCGCGCGTCGCGCATCGCGTCGAGCAGGTTGGCGCATTGACGCGCCATTGCGGCGAGATCGCCGTACGCGGCGTGTACGACGAGCGCCGCGCCCGAGGCTGCGCTGCCGACTTGCGCCGGATCGTCGAGATCGCAGGCGACGAGGTGCGGCGACGCCGGCCCGCGAACGCCGGCCTTCGGCGAAAAGCCGGCGCCGGCCAGCGCATCGACGAGGGCGGCGCCGATGAAACCGCGCCCGCCGGTGACGAGAATCTCTGGTCTGGCGACTGTCATCGTGTGGCGGGCCGTTCCGAAGTCAGGCGCGCAAACGGCAGGTGCGAGAGAAGAAACGCCGCCTGCCGCCGCGCGAAAAGGGCGAGGAGCCCGAGATAGATCGCAACGCCGGCCGGTATCAGGATCACGAGCTGGATCGCCGGAGGCTGTGCGGCGATCGCGCGATGCAGCGCGGCGACGGCGACGCCCATCACGGCCGCCAGCAGCCAGGCCGGCGCGAGCGTCGCGAACCGTTCGCGACGCGGCCATTCGAAGCTCCTGAGGGGCAGGCCGACCGCGAAGATGGCGCGGATCGAGTCCCCGGCGATGCGCGACAGCCCGACGCTGATCGGGCCGAGCCATGCGAAACCCGTGAGGACCAGGACGATCGCGACAAATCCGACGATCAGCGAATAGAGGCTGTACTCGGGTCTCGCCTGCGCCGAAAATGCGGTGAAGAACAGGCCCGCCGGCACGGCGATCGCGCTGGCGATCGAAAGGCAGACGGCGATCAGGACGGCGTCGTCCCAGCCGGGGCCCGCCACGACCGGCAGCAGCTCCGGCGCCACCGCAGCGATGCCGATGAAGACCGGCGTGGTCAGCAGCGCGGATTGCGACACGATTTCGCGACCGAGCTTCCGCAGGTCGGACAGATCGCGTCCTGCGCGCGCGAAGAACGTGAAGGCGAGGTTGTGGCCGGTCGCTGTGATCGCGCCGCGCACCGGCTCGATCAGGCGCATGGCCATGTTGACCTGCCCGAGCATGGCCGTGCCGTAGAAGATCTGCACGAGATTGTTGAACGCGAGATAGGTGAGCGTATCCGTCAGCCGCGACAGGAAGGACATGCCCGCGAAGCGTCCGAGATCGCCGATATGGGCGGACGACCAAGTGGGCGTGATGAGAAAGCCGATGCGCCCCTGAAGGATCAGCGCGCGCGCGACGACGACGAGAAGGCGCTGTCCCACGAGCGCCCACAGGCCGTAGCCCATGACCGCCAGGCACAAGGCGAGGCCGATGCCGATGACGTGGCCGAGCATCGTGGCGTAGGCGACTTCGTTGAAGCGCCGCAGGCGTCGCGCGAGCGCGGTCATGATGTCCGAATGGCCGCTGAAGAAGATCGACGACATGGCGACCGGCAGCAGCGCCGCGATCTCCGGCTCGCCGTAGAGGTTCGCCAGGGCATGGCCGGCGACGACCGACAGGACGAGGATGACGAGGCCGATGAGCCAGGAGGCGCCCAGAGCCGCGCGCAGATGCGCGGCGCGCAGATAACGGCGCTGCGTCAAGGCTTCCTCGAAGGGCGCGCCGACGAAGATGGCCGCCACCGTCACGATCGTCAGCACCAGCGCCGTTACGCCGAAGTCGCGCGGCTCGAGCAGGCGCGAGAACACGATCGTGCTGCCCGTCATCAGCGCCAGCCGCGAAACGGCGTCGAGGCCGGCCCAGCCGAGCCAGCTCACGATGCGGGATTTCGAGGCGCTGCGGCCGGGAGACGTCATGTGTCGATCAGGTCAGCCGAAATGGTAGCGGACGGGCACTTCGATCGGCATGTGGAATTGCGGCAAGGGCTGGAGCGCCGGTCGCGCATGCGAGCCGCCCGCGCGCAAGAAACCGATGAAGGCCGCGCCGGCGAGCAGCGCGAAGCCGAACAACATGCCGACGAACATGCCGAGCCCGCCGAAGATCGCCATTTTTGGCCCGAGGCGCTGGCGTTCCGGCGCGCGCGCCATGGAGACGATTCGCAGGTTGCCGGTGTCGATGCGGCCGAATTCCTTCGCCTCGCGCGATCGCGTCTCGAAGGATTCGAGCAGCTTGCGATTGGCGTCGACCTCCTGCGCGATTTCGCGCAGTTCGATTTCCGACTGGCGCGCCTGCGTGACCTTCGCGGACAGGCTCGCGACGGTGTTGGCGAGAATCTGCTGCTCGCCGCGCGCGCGGGCGAGATCGGCGCGGGCGGCGAAGCGGATCGCCCGCATTTCAGCAGAGATCGCGCGGTCGATCTGCGTCAGCCCCGAGCGGGCCGAGACCAGCAAGGGATGACGGGCGCCGACGCGGGCCGCGAGCGGCGCGATCTCCACCAGAGCCTTGTTGCGCTGGTCGAGCAGTTGCGACAGGGCGCGCGTATCGG
Source organism: Rhodoblastus sp. (assembly GCA_039808645.1). Lineage (GTDB taxonomy): Bacteria > Pseudomonadota > Alphaproteobacteria > Rhizobiales > Beijerinckiaceae > JAJXWB01. Next base: position 3,499 of record JBDHTL010000003.1, on the reverse strand, counting down.
CGTCGGCGCCGAGCGCGCCGAGCGCATTCGGACTCTGGGCGGCCGCCTCGATCTGCTTCTGCCGGGCGCTGGCGCGATCGAACTTGATCTGGGAATCGTTGAGCGCGGTCGTCGCGGCCGACAGCTGCTGTTCGACCAGCAGCCGGTCGCCGACGCGAATGAGGTTCTTGTCGCGGCGATAGCGCTCCGCCTTGGCCTCGGACTGCGCCAGCGCGCCGCGCAGGGTTTCCAGGCGGCCGGACAGATCTGCGGTCAGGCGCGCGGCGGCGTCGTTGCGCGTGGCCGCGTCCTCCTCGAGATAGGCGGCGACGACGCCGCTGGCGCGCCGTGCGGCGATTTCCGGCGACGGGCCGCTCATCGTGACGTCGACGACGAAGCTGCGCTCGGCGCGCTTCACCGACAGCGAACGGCGCAGCAGGTCGAGCGTCGCGTCCCAGTCGCCCCGGGCGTCGGTCTTGGGGCATTTGCCCTCGAGGCCGTATGTCCCGGGATCCGCCTTGCCGGCTTCGAAACAGGCCGTCTGCGCCAGGCGCGACAGAACCCGTTCGGACTGCAGGACGCCCATCTGGCTTTCGACGAAATTGATCGCGGCGTTGGCGTCGTAGTTGCCGATCGTGAGATCGTTGCTGAACAGCTTGAAGCCGCGAGGATCGAAGAGCAGCTGCGTGCTGGACTCGTATTTCGTCGGCAGCGCGTATTTGCCGACGACGCCCACCGCCGCGCCCGCGATGGCGCAGGCCAGAAGAACCCACGGGCGACTGCGGACGAGGTCGAAGAATTGACCCACGGCCGGCCCCCACGGTCCGCCGTTCTGGGCCCAGCCGGGCGGGTCGATCCTCGAATAATAGGTCATGGATGTACGTGCGGCTCGATTGTTCCATGTGACGTTACGGCGCGGCGTCCCACGCAACATTTAATAAAATTGTGGAACTCGCGGACATGGTTATGTCTACGTAAAGGTTCGGCCGGCCGCCTCGGCGCGCGACGTTCCGGAACCGCGCGGCTGGGATGGAAGTCGGCGCCGGCGGCGGCGCAAGCGCCGCGGTGTCGCGAGGCGCCGCGCTCAGCGCGCATTAGAATAGGCCTTCCGCGAGAATAGCGTCAGGCACATGATCCAGATGTCGAAGACCAGCGACCAATTGTCGATGTAGTGCAGGTCGTAGTGGACGCGCCGCCAGATCTTGTCCGGCGTGTCGGTTTCTCCGCGCAACCCGTTGACCTGCGCCCAGCCGGTGATCCCGGGCTTCACGTTGTGCCGGCGCGCATAGAGCGCGATCTCGGCCTCGAACGCCATGTCGTGCACGAGCGCGTGCGGCCGGGGGCCGACGAGCGACATTTCTCCGCGCAGCACGTTGAGCAATTGCGGCAGCTCGTCGATGTTGAAGCGTCGCAGCCAGCGGCCGACGCGAGTCACGCGCGGATCGTTGGCGACCGCCTGCCTGACCGTGGCGTCTTCCTCCGCCGCGGTCATCGAGCGGAACTTGAAAATGCGGAACTGCTCCTTGTTGAAGCCGTGGCGCGCCTGCAGGTAGAGGACCCGACCGGGGCTGTCGAGCTTGATGGCCAGGGCCACGAGCGCGAGAAGCGGCGCGAGCAGGACGAGGGCGGTCAGCGAGAACACGATATCGCAGGCCCGTTTCGCGGCGGCGCCAATCGCGCTCATGGAATCGCCCGGCAGCCGGAACGAGGAGATGGCGGCGTCGCTGGAGAATTGCGGCCCGGAGAAGCGATGCAGCGGACTGTCGCGGTCGAGATGCAGATGGATCGCCGCCGGCACGCGCATGAAAGCGGTAAGGCAGCGTTCGAGCAGCGCGGACCGTGCGATCGGAACGACGAGGATGATGTCGTCCGGCATCAGGCGCCGCGCCATTTCGACGCTTTCGGCGAGCTCCGCCTCGACCGGCCGCGCGTCCTGGCCGATCGCACATATCGCGACGACCTGCATGCCGCGCTTGGCGAGCGTGTGACGACTGAGGAAATCGTCGACGTCGGTATTGTGGCCGATGATCATGACGCGGGCGGTGAGCATATTGCCGGCGTCGGCATGCCGCTTTGTCAGGACGACGAGTGCGGCGCGGCTGGCGTACAGCAGGCCGAGGCCGACGAAGTAGAACACGATGAAGGCGCCGCGCGAGGAATCGCCGATGGCGCGCAGCATGAAGCCGGCCGTCGCGGCGGCGAGAAAGGCGTAGTTCCAGAGCGAGAACACGCGCTCGGCATGGCCGGTCAGATCAAGATAGTCGCCGATCGCGTAGGTGTGGCGGGAAACATTGAAGACGACGAAGAGCGCGGCCGCCATGACGCCGAGCTGGGCGTTGTCGAAAGGCGAGCGAAACGCTCCGTGCACGATGAGATTGTAGCCGAAGTCGGCGACCGTGAAGGCCGAGAAGATCGCGATCAGGTCGATGAGGCCGGCCTGAAGCGAGAAGAGGAAGCGATTGTAGCGAACCTCGCGCCGCAAGGCGTGAGCAGCGCGATCGGCCGTTGCGCGCTCCGAGGCCCGCGCGCACGCCGTTTCAGTCCATTCCGTGGCCGTCTCTCTGCAGGCGGCGAAGCCGAGATCGCTCATATGTCCCCCATCGGTCACAGCATTCGCGGCTGTGGCGCGACAGGAATGACCTAACGGCAGGCGCGTGAACGGAGGTCTAAAGATCGTACTGAACGCGGCGTTTATCAGAATCCAGGCGCTGGCGTTGCCATAGGATTTGATAGTCGAGCGGAAAACAATTCAGCAACAGAAATAAATTGCGCCAAGTATATTTTGTCGGGCCGCCAGTGTCGGTCGATCGATTGCAATGGGGCTACGACTGCTTTGTATAATCGGGTATCGAGCGAAAGTTTTATTTACCTTGCCATGACGTTAACGAGGCTGCGCGTCCGCCGGGCGGCGGCTATGCGGGCTGCGACCGCCCTTGCGCAAAGCGATCGGTATCCGCAAACATGCAACATGATCTTGCGGCGCGACGCGCGCTGCGCAAACGATTTGATAGGGGGCGGGACGAAGCAGCAGCAGACGATTTCGCCCGGACGAAGATGAGCCCCCACTCCAATCCAAGCCTGGCCGCGCGCGGCCGCCTGACGATTATGTTCACCGATCTCGTCGGCTCGACCGTGCTCGGGCGGGAGATGGAGACAGAGGAATTCTCGACGCTCCTGCACGACCTGCGCGAAGTCTGCCGCGCGGCTGTCGTCAGCCGGGGCGGCAGGATCGCGCGAATGCAGGGCGACGGCGCCACCATCGTTTTCGGCCATCCCGCGCCCGGCGAGGACGACGGACGCCGCGCCGTGGACGCGGCGCTCGAAATCCACGACAAGGTCGCCGCGATGCGGCCCGAAGGCCTGCCGCCGCGCCTTCTGCCGCTGCAGATGCATTCCGGCGTCCATGCCGGAACGACGCTGATCGCGGCGGGCGATATCGAGAAGGGCGTGTTCGATCTGGTCGGCGACGTGCCGAACCTCGCCGCGCGCCTGTCGCAACGCGCGGCGCCGGGCCAGGTGT
>JBDHTL010000002.1:0-66999 GCA_039808645.1 Rhodoblastus sp. | reverse complement strand
TGCGGATCGTGCGGCTGCTGCTGAAGGCGCATCCCGACGGGATGGTGGTCGGCGAGATCGGTTCGGAACTCGGCATCGCGCCGTCCACGCTCTCGCATCACCTCGAAAAGCTGAAGAACGAAGGACTGGTCGCGGTTCGCCGCGAAAGCACGTTCCTGCGCTATTCGGCGCGCACCGCGGCGCTTCAAGAAGTCCTGTCGTTCCTGTTCGCCGAATGCTGCACCCGCAACAAGGCGATCAATCCCAAGGCCGTCATCAACGCGTAGGAGGACGTCATGACCGACGCCGCAATCAAGGAAGTCGTTCGCGAGAAATACGCGGAGGCCGCGCGCCGCGTTTCGTCGTCAGGCTCATGCTGCGGCGGCGGGGCCGCGCTCGACGGCTGCAATCCGATCACATCCAACTTGTATGCCGACCATGAAACCGGCGCGCTTCCGGACGCTGCCGTAGTGGCGTCGCTCGGCTGCGGCAATCCGACGGCGCTGGCCGAACTCAAGGCGGGCGAAACCGTACTGGACCTCGGCTCGGGCGGCGGCATCGACGTGCTTCTGTCCGCCATGCGCGTCGGTCCGACCGGCAAGGCATATGGGCTGGATATGACCGACGAAATGCTCGCGCTTGCTCGCGAGAACCAGGCAAAGGCCGGCGCGACGAACGTCGAATTCCTCAAGGGCGAGATCGAGGCAATCCCGCTGCCGGACAATTCCGTCGACGTGATCATTTCGAACTGCGTGATCAACCTGTCGGCCGACAAGGACAAGGTGTTGCGCGAAGCGTTCCGCGTTCTGAAGCCCGGCGGCCGGTTCGCCGTCTCCGACGTCGTCACGCGCGGCGACATTCCCGAGCAAATCCGCAAGGATGTGCTGGCGTGGGTCGGCTGCCTCGCCGGCGCGCTGGACGAGAGCGACTATCGCGCGAAGCTCGCAGGCGCCGGCTTCGAGGCGGTCGGGGTCGAGCCGACGCGCGTCTACAACGTCGAGGACGCTCGCGAATTCCTGAGTTCGCAGGGTTTTGACGTGGACACTCTTGCCGCGCAGGTGGACGGCAGGGTCATGAGCGCCTTCGTGCGCGCGACCAAGCCGCAGGCGACGACGGACGCCTGCTGCGGGCCGAAGTGTTGTGGATGACGCCTTCAACGAGCCGCGACATCAAGCGGCATGGCGCATATGCGCCTTGCCGCATATCAGGACGGCATGAATGACCCGGTCGCGCTTCTCACGGCCCTCGCTGAGCCAACCCGGCTCGCCACGCTGCGGATTCCTTGGGACGGCGGCGAGCATTGCGCTTGCGAACTGACGACGAAGCTCGGCGCGAGCCAGTCGCGCATGAGCCGGCGCATGTCGGCGCTGAAAGCGGTCGGGCTCGTGGCCGACCATCGCGACGCCAAGTGGGTGCGCTACCGGCTCGGGACTGACCTGCCGACGCACGCGCAAGCGATCCTCGACGCCGTCATGGCGGCCGTCCCGGAACCGGCAAGGAGGGCCGCATGAACGTCGGGCTTTCCACACGTCCCGAGCGCGCGGCCGCGCCGGCGACGTGGGTTGCCGCAACGGTCGCGGGGATCGGCGTCTGGTTCGCGATCTATTGGCGGCTCGAAGCCTTTTCGACTTGGCTCGTCTCGTTGCTGCCCGTCGCGCCCGGCAGCCACATCGCAGAAGCCGTCCGCTTCTTCGTTTTCGACGCTCCGAAAGTCCTGATGCTGTTGACGCTGGTCGTGTTCGGCATGGGCGTCGTGCGCAGCTTCTTTTCGCCGGAGCGGACGCGCGCGCTGCTCGCCGGCAAGCGCGAAGGCCTGGGCAACGTCGTCGCCGCCATCCTCGGCGTGTTCACGCCGTTCTGCTCCTGCTCGGCCGTGCCGCTGTTCGTCGGCTTCGTGTCGGCCGGCGTGCCGCTCGGCGTCACCTTCTCGTTTCTGATCTCCGCGCCGATGGTCAATGAAGTGGCGCTCGGCCTGCTGTTCGCGCTCGTCGGCTGGAAAGTCGCGGCGGTCTATCTCGGCTTCGGACTGGCGCTCTCGATTGTCTCGGGCTGGATCATCGGCCGGCTGCGTCTGGACGGCTGGCTCGAAGAATGGGTGCGCAACGTGCGCGCCGGCGACGCCGACCTGCCGCTCGACCATCGGACCGTCGTGGATCGCATTCATGCGGGCCTCGAAGCCGTGCGCGACATAGTCGGCCGGGTGTGGCTGTGGATCATCGTCGGCATCGCCGCCGGCGCATTCATTCACGGCTATGTGCCGAACGATTTGCTCGCCTCGATCATGGGCAAGGGCCAATGGTGGTCGGTCCCGGCCGTCGTGCTGATCGGCGTGCCGATGTACTCCAACGCCGCCGGCATCGTCCCCGTCGTCGAGGCCCTGCTCGGAAAGGGCGCGGCGCTTGGTACAGTGCTCGCCTTCATGATGAGCGTGATCGCGCTGTCGTTTCCTGAAATGGTCATCCTGCGCAAGGTGCTGACGCTGCGCCTGATCGCCGTCTTCGTCGGCGTGGTCGCGACCGGCATCGTCGCGGTCGGCTACCTGTTCAACGCCCTGTTCTCTTAAGAGGTCGAGACCATGAGGAACGTGAAAATTCTCGGCTCCGGCTGCAAACGTTGCATTGCGACGGCCGACATGGCCGCAGCCGAAGCGAAGAAACTCGGTATCGACATCCAACTGGAAAAGGTTACGGACTTCGCGGCAATCGCGAAATTCGGGATCGTCTCGACGCCGGCCGTCGTGATCGACGGCACGGTCGTTCATGCCGGAGGCCTGCCGAAGCCGGAGGACATGGCGAAGTGGCTGGCGGCATAGTCCCCATCCCGATCGTCCTGGAAGCGTCGGAAATGTCCGCTGGGTATTGACGAGGCCGATCAGCGGCTCCGGACGCAGGCGCCTCGTTCAAGGGCAAGCGTTTGGCTTCAAATGCTGGCGCGGCGGAGCGCTACCGCGAGGCCGATCCATACGATGCTGCGAACCGTCATGGCGGCGACGGTTCGCGCTTCGAACGGGCCGCCGAGGGCAATGTAGGCCCCCAGCGCGATGAATACGCCCGACGTCGCGATGGCGATCAATGCCGACAGGGCTGCGGCCCACGCTCTCCATGTGAGCATCCCGACGCCCGCGGCCATGTAGGCGAAACCGGCAATGAAATTGAACCAAAGCACGAACGGAACGATGTTTCCGGCCGCGGCTCGATCGGCAGGCGTTCCAAACAAGGTTTTCCCGCCGACGACGACAGTCACGACGCCGAAAGCAATCGCGGCTATCGCCGCCGGAGCGACCCAACGGGGTCGACGATGTCTTGCCTCGTTCATGAAATGCGATCCTTCCGCCCGGGCTCCGGTTCGGGCTCAAGGCCGGGCCCGACGACAGGCCGAGCGCCCCGTTATTCTATGCGAAACGCGGGTCTGCGTTCATGCGCGACCGGATAGCCGGATCTATCGTTTCGCAGGCGGGGAGGCCGACGCTCCTCGATCGCGATGCAAGATCGTAACACAGCGCCCCTGCCGACCTCATGTATCCACGATCTGCTCCGCCTGCTCTATCAGCCCATCGCGCAGATGATGGATACGGTCGAATCGATCGAATATCTTTTCGTCGTGCGTGACCACGACGATCGCCGTCTGCTGCTCTGCGGCGAGTTTGCGCAGCAAGTCCATGACAATGCCGGCGCGCTTGGAATCCAGCGCCGCCGTCGGCTCGTCGGCGAGAATGATCCGCGGCCGGTTGGCGAGCGCGCGCGCGATGGCGACGCGTTGCGCCTCGCCCCCCGACAGTTTTGCCGGCAAGGCGGAGCGGCGATGACCGACCTCGAGATATTCGAGAAGCTCGCCGGCCACGCGGCGCGCCTCGCGGTCGCTCTTGCCCGCGAGCTCCATCGCGACGGCGACGTTGTCGGTCGCGTCGAGAAAAGGCAGGAGATTGTGAAACTGGAAGATGAAGCCGATCTTCTCGAGTCTCAGCCGACGCAGGTCCGAACGTCGCATTCGGCCGTCGTAGATGACCTCGTCATCGAGCTTCACCCAGCCGCTCGCGGGCTCGACGATGCAGCCGATGATGTTGAGCAGCGTCGTCTTGCCTGAGCCGGAGGGTCCGAGCAGCGCAACCACCTCGCCGGGCATCACCGTCAGCGATACGTGGCGCAACGCATCGACCCGCGCGTCGCCCTCGCCGAAGTGTTTCGAGACGTCGCGCAGTTCGATGATCGGCGCGTTCATCTCAACCTCCGAGCGCGGTTGCGGGATCGACTCTCAGCGCGGCGCGCACGCCGAGCGCACTGGCGATGATACAGACGACGGTCACGATTGCGGCCAGCGCCAGAAAGTTGTCGGCCTCCAACACGACCCGACGCGGAAACACGTCCTTGACCGCGACGATCAGCGCCGCGCCGGCGAGAAAGCCGACCAGCCCGAGCGCCAAAGCCTGCTGCACGATCATCGCGACGATCGTGCGATCCGGAGCGCCGATCAGCTTGAGAGTGGCTATCTGCTTCAGTTTCTCCATTGTCATCGTGTAGATGATGAGCGCGATGATCACCGCCGAAACAACGAGCAGGATCGTGGTAAACATGCCGATCTGCCGCCGGGCGCGGTCCACGACCGACCGCGTGAGGATCGTTTCCTGCTCGCTCTGCGTCATGGCGGACAAGTGCTTCCAGCGTCGCGCCGCCTCGGCCACCGACTCGGCCGAGCCGCCCGGGCCGAGGCGCGCGATCACGGCGTTCACGATGTCGCGGTTGGCTGCGCCTGCGCCGCGAGCGACCTGCACGCGGGCGGCCGACGGCGCGAGATCGAACTGCAATCGCTGGGAATCGAGCAACGTCATCCAGCCGACCGGATCGCCGCCCGACGCGACCTGGCTTCTGGTGAGACCGACGATGCGGAACGTGTTGCGGCCGAGCCGGATACGGTCTTCGAGCTTGAGCCCCGTCCCTTCGTCCACCACCATTTCATAGTGGCTTCGCCCCACGCCTCTTCCGGAGACGATACGAGTCGGACCGCCTGGGCGGTCAGGTTCGTAGCCGACGACGGTCATTCGCGTCTTGCTAGCCGGGCCGGTCGCCTCGACGGTCTGGAAGGTAACGCTGCCGGCGCTGGCGACGCCTGCGAGGCGCGTTATCGCTTCGCGCGTGTCGCCCGGAATGCGCGAGGCTTCGGCAAAGGGGCCTTGCGTGCCCTTCTCGACGACCCACACGTCAGCGTCGAGACTCTGGACGAGCGTCAGCGCGTCGGCCACCAGGCCACGGTAGATGCCGATCATGGCGAGCACGACGCCGAGCAACAGGCCGAGGCCGAGACATGTGAGCAGGAACCGGCCGAGATTGTGGCGGACGTCGCGATAGGCGAGGTTCATCGGCGCGGCTCCGCGGCGCGACCTTCCGAACCCTCCGGCACGGGTTCGACGACGATCTGCGCGCCCTCCGGAAGACCTCCCGCATATTCGAGGCGCGCATCGTCGGTCCGGTGGTCGAAATCCACGCGCCGCCGCTCCAGCCTGCCATTCACGATCGACCAGACGGCGCCCTTGCGACCGTCGAAGCCTTGGACTGCCGTTTCCGGAACCATCAGGGCGCTTGGAAGCGTCGTGACATCGATCAGAACCTCCGCCTGCTCGCCGAGATGGAAGCTCTCGGGACAGCGTTCGCATTTGACGTACACGCGCCGCTCCTCGCTGACGCGGTCGCTTTCGATGCCGATGCGGACGACCTTGGCGACGAAGGATTCCTTCGGGCGCGACCGCAGGCGAACTTCGGCGCGCTGGCCGAGCGCAATCGGCCCGGCTCGGGATTCGTCGACATACGCGAGCACCCAGCCCGCGCCGTTCTCCATGAGCGTGAACACGGGATCGCCCGCCTTGATCACCGTTCCGAGTTCGCGCAACCGATCGACGACGATGGCGTCGAAGGGCGCGGCAAGAACATGTCGCGACAGGATCGTTCGCTCATAATCGTATTGCGCGGAGGCGTCGGCGAATTGCGCCTTCGCAACCTCGACGTCGCTTTCGGCGACAGCGAGATCGGCCCTGGCGACCTCTTCGTCGCGCTGCGCCTCTTCAGCCGTCTGTTCGGAAACGACGCTGCGGCCGACGAGCGCCTGCTTTCGGCGATTGGCTTCCCGCCGCTGCCCCAGGACGGCGCGCGCCTTCTCGACGTTTGTCCGCGCCTTCAGGATCGCCGCTTCCGCGCTCCGCGAGGCGGCTTTGGCGCGTGCGACCTTGGCCTCCTGCTCCGTCGAGACGAGCCTCGCGAGCACATCGCCCTTCTTCACGCGATCGCCGTGGTCGGCGGCGAGTTCGACGATCGTCGCGCCGACATCGAAACTCGCCTTGGAGATGACCCGCGCCTCGACCGTGCCGAGCCCGAACACGCGGATTGGCACGTTCTCCTCCGGTTGCGCGACCCTGAGCGCCAGCGGCCTGCTGCGGACGAAATGGGCGGCGCCGGCGATTGCGGCCGCAGCGAAAGCGAGAATTGCGACAACGGCGAGTTTTCCGCGCATTTCACCTTCCCTGAGAGCGGAAGCCAACGATCTGGGCGTCTAGAAGCCGCGCCGCCTCGGAGGCCAGGTCGAAAGACTTTCCCGCGAGCGACCAGCGCAGCGCGAGACTCTGGACGACGCTGATGACGAGAAAGGCCGCATCGGAGGGCTCGAGGTCCGGTCTGAATTCGCCGCTCGCCACACCTGTCCGGAACGCGTCCGAGAGCAGTGCATGAAACGCCCGCTGGCTGCTGTTGATCGCGGAGCGCAACGCTTTGTTGTCGACGTGCAATTGGCGCGAGAAGAGAACGCCGATCAGCCCCGGCGTCGAACGGATGGCGCCGATTTGCGCCAGCGCGAGCGCCTTGATTGCGTCCGCAGGCGGCCTCTCGTCCGCCGAAGCAGCTTGCCAGGCGGCGGCGAACTTTTCGCCGAGACGCACGCCGACGGCGTTCCAGATTTCCTCTTTCCTCGCGAAGTGACGAAAGATCGCCGGCTGCGTGATCCCGATCTCCCGCGCAATCATGTCTGTGGTGAGCCGATCAGGACCGACCTTGTCCGCCAGCCTCAGCGCGCAGCCCACGATTTCGGACCTGCGCGCCGGCGCCGGCAATCGCGTTCGTTTCGCTGCTTTCGACATGACGTCGGCGGACCAATCCCTCGAAGTCAGATAGTTAGTATTCACTAACTTATCTGTCAAGGAGCATGCGCCTTGAGAAGGTCTCCACGTGCATGATGAAGCAAGGCGCAGCAGTGCGGACACGAGCGACGACTCGTATGCCCCGGCTGGCTGGCAGCGCGTTGTGGCGTGCTGCCGTTGTGCGGCCCTTCGCAAGGCGACCCGGAAGCTTTCGCAGCCTTACGAGGCATTTCTCGCGCAGGCCGGCCTACGGTACGGCCCGGCCGCGATCCCGGCGCCGACTCTCATGCGCGGGCGCGCAACTGCCGCAACTCGTCCGCGGCGAGACGTTTCAGGCTCGCCTGCGGCATGCCCGTCGCCTGCTCCAGCGGCTCGCCGATCAAGGACGCCGTCAGCGCGTAGCTGACCAGGCTCAGCACGATCGGTCCCGCGCCGAACGCATGCGCGTCGACGCCGGCCGGTTCGCCCGCGCGCAGCGTGCGGACGCTGTCGCGCACGACATTCATGATGGGCTTGAGCTCCTCCGTGGCGCCGCTGGCCGCGATCCACCCGAACAGCTTGCCGAGGCCGCTCGCCTTGAACGCATCGAACAGCATGTCGACGATCTGCTCGGCGGTCGCCTCGTCCTTGCGCAGGCGAAGCACCGATTCTTCCACGCGCTCCGCCAATTGCCGCGCGAGCTTCGCGACCAGTTCGGCGTGCAGCGCGGAACTCGTTCCGAAATGATGCGAGACATTGCCGTGCGTCACGCCGATGTGGCGGGCGACCGCCTTCAGCGTCACCGCCGCCGGTCCCTGCTCGACCAGCAGCGCCTGCGCGGCCTCCAGCAGCGCCCGGCGCGCCTCCTCCGGCGTGCGGCGAACCCGCCTTCTGCGCTCTTGCAGCTTATTATCATGAATGATAGTAGTTGCCATGCGGCTACTCTAGTGACGAACGGCCGCGACGGAAAGCCGAGGGGAGACGGCCTTCACGCTTCGGGAAAACGCCTTGCGCACGCTGCGGAGACAGTGTCGGGCGGCCCTGTTCGCGACGGCCTCGCCGCTCATCATGACGCAGGCCCGACATGCCAAACGGCGCGCAAGCCCTGATGCAGACCCTCGTCAACGCCGGCGTCGAGGTTTGTTTCACCAACCCCGGCACGTCCGAGATGCATTTCGTCGCGGCGCTGGATTCCGCGCCCGGCATGCGCGCGGTTCTCTGCCTCTTCGAGGGCGTGGCGACCGGCGCGGCGGACGGCTATGCGCGCATGGCCGGCAAGCCGGCCGCGGTCCTGCTGCATCTGGGCTGCGGCCTGGGCAACGGCCTCGCCAACCTGCACAACGCGCGCAAGGGCAAGGTCCCCGTGGTCAACATCGTCGGCGATCATGCGACCTATCACGTCCAGTACGACGCGCAATTGCAGTCGGACATCGAGACGGTCGCGCGCAATGTGTCGCCCGGCTTCGTGCGCACGTCCGCAAGCACGGCCGAACTCGGCCGCGATGCGGTGGAGGCCGTGCAGGCGGCCAAGGGACCGCCCGGCCAGGTCGCGACGCTGATACTGCCCGCCGATGTCTCGTGGGGGGAAGGCGGCGTCGTCGAGCCGGCGCCCCGCGTCGAGCGGGCGCCGCCCGCAGCCGACGAGGCCGTCCAGGCGGCAGCGGACGCAATCCGGTCCGGCGGCCGCACCGCCATCCTGCTCGGCGGCGGCGCATTGCGCGAGAGCGCCCTGCAGATCGCCGCGCGCATCGCCGCCCACAGCGGGGTGAAGCTGTTCTCCGAGACCTTTCCCGCGCGCATGGAGCGCGGCGCCGGCCTGCAGGCCGTCGAGCGCCTCGCCTATCTCGCGGAAATGGCGTCGGTGCAATTGAAGAGCTTCGACCGGCTGGTGCTGGTCGACGCCAAGGCGCCCGTCTCGTTCTTCGCCTATCCCGGCAAGAAGAGCTATCTCGCGCCCGACGCCTGCACGGTGCTCGAACTGTCGTCGTCCGCGCAGGACGCTCCTGCAAGCCTGAAGAAACTCGCCGTGGCGCTCGGCGCGGACAATGCCGCGCCTGCGCCGGCGCCGGCATTCCGCCCCGCGGCCCCGCGCGGAAAGAAGCTGACGGCGGAGAAAGTGTGCAAGGCGGTCGGCCATCTTCTGCCTGAAAACGCCATCCTCGTGGACGAGGCGATCACGTCCGGGCTGATGCTGGCGAAATACACCGCCGGCGCGCCGCGCCACGATCTCCTGACGCTGACGGGCGGCGCCATCGGGCAGGGATTGCCGAACGCGATCGGCGCGGCCATCGCCTGCCCCGAACGGCCGGTGCTGGCGCTGATCGGCGACGGCAGTTCGATGTACACGATCCAGTCCCTGTGGACGATGGCGCGCGAGAGGCTCGACGTCACGGCCGTCATCTTCAACAACGCGTCCTATTCCGTGCTCAACGTCGAACTCGAGCGCGTGGGCGCCGACGCGATCGGCCCGAAGGCGAGAGCGCAGCTCGATCTGACGCGACCGGTCATGAATTTCACGCAGATCGCCGAAGGCATGGGCGTGCCGGCCGTGCGCGCGACAAGTCCAGACGATTTCACGCGCGCCCTGCAACGCGCGCTGGCGACGCCCGGTCCGCATCTGATCGAGGCCGTCGTGCCGCCAACGCTCGCGGGCCTCAAGCTGAAGCTGCTTCCGCACATACTGGGCTCGCTCGAGAAAATGCCGCAACCGCTCGCGCACATGCTGAAACGCAAGATCGCGCCCTGAGATCAGCCGGGAGCAACCATGACGACCATCATCCAGTCGGACGTTCTCGTCGCCGGCGGCGGCATCGCGGGCGTCGTCGCCGCGCTCGAATGTCTGCGCGCCGGAAAATCGGTGACGCTGGTCGATCGCGACACGCCCGAGCGGCTCGGCGGACTCGCCTTGTGGGCGTTCGGCGGCATGGCGCTGGTCGGCACGCCGTTGCAGGCGCGCTTCCGCATTCCCGACAGTCCGGAGATCGCGCTGCGAGACTGGCTCCGCTTCGGCGCGCTTGACGAGGACGACCATTGGCCGCGCGCCTGGGCGCGCTACTACGTCGAGCATTCCCGGAGCGACGTCTACGACTGGCTTCGTAGGGAAGGCGTCGACTTCATGCCGGCGGTCAACTGGGTCGAGCGCGGGCTACAGGGCGACGGCAATTCGATGCCGCGCTATCACATCGTCTGGGGAACGTCCCGCTTCATGACGCGCCGGCTGATCGAAGCGATGCGCGCGGCAGGCGAAGGCGGCAAGCTGCAAATCCTGCATCGCCATCGCGTGACGCACCTGGATCACAGCGGCGGCGCCGTCTCGGGCGCGCGCGCGATCGCCGAGGAGACTGGCGCGGAAACGCGCATCGAAGCGCCGATCGTCGTGCTGGCCACGGGCGGAATCAACGGTTCGCACGAACAGGCGCGCGCGAACTGGCCGAAGGATCGCCCGATGCCGGCGACCATGCTGAACGGCGCGCATCCCTATTCCGACGGCAAGCTGCACCATCTGGCGGCCGACGCTCTCGGCGCGCGGATTACGCATGCCGGCGAGATGTGGAACTATGCCGCCGGATTCCCGCACCCCTTCCCGCACTTCCCGGGTCACGGCCTCTCCGCGATCCCCTGCAAGTCGGCCCTTTGGCTGAACCATCGCGGCGAGCGCATCGGGCCGGAGCCGCTGGTGACGGGCTTCGACACGCATGATCTCTGCCGGCGCGTCGCGGAACAGGAGAAGCCCTATACGTGGCACCTCCTGAACCGGCGCATCGCGGCGAAGGAATTCGCCATCTCCGGCGCCGAACACAACCCGCGCGTCCGCGACAGGCAGTTCGTCCTGTTCATGATCGAGACGCTGCTCGGCAACAACCGGCTCGTTCGCCAGTTGCAGCGGGAGAGCGGGCATTTCCTCGTCGACGACACGCTTGCAGGCCTCGCCGCCAAGATGAACGCGCTGACCGGAACGAACGACGTGAAAGCGGACGTCCTGCAGGCGACCGCAGACGCCTTCGACGCCAATTTCGCCAACGGTTCGAAACTGCACAACGACGACCAGATCCGGCGCATTCTCCACGCGCGGCAATGGCCGTCCGACCGGCTTCGCACGTGCAAGCCCGCGCCGCTGCAGAAGCCCGGCGCGGGTCCGTTCATCGCCGTGCACATGCAGCTCGTCACGCGCAAGAGCCTCGGCGGCCTGCAGACCGATCTTCACAGCCGTGCGCTCGATGCGCAGGGACGGCCGATCGGCGGCCTCTATTGCGTCGGCGAGGCGGCGGGCTTCGGCGGCGGCGGCGCCTCGGGCAAGCGCTCGCTGGAGGGCACGTTCCTGCCGGGCTGCATCATGACGGCGCGCGCCGCCGCGCGCGCGATGTGACGGCGCAGACCGCATCGTCCACGATCTTCTCGTCCCACGCGCGGAACGTCGCCGGTCTGATCGCGGAATCCGGACAGCTGACCGTCGCGGTCGCGGACGAGGTTACCGTCGCGCGCACGGCCAGGACCGCCTCGCTTTCGCATTCGGCGGCGATCGGCAACGCGTGTCGCGGCATGACCGGCGGGTCGCTTCGAGCAAACCTCGGGACGTCTCCCGCGCGACGATCGGAACAACGGCGCCTTTTCGACCGAACCGCCAGGCGTGCTATGGGGAGCGACCGAGAATTCCGGTTTCGCTCCAGCTGGGGATAGTGGGATGGCCAAGCGGCTCGACGGGGACTTCGACTACATCGTCGTCGGCGCGGGCACGGCCGGATGCATCGTCGCGAACCGGCTGTCGGCCGATCCCGCCAAGCGCGTGCTGCTGCTGGAGGCCGGCGGTCGGGACAATTGGATCTGGTTTCACATTCCGGTCGGCTATCTCTTCGCCATCGGCAATCCGCGGTCGGACTGGATGTTCAAGACCGAGGCGGAGCCCGGCCTGAACGGCCGCGCGCTGGCCTACCCGCGCGGCAAGGTGATCGGCGGCTCCTCCGCGATCAACGCGATGATCTCGATGCGCGGACAGGCGGCCGACTACGATCACTGGCGTCAGCTCGGGCTGCCGGGATGGGGATGGGACGACGTGCTGCCGGCCTTCAAGTCGCTCGAGGATCATTTTCTCGGCGCGAGCGAGCATCACGGCGTCGGCGGCGGATGGCGCATCGAGGCGCCCCGCATTTCCTGGAAGATCCTCGACGCCGTCGCGGATGCGGCGACGCAGATGGGCATCCGCCGCACGCCCGACTTCAATACCGGCGACAACGAGGGCGTGGGATATTTCCATGTCAACCAGCGGTCCGGGCGGCGCTGGTCTGCCGCGCGCGGCTTTCTCAAGCCGGCCCTGTCGCGCCCCAACCTGCGCCTCGAGACCAATGTCGAGGCCGACCGCCTGATCCTGAAGGACGGCCGCGCCGTCGGCGTCAGGTTCCGGCAAGGCGCCGAGGCGGTGGAGGCGTTCACGAAAGGCGAGGTCATTCTCTGCGCGGGCTCGATCGGATCGACGCAAGTTCTGCATCGCTCGGGCGTGGGTCCCGGCGAATGGCTTCAGCCGCTCGGCATCGACGTGACGCTCGACCGGCAGGGCGTCGGCCGCAATCTCCAGGACCATCTCCAGCAGCGCGCGATCTTCAAGGTGCATGGCGTTCGCACATTGAACGAAACCTATTATTCGCTGCCCCGGCGCGCATGGATGGGCCTCGACTACGCGCTGCGACGGCGCGGTCCGCTGACGATGGCGCCCTCGCAGCTCGGCATATTCACGCGCTCCAGCGCCGTGAAGGAGCGCGCCGATATCCAGTTTCATGTCCAGCCGCTCTCGCTCGACAAGTTCGGCGAGCCGCTGCACCGCTTCCCCGCCATCACGGTCGCCGCGTGCAACCTGCGGCCCACGTCGCGCGGAACGATCCGGATCGGGGCGTCGGCGCTCGAAGCGCCGCCCCGGATCGCGCCGAACTATCTCTCCACTGAGGAAGACCGCCAGGTGGCGGCGGACGCCATTCGCGTGACGCGGCGCCTGATGCGTCAGCCGGTGCTGCAGGCCTATCGGCCGGAGGAATACCTGCCCGGACCGCAGGTCGGCGACGACGAGGCGTCGCTCGCCAGGGCGGCCGGCGACATCGGCACGACGATCTTCCATCCCGTGGGCGTCGCCAAGATGGGGCTTGCGAGCGATCCGCTCGCGGTCGTGGACGAGCGGTTGCGTTTGCGCGGCCTTGCCGGCCTTCGCGTGGTCGACGCCTCGATCATGCCGACGATCACGTCCGGCAACACGAATACGCCGACCGCCATGATCGCCGAAAAGGGCGCAGCGTACATTCTCCAAGACGCGCGTTGAACGCGCACGGGCGGGGAGCCGCCGAAACCGGCGCGCACTCCGCCCGGCCTATTCGCCGCCCAGCGTGAGCCTGTTCGGCAGCCGCTTTTCGATCGCGAATTTGAGCAGCGCCACCAGGCGAAAGACGGCATGCGCGAACTTGCCGTAGGGCATCGTCAGGAACAGCGCCATCACGGCCCCCAGATGCAAGGCGAGCGTGAGCGGCAGCAGCGCCGTGTGGCGCAGAAACAGCACGGCGAAACCGGTCGCGCTCACGAGGAACAGAAGCGCGATGAAACCGCGGTCGAGCGCGCGTTGTTCGCTGTCGCCGTGCTGCGGATGGCGCCTGAGGTTGAGCCACATCAGGCCTGCCGGACCGATCAGCAGTCCTGCGCCGCCGACAATGCCGAGAACGACGGGCGCGCTCGCCCAGCCGTAGGGCGCCGGCAGGCCGAGAACGTAATGGTAGAGCGTCGCCACGCTGGTCGAGGCGAAGCAGAGCAGGAAGCCGTAGAAGGTAAGGTGATGGAACCGGCGCCGGGCCAGCGTGAACCGGTCGTCCTCCTCGTTGCACCCCAGGCCGTGCCCGCCGTCGAGATATTTCAGCGTCGCGGCCGCGCCGGCCGCCTCGACGGCCGCCGGCCCGCGCGCTGCGGCGATCAGCGGAAGATCGCGGCGGTCCTGCGGCGGCGAAATCCCGCGCCAGAATCGCGCGCCGCCCAGGCCGAGCGCGACGATGGCATAGACGAACGCCGCGCCGAACACGACGACAAGAAGGTTGTGCGGGAAGATCGCGTAGAAGTTCCCGCCTTCGACCGCGCCCACGAGCCCGCCGGAGAGCGCGGAGGCGAGCAGAAGGAAAGCCGCGCAACCCGCGGCAAGCGCAAGCGCGATGGTCAGTCCGGCGCGAGCGTAGAGGCGGCCGAACGCGCGCGGCCAGCTGAACGCGCTGTAGGTCTCCAGGCGCGCCTTCGCCATCGCCTGCGGCACGTTCACGGCGAACTGGTGCGGCGGCGCATATTGGCAGGCATGGAGACAGGCGCCGCAATTGTGACAGAGGTTGGCGAGGTAGTGCACATCGGCCTTGCCGAACTCGAGGCGGCGCGTCATCGCGGGAAAGACCGCGCAGAAGCCTTCGCAATAGCGGCAGGCGTTGCAGATCTGCATGATGCGCGCGATCTCGCGCTCGGCGGCCGTGTCCGCCTTCACGAAATCAGCGAGCGGCGGCATGGGACAATTCCTCGTGGAAGGTCTGATGGCGGCGCCCGGCGGCCTCGGCGGCGCGGACGCCGGCGATCCTGCCGAAAGCCGTGCCGATACTCATGCCGACGCCCGCGGTATAGCCCTTGCCGAGCACGTTGCCCGCCATCATCTCGCCCGCCGCGAACAGGTTCGGGCTCGGCCGGCCGCTGAAGCGAACCGCGGTCGTGGCGTCCGTCTTCATGCCGAGATAGGTGAAGGTGATGCCGGGTTTGAGCGGATAGGCGACGAACGGCGGCGCATCGATCGGCAGCGCCCAGTGCGTCTTGGCCGGCTCGAGCCCCTCGGTCTGGCAATCGTCCAGCGCCGTATGGTCGAAATGTCCCGGCCGGCAGGCCGCATTGTAGGCCGTCACGGTTTCGACGAAGGCGCCGACGTCGACCCCGATCTTCGCGGCGAGTTCCTCCAGAGTATCCGCCTGCGTCCCGTCGAACACCGGCGGCATGAAACGGCCGATCGCCTTGCGATCGATGATCGACCAGGCCGTCTGGCCCGGCTGCTGCGCGACCAGACGGCCCCAGATGGCGTAGCGCTTCGGCCAGAAGTCCTCGCCCTCGTCGTAGAACCGGCGCGCCTCGCGATTGACCACGACGCCGAGCGACACGCAGTCGATGCGGGTGCATATGCCGCCGTCGTAGAGCGGCGCGCGCGCGTCGATGGCGACGCAATGCGCCTGTGTCGGGTCGCCGACCGCGTCGGCGCCGGCGTCGATCATGAATTTCAGAAGCACGCCCTGATTGTAGCGGGTGCCGCGGATGAGGAAGTTCTCGGCGGTCCATTCGCCGCGCTCGTTCTGCCCCCAGGCTTCGCGCTGCCATTCGAGATTGGATTCGAATCCGCCGCAGGCCAGCACGCAGGTCCTCGCCTCGATCCGCTCCCCGGCTTTCGTGATGGCGGCGACGAACCGGCCATTGTCGATGTCGAGGCTCTCGACCGGCGTATCGTAGCGGACGCGGGCGCCGAGGTTCCGGGCGCTGCGGTAGTAGGCGTTCACCAGCGCCTTGCCGCCGCCCATGAAGAAGGCGTTGGTGCGCGCCACATGCAGCGCGCCCGACAGGGGCGGCTGGAAGCGCACGCCGTGCCTGGACATCCACGGCCGGCATCGCGAGGAATGGCGTATGGCGAGGCGCGCCAGCGTCTCGTCGGTCAACCCGCCCGTCACCTTCAGCAGGTCCTGCCAGAACTCCTCCTCCGGATAGGAACCGACGAGCACGTCCTGCGGCTCGTCGTGCATGCAGCGGAGATTGCGCACATGCATCGAATTGCCGCCGCGCCATTCCTGCGGCGCCGATTCCAGCATCAGCACGGAGGCGCCGGCCTCGCGCGCCATCAGCGCGGCGCAGAGCGCCGCGTTCCCGCCGCCGACGACCAGTACGTCGATCTGCGCCCCTGCGCTCACGCGGTCGCTCCCTTCATGCTGCATCCCCGGCGATCGCCCGGCCCGCCAGCCACCCGAACACCAGCGCCGGCCCGAGCGTGATCCCGGGGCCCGGATAGGCGCCCTCCATGATCGAGGCCATGTCGTTCCCGCAGGCGTAAAGACCCGGGATCGGCGCCCCGTCGCCGGCCAGCACGCGCGCTCCGGCGTCCGTCCGGATGCCCGCGGACATCCCCAGATCGGCCGGCGTGACCGCGACGGCGAAGAACGGCGCCTGCACGATCGGCGCAACGCAGGGGTTCGGCTTGTGGTCCGCGTCGCCGAGCGAACGTTGATAGATGTCCCGGCCGCGGCCGAACGCCGGATCCTCGCCCGCCTCGGCATGGCGGTTGAAATAGGCGACGGTCTCGGACAGCGCTTGCGCAGGCGCGCCGATCTCGCGCGCGAGATCGGCGATTGTCGAGGCGCGCTTGAGATAGCCGGATGCGACATCGGCCCGGACGGAGGCGGTGAACGGCCTTACCCGGCCGAGCCCGTATTTCCAGAGGAAATTCCTGTCGCAGATCAGCCAGGCCGGAATCGCGCTGTTCGCGTTGCGGAGCTGGGCGCGGACGAATTCGTGATAGGAGACAGCCTCGTTGACGAAGCGCCTGCCGTTCGAATCCACGGCGATGAGCCCCGGCTTTGCGCGATCCGTCACCGTATGCGGGAACAGCGCGGCCGAACCGTCCTTGCGCGTGAACGTCGAGGCCGGAACCCAGAAGGCGCCCTCCTGCGTCGGCGTCGAGAGCGCGGCGCCGACGGCGCCCGCGAGGCGCGCGCCGCTTTGCGCAGGGCCGGGCCGCACGGTCGCCGTGAGATCGCCCGCCGCGCCGGGCACGAAACGGCGGCGCAGCTCGAGATCGTGCGAGAGGCCGCCGGTCGCCAGAACCACGCCGCGCCGCGCGACGATGCGGCGACGCTCGCCCTTGCCGGCCAGATCCACGACGAACCGCCCGTGCGCGTCCCGCTCCAGAGCCGCGACGGCGAAGCCGGTCCGGACGGTCACGCCGAGATCGAGCGCCGACTTGAGCAGCCGCGCGACGAGCGCATTGCCGAGATAGAGCGATGTGCCGCGCGGCGCGCGCAGGCGCTGCAACGCATAGTGCGCGACGAGCTGCGCCGCGCGTTTGGCGGACGACAGCGATTTCATCGCGCGGCGCAGATGGGGAATGTCGGCGCGGCTGATCATCATCCCGCCGAACAGCATGAATTCGGGCAGCGGCGGACGCACCAGCGCGAAGGCCGGACCGAGCGCGCGCGCGTCGAACGGAACGGGCTCCAGGACGCGGCCTCCGGCCGTCGCGCCGGGAAGGTCGGGATAATAATCCGGATAGGTCATGACCGGCTGAAGGCGCACCGACGTATGCGCTTCGAAATCGCGCAGCGCCTCGTCGCCATGCGCGAGAAAGGCCTCGAGCCGCACAGGGTCGGCGCTCGGCGCGGTCGCTGCGAGATAGGCGCGCGCCGCCTCGGCGCTGTCGGCGCGTCCGGCTTCCGCCATCTTGTGGTTGCCCGGCAGCCAGACCATGCCGCCCGAAATCGCCGTCGTGCCGCCGACGACGTCGGCCTGTTCGACAAGCAGCGTCGAACAGCCGTTCATCGCCGCCGTGCAGGCGGCCGCAAGGCCGCCGGCGCCGGCGCCGACGACGATCGCATCGAACTCGTCCCGCAGCGCGTCGGCGCTTGCGCTCATATCATTCCGCCATTGGGCTGCACGATCTGCCCCGTCACCCACGAAGCCTCGTCGGAGGCAAGGAAGCGAACGACATTGGCGATCTCGTCCGGACGCCCGATCCGATTGAGCGGACTGAACGCCGCCATGCGCTGCTTGACCTCCTCGGTCTTGCCGGCGTTGAAGAGGTCGGTGTCGACCGGCCCCGGCGCGACCCCATTGACGCGGATGCGGCGGCCGGCCAGCTCCTTGGACATGGCCCGCAGCAGGCTCTCGACCGCCGCCTTGCTCGCCGAATAGGGGCCCGTGCCCGGCACGACATGCCGCACCAGCGACGTGGTGATCCCGATGATCGCGCCGCCGTCGGGCGTGCGCCGCGCCGCCTCGGCGAGGACATTGTACGCGCCGAAGAGGTTCACTTCCATCAGCAGGCGGAAATCGGCCGGGCTGAAGTCGGCGATCGGCTTGCCCGGCACATTGATCCCGGCATTGGCCACGACCGCGCGCGGCGCGCCGCCGAAGGCCGCGGTCGCCTCGTCGAAGACGCGCGCGACGGCTGCGGCGTCACGAATGTCGACCTGCCAGCCGCGCACGTCGGCGCGCGGCGCCTTGCGCGTCGCGAACGTGCAGCCGACCTGCCAACCGGCGCCCGCAAAAGCCTCGACGCAGGCCGCGCCGATGCCACGCGAGCCGCCGAAAACGAGAACGGAAGGTTTGCTCATGGTTTTTCCTCGGAAATTACTGGGGCGGACCGGCCCGCGTGGCGGCAATGGTCGCTTCGATGCCTTGCTGGAGATCGAAGCGCGGCGCGTAGCCGAGCTCTCGGCGAGCGCGGGAAATGTCCAGCGCGCCCTTGACGGCGCTCAGCACCGTTCCGCCATGCTTGTAGGGGCCGCTGTCGCCGACCGTGATGCGCGCGCCGGGAATGGCGCGGTTCACGGCGTCCGCCGTGTCCCGTAGCGTGGGCGCAGCTCCCGTCGCGATATTGTACGCCTCGAAGCGATGCTGCGCCTTGTCGAGCGCGAGCAGCACGCCTTGCACGGTGTCGTCGATATAGACCTGGTCGACCGCGAATGCGCCGCCGTCCGGCTGGTGGAACGGCTCGCCGCGCAACGCGGCTTCGACGAAGGTGCGCGGCATGCGCAGGCGCGGCAGATGCGGGCCGTAGACCCAGCAGGTGCGGACGTTCACGCATTCGAGGCCGTGATCGCGCGTGTAGACCCGGCCGTAGTGCTCGGTCGCGAGCTTGGTCAGGCCGTAGACGCTGGTCGGCTTCTGCGGATGCTCCTCGTCGATCACGGGCGAAAGGAAATCGCCGTAGGTCTCCTCGGTGCTGATATGGACGACGCGCCTGACGCCGTTGAGCCTCATCGCCTCGAAGAGATTGATCGAGCCCTCGACGTTGACGCGCAGCGCCTTGACAGGAATGTCCGCGGCGGGCGCGACGCCGACGATCGCCGCCGTATGCACGACGGCGTCCGGCGCATGCCTGCGGAAGAGATCGACGACCTGGCTCCACTCGCCGAGATCGGCCGCCTGCGCGGCCAGACGCGGATCGCGGGCAGCCAGGGCCGCTATCGGGGCGGAGACGCCGAGATCGGCGGCGACGACGCTGTCGCCGCGCGCAAGCAGCGCCCGCACGATCGCCGACCCCAGCCAGCCGCATCCGCCCGTGACGAGAATTTTCTTCGACATGGCTCTTCTCAGCGCGGGCTCGGCTCCTCGTCGTTCGGCGGGCTGGTGATGACGAGAAACAGCAGCGGATCGTTTCCCGTGCAATGGAACTCGTGCGTGACGCCGGGCGGAATGTAGGTCACGTCGTTCGCGCGCACGAGCCGGCGCTCGCCGTCGAGGATGAGGACGCCCTCGCCCGACAGCACATGGTAAATCTGCTCCTGCACGGCATGGACGTGGCTTTCGACATGCGCGCCCGGTTCGTAGGAGGAGATGCGGTAGTCGAAGAAGCGACTGCCGACCGTCGCCGGCGTGACGATCGCCTTGGACAGCGCCTGGTTGAAATGGCCGGGATACTGGGTCCACATCAATTCGCCGAGATTGCGCGTCGCGGCGTATTTCCTTTTCTGCGCATCGGCGAAGGCGTCGAGCGGCGGGGAGACGAAGGTCATCTGTTTTCTCCTGGAAAGCCCGGCAGGCCGGCAAGCAGGCCGCGCTGATCGTATTCCGCGACGAAGCCCAGACGTTCGGCTGCGTGCGACAGGTCGTAAAGCGGCGCGAAGGGCTGCCGGTCGTAGAGGCCGGGGTTGCGGATCTCGACGGCGTCGCCGTGCAGGCGGCGCAGGCGTCGCACGGTCGGTTCCGGCGACAGCGTGACCTGCGCGGAAAGATAGAAGCGTTCGAAGCCGCCGGGCTGCATGGGCAGTTCGAGCGCGAGGCGGAAGGCGCGCGCGAGATCGCGCGGGTCGATGTGGTGGTGCAGCGGGCCGCCGCCGGCCGACGATGGCCCGCCCGCCGCAGGGCCCCTGTAGGCGTCCGGGTCCCTCGCGCGAGCCACGATTTCTCCCGCCATGTCCGGATAGGCCACAAAGACGGTGCGCAACGCCGCGACCGACATGCCCCGCAGCGCATAGGCGCGCGCGAGATCTTCGCCCATGACCTTGCTGACAGCATAGGGGTCGGTCGCCAGCAGGGGATGGTCGAGGTCGAGCGGCGCGTAGCGGGGATGCAGCATACGCCCTTCGCGCACCGTATAGCCGGCGACGGAATCGCTGGAGCAGAAGATCGCGCGCCGGACCCCGGCGGCTTCCGCCGCCTCGAAAACGGTGTAGGTCCCCAGAAGGTTGACGCGCATGATCGTCTGGCCGTCGCCGGACCAGATGTTGGGGATCGCGGCGATATGAAGGACGGCGTCGGCGCCCGCCGTCGCGCCCGCGACGAGCGCCGCGTCCGTCACGTCGCCGACATGCCATTCGATCGACTCCGCGCCCGCGCGCCGGTCGAGACCGCGAACGCGATAGCCGTGCGCGACGAGTTCGCGGACGACAAAACGTCCGAGCAGGCCGGCCGCGCCGGTGACGAGAACGACGCTCATGCGCCCGGCCTCGCCTGCGGCTGCGCGAAGCCGAAGGCAGCGAGCGCGCGGCAGGACTCAGCGAGCGCGCCCTCCGTATCCGCGTCGATGATTTCCAGCGTGCACGGTCCGGCAAAGCCGGCCGCGTCGAGCGCCTGCGCAAAGGCCTGCGCCGGCACGTCGCCGAGGCCGATTCGGTCGTGCCGCCAGACGTGGCGGGTCGTGTCCGAGAGATGCACGACCTCGAGGAGATCGGCGAGCGCGGCCACGCCCTGCGTCACCTCCTCACCGATGAAATGCGCATTGGCCGCATCGTAGCAGACGCCGATGGCCGGCGACCCGAAGCCGCGGACGAAATCGCCAAGCGTCGTCGCCTCCGGGAACGCGGCGAATGGCACGTTCTCTATGGCGAGGCGCACGTTGCGCGCCTCGGCGCGCGGCAGCAGCTTTTCGACGCTCTCCGTCATCCAGTCGATGCGGCAGGCGGGCGGCGGCGGAAAAAGCGGGCTCATGCGACCGGGCACGGTCACCAGGCACGGCGCGCCAATGTCCGCCACGAGGTCGATCGCATCGAGGAACATGGCGACGGAGGCGTCTCGCACCCGGGAATAGGCGCTCGCCAGATTCTGGTCGAGGCTCGGCATGTTGACGGACGTTATGCGCGCGCCGGCCCGCTCGACGGCCGAGCGCAGATCGCGGCGGTCCGCCGCCGACATGCCGTCGAGCGGCAGGTGCGGCGGATGGATCATGAGTTCGAAATTCTTGTAGCCGAGATCCGCGAGCCGTCGCACGCAAACGGCGGCGGGAGTCGACCAGATATAGCCGTAGGTGTTGACCGCGACCTCTCTCATGCCGGCGCGCCCGCGGCCCGGGGTTGCGCCGCCACGCCGTGGACGACGCCGAGCAGCCGCTCCTGCAGCGCCTTGTCGGCGGCGAGTTCGGCTGCGCCGCCGCCGTAGGCGATGCGGCCGTTGACGAGCACATAGGCGCGGTCGGCCATGGCGAGCACGCTCTCGGCGTGATGCTCGACAATGACCAGGCTGGCGCGCGTCGTCAGTTTCATCACGGCTTCGCGCACTTCGTGCACGACGGCCGGCGCCAGTCCCTCGAAAGGCTCGTCGAGGAGGATCAGCTTGCTCGGCGCCATCAGGGCGCGAGCGATCGCGACCATCTGGCGCTCGCCGCCGGACAGGGTCTCGCCGCGCGACCGCGACCGCTCGGCCAGGCGCGGGAAGAGATCGAAGACTTCCTCCTGCGTGGCGCCGCCGGGACGCATGGCGAGCTTCAGGTTCTCGACCACCGTGAGATTCGGGAACAATCGCCGGCCCTCCGGCACGAGCGATATGCCGCGACGGTTGATCTCGTCGGCGCGGAGGGCGGTTATGTCGGCGCCGTCCAATTCGATCCGCCCGCCGCTGGCCGGCAGCACGCCGGTGATCGTGCGCATGGCCGTGGTCTTGCCGACGCCGTTGCGCCCGAGCAGCGCGACAACCTCGCCGGGGCGAACGACCATGTCCACCCCGTCGAGAACGATGCCGCCGCCATAGCCCGAGCGCACGCTCTCGAGGCGCAGCAGCGGCTTCGCCTCCGCCTGCGCCTGCGCCTGCCGGTTCGGCCGCAGCCGCGCGACATTGGCGGGCGCAGCGGCCTCGGCGTCGCCGAGATAGGCGGCGACGACCTCGCGATTGCGGGCGACCTCGGTCGGATTGCCGTCGGCGATGATCCGCCCCTGATGGAGAACGGTGATGCGATCCGACAGGGCCAGCACCCGGTCGATGTCATGTTCGATCAGGAACACCGAATGGGTGGCCGCCAGCCGCCGGATGAGGCCGCCGACAACCTCGCGATCGGATTCCGCCAGGCCAGCGAGAGGTTCGTCGAGCAACAGCAGCCGCGCGTCGGTCGCAAGCGAAACCGCGATCTCCAGCAGGCGCTTCTCGCCGTGCGAGAGCGCCGAGCACAATTCGGCCGCGCGATCGGCAAGCCCGACAGCGTCGAGAAGCGACCAGACCCGCATGTTCGACGTGGCGTCCGCATAGGCGTCGCGCCACAGGCTGAACCAGTCGCGCTCCGCCGCCTGCACGGCGATCCGGACATTCTCGAACGCCGTCAGGTTCGGGAACACGCTGAGAATCTGGAACGAGCGCGAGATGCCGAGGCGCGCGCGCGCGTGAGGCGCCAGGCGCGCGATCGAACGTCCCTCGAACTCGATCTCGCCGCCATCCGGCCTGTGGACGCCCGTGAGCAGGTTGAAGAAGGTCGTCTTGCCCGCGCCATTCGGCCCGATCAGGCTGTGCAGGCCGGTATGCGCCACATCGAGCGACACGCCGCTCTGGGTAACGATGGAGCCGAAGCTCTTCGAGAGGTTGCGCACCGAGAGGATCGGGCGCGTTGTATCCGCGCCCGCTTTCGTCAACGCGGGCACATAGGGCTCGATCGTCGCGGGGCGCGCGGGTATGCCCCAGCGCGTCAGCGTCCAGCGGTCGCGGCCGATCACGCGCTGGAACACGCCCTGAATGCCTTCGAAGGAGAGCAGCGCGAAAGCGATGATGATGGGCGCGAAGATCAGCCACCAGTTCTCGGTGATGGCGCTCAGCCGGTCTTCCAGCACGATGAAGACGATGGCGCCCCACAGCGGCCCGAGGAAATGGTGGACGCCACCCAGCGCCGCCATCAGCACCGGATCGCCCGCGCGCTGCCAGCTGAGCGCATTGGCGTAGGCTCCCTGCAGCAGAAGCGCCATCAGCCCGCCTGCGACGCCAATGGCGCCGCCGGCGATGACGACGCCGACGAGCTTGGTCATGTAGGCGTCGTAGCCGAGGCTGGCGACACGCTGCTCGTTGTCGCGCAGCGCCTGCATCACGCGGCCGAACGGCGAATGCGCGATGCGCCAAAGCAGCCACAGCGTCCCGAGGATGACGACGAGCGAGAAGAGATGGAAGGCGAGCGCCGAGGTGAACATCGGGCGCTCGACATTCTGCAGCCCGTTCTCGCCGCCGGTGAAGGCCGTCCACTTGAAGGCGATCTCGAAGGCGATCTGCGAACAGGCGAGCGTCAGCAGCGAGAAATAGAGGCCACGGCGGCGCAGGATGATCGCGCCGACGACGATCGCCAGCAGCAGCGAAAAGACCAGCGCGATCGCCAGTCCGGAGATTTCGGCGCCGCCGGACATGTAGCCGGCGCTGATCGCGACCGCATAGGCGGCGCAGCCGAAGAAGAAGGACGCGCCGAACGGCACGAGGCCGAGATATCCGATGAGAAAGTTCACGCCGGCGCTGTAGAGCGTGTAGATCGCGATCTGCGTCACGCGATGGATCGGCATTCCCGTCGCCAGCGCAACGCCGGAGACCGCGGCAAGAACCACCG
This sequence comes from Rhodoblastus sp., assembly GCA_039808645.1. Taxonomy (GTDB): domain Bacteria; phylum Pseudomonadota; class Alphaproteobacteria; order Rhizobiales; family Beijerinckiaceae; genus JAJXWB01. The sequence continues at coordinate 42,898 of JBDHTL010000002.1, read as the reverse complement.
TCATGACGACGATGGGATTGCCCCAGATGCGCGCGAGCAGAGATGGCGAGGCTTTGGGCTTCATTCGAAGCGCTCCCACTTCTCGCCGAACAGGCCGCGCGGGCGCAGCAGCATGATGGCGAACATCAGCGCATACATCGCGCCCGCTGACGCCTCCGGCCAGAACTGGATTGTAAGAGCCGTGACGACACCGACGGCGAGCCCCGCCACCACGGCGCCGGACAAGGACCCCAATCCGCCGATGGCGATGACGACGAAGGCCGGCATGACCGCATTGGCCGACATCGAGGGCGAAACGGTCCACAATGGCGCCGCGAGAACGCCCGCGATGGCGGCAAGGGCGCAGCCGAGGCCGAAGACCGCGTTGAGGACGCGCGGCAGGTTGATGCCGAGCAATTCCACCATCTCGGGGTCGCGGCTGCCGGCGCGCAGGACCCGCCCGTAAGGCGTCCAGGCGAGGAAGGCCCACAGCCCGAGCAGCGTCGCCACCGTGACGCCGAGCACCGCCGCGCGATATTTGGTGATCAGCAGCGGGCCGACCTCGATGATGCCCGCGAGGAACGGCGGCGGATTGAAGGGCTTGCCGTCCGCGCCCCAGATCACGCGGATCAGCGCCTCGATCAGCAGCGCCAGCGCGAATGTCACGACCAGGCTGAGCAGCGGCTCCTTGCCGTAGAGGCGGCGGATAAGCGTCGCCTCCAGCGCCATGCCCACCAGTCCGACGAGAGGCGGCGCGAGGATCACCGCGCTCCAGCCGAACCAGCGGAACAATTGCCAGCCGAAATAGGCGCCCAGCGCGAAGAACGCGCCGTGCGCGAAGTTGATGACGCCTAGAAGGCCGAAGGTGATCGAAAGACCCACGGCGATCAGGACGTAGATGAACCCCAGCACGAGGCCGTTGGCGGTCTGGGAGACCAGTATGTCGAGCATGTCTTCGTTCCGCCCTCGGCCCCGCGCTCAGGCTGCGATCACAGCGCCGGCATCTTGCAGCCGACTTCTTCCTTCGTGCCGAACGCCTTCTCGGTGCTCTCGGGCGTGTCGGACGTGTATTTCAGGAAGTCCATGAAATCCCACTTGTCCGTGATGTTGCTCTTCACCTTCACGATGACGGCGGGGCGCACGAGCTGGTGGTCCCATTCGCGGAAATAGAACGGGAACTCGCCGTCCGTGTTCTTCCACTTCTCGAGCGAGGTCACGATGTCCTGCGGCTTGGTCGACTTCGCGGCCTCGATGGACTCGAGCAGCGCGCGCATGGCGATCCAGCCCGACCAGGTCTTGTCGGAAGGCGGCTGGCCGTACTTCTTCTGGAAGTCCTCGATCATCTTCTTCTCGGCCGCCGTGTTCTTCGAATTGGCGTAGTACCAGGGCTTGATGAAGATGCCGGTCGAGGCCTGCGGCCCGACGTCCCAGAAGTCGGTGTCGGTGACGGCCACGGCGGCGTAAGGCGCCTTGTCCTTCATCCCCATCTCGTTCCACTGCTTCAGGAAGTTCGAAAGATCGCCGCCGACCAGGCCGCCGATGACGACGTCGGGCTTCGCCTGGCGGATCTTCAGGATGAACGAGGAATAGTCGGCCGTGTTGATCGGCACTTCGTCGCTGCCGATTTCCGTCGCGCCGATGGCCGGCAGGCCCGCGCGCGCCGATTTCACGATGTCCTGACCGAAGGCGTAGGACGGCGTGATGAAATAGACCTTCTTGCCCACCTGCTGGACGTAGGGCATGAGGCCGTTGATCTGCACCGGCACGGTCGCCTGCGTTCGGAACGTGTAGCGGCTGCAGTCCTTGCCGGTGATTTCGCGCGCCGCAGCGCCCGGCAGGATCAGCGGAATTTTCGCGCGATTGGCGACGCTCATCATGGCGAGCGCGGAATTGCTGTAATTGCCGCCGACGACGGCGACGACCTTGTTCTCGTCGATCAGCCGCTGCATGTTCTGCTGCGAGCCTTCCGGGCCGTTCTCGTCGAGCCAGATCAGTTCGATCGGACGGCCGAGCGCCTTCATGCCCGCCTGCTGCGCGGCGAGTTCGCTGCCGCGCTGGAGGAACTGGCCGATCGAGGCGCCGGGGCCCTGCTTCGAATAGATCAGGCCGATCTTGATCGGACCGCTCTCCTGCGCACAAGCGCCGCCCGCCAATGTCGCCGCAGCAAGCATGATCGCGCTCGCGACACCGCCAAGCATCATTCTCTTCGTGCTCTCGAACCTGTTCATGGCGCACTCCTCTCTTTGTGTTTCGTTGCTTCAACTTGCGCGATAAGGCTTGCCGAACACGGGCTCCTTGAGGGGGATGGGCGGCAGCTCCCATGTGCCCGTCGAGGGCGGCCGCACCTCGGAATCGACATGCAGGTCGATCACGCAGGGACGGCGGTTCTTCACCGCGGTCTCGACCGCGCCGCGCAGATCCTCGCTGCGCGTCACGGTCACGCCGTCGGCCCCGCAGGCGCGCGCCCAGGCCGCGAAATCCGGATTGTAGCGCTCGCCGCCCGGCCCCTGGTTGCCCTTGTAGAAGGCGGTGCCGTATTCGCGGCCCTCGAACATGCCGTACTGGATGTCGCGGATCGCGCCCCAGGCGAAATTATTCCAGACGATCCAGATGCAGGGCAGATTGTATTCGACCGCCGTCGCCACGACATGCGGCGCCATCATGAAGCCGCCGTCGCCGACGACGGCGACGCACGTGCGCTCGGGCGCGGCGAGCTGCGCGCCGAGAACGCCGCAGACGCCGAAGCCCATCGATGAATAGCCCCAGCTGTTGAGCATGCTCTGCGCGCGGCGCGGCTGCCAGAACTGCATGAACCAATTGTGATGCACGCCCGAGTCGAGCGAAAGGATCACGTCCTCCGGCAGCACGTCGGTCAGCGCGCCGACGACATATTCGGGACGGATCGGCGTCGTCACCGCCGAGAAATTGGGACGAACGAAGGCCTCCCATTCGGCGCGCCACTTGGCGATCTCCGCGCGCCAGCCGGCGAATTTGTCGGACGTCACGTCGCCGCGCGCGGACAGGGCGCCGATCAGCTGCGAAGCAAACGTCTTCGCGTCGGCGATGACGCCGAGCGTCGGCGGATAGTTGCGGCCGAGTTCGAGCGGGTCGATGTCGACCTGCAGCAGCTTCGTCTTCGGGAAGTTCCAGGAATAGCCCTGATGCCAGCTCGACGACGAGCGATCGTCGAAACGCGTGCCGATGCAAAGAACGAGGTCGGCGAAGCGTCCCGCCTGGTTCGCGGGATAGGCGCCGTTGCGGCCGATGAAGCCGAGCGTCAGCGGATCGTCGGGCGGGACGAGGCCCATGCCGTTGGGCGAGGTGATGACCGGAATGCCCCAGCGCCGCTGCAGCTCCGTCATCTCCGGGCCGGCTTCGGACAGCGTCGTCCCCTGCCCTATGAAGAAGACAGGACGCTCCGCCTGCGCCAGCAGTTCGACGGCGGCCTGAAGGTCCGCCTCGCTGGCGCTCGGCCTGTGCGAGCCGTGCCTGTGCGACGGCGCGGGGATTTCGACCTCGGCCTCTTCCTGGAAGACATTGTAGGGAATGTCGAGATTCACCGGCCCCGGCCGACCGGTCAGCATCGTGTCGAAGGCCTGTCGCAACGCCAGCGGCAGCATCTCGACGCGGCTCGGCTGGAACGAACGCTTGACCACCGGCCGCAGCACCTGGGCGAAATCCGCCTGGTTGTGCGCGTAGAGCTCCTGGAACGGCGCGCGGTTGGCCTGCGATGTCGGCACATTGGCCGTGATCGCGAGAAAGGCGGAGGAATCCGAAATCGCGGTCACGCAGGGCATGACGATGTTGGCGGAGCCGGGGCCCGTCGAGGTCAGCGTCGCCACCGGCGCGTGCTTCACGCGGAAATAGGCGTCGGCCATATGGCCTGCCGCCTGCTCGTGGCGCGGCGAGATCAGCGCGACCTTGTCGCGCACCTGGTAGAGCGCGTCGAGAATGCCGACATTGCCGTGGCCGCAGACGCCGAAGACGAACGGCGTCTTCTGCCTGACCAGATATTCGGCGATCAGTTCGCCGCCCTTCATCCTTGCCATTCCCTCACATCCGTTCCTGTTCCATCCGGCCTCAGGCCAGGATGGTGACCATGCGCTCCTCGCTCATTTCGCGGATCGCATAATGCGGTCCCTCGCGGCCGAAGCCACTGTCCTTCGATCCGCCGTAGGGCATGACGTCGACGCGCGAACTCGGCGTTTCGTTGACATGAACGCCGCCGACTTGCAGTTCGCGCGCGGCGCGCAAGGCGACGTCGATCCGCCCCGTGAAAATGCCCGTCGCCAGACCATAGGGCGTGTCGTTGACCCGCGCGATCGCTTCGTCGACCGTATCGAACGGCGCGATGCAGAGGACCGGGCCGAAGACTTCCTGGCAGCCGAGCGGCGTCGCGGCGTCGACATCGGCCAGCAGCGTCGGCGGCACGACCGCGCCTCTGCGCGCCCCGCCCGCGAGCTTGCGCGCGCCGCGGTCGACGGCTTGCTCGATCCAATTGTCGATCCGCTCGGCCGACTGGAGGCTGATGACCGGACCGACGATCGTCTTCTCATCGGCGGGGTCGCCGCACGGCAGCGCAGCGGCGAGTTGCGCCAGCCGTCGCTCGACCTCGCCCAGCAGCGGACGCTGCACCAGCAGAACCTGGATGGACGTGCAGACCTGGCCGGCCTTGCGATAACTGGCGTTGACGATCTTCGGCAGCGCCGCGTCGAGGTCGGCGTCGTCGCACAGGATGCAATGCGAGATCGAGCCGAGCTCCATCTGCGTGCGCCGCAGACCCGCGCTTTTCTGGATGATGCGACCAACCTGCGTGGAGCCCGTGAAGGCGTAGAAATTGACGGCCGGCTCCTCGAGAAGCCATTGCGCGACTTCCGCGTCGCCGTGCAGCACGGAGAGAAGCCCGCGCGGGAGCCCGGCCTCGATCAGGCATTCCGCCAGGATGCAGGAGCTCATCGGCGTGTGCAGCGAGGGCTTGAGGATCACCGCATTGCCCGCGGCGAGCGCGGGGCCGACCTTGTGCGCCACGGTGTTCAGCGGCGCGTTGAACGGCGTGATCGCGCAGACGATGCCGAGCGGGACGCGCAGGGTGAAACCGAGACGCCCCGCCTGCCCGGCGGCGCCGCCGATCGGCACGACATCGCCGGCGAAGCGGCGCGCCTCTTCGGCGGACAGGCGGAAGGTGACGGCGCAGCGCTGCAGTTCGCCCAGCGCGTCCCGGCGCGGAAATCCGGCCTCGCGCACGAGGATTTCGACGATTTCCTCCGCGCGCGTCTCGATGCGCGCGGCGGCGCGGTCGAGAATGGCGCCGCGCTCGTGCGGCCCGAGCTTGCTGGCGGCATAGGCCGCCCCGGCCGCGGAGACGCACCGGCCGACCTGCTCGCGCGAGGGAAGCTGCGCCTGCATGAAAGGCGTGAGGTGGAACTTGTCGGGAATGTCGACGGCGCGCGCGCCCTCCGCCCATGCGCCGGCGATGAGGAGCCTTGCGGACAGCAATTCCTGCACCGGCGAGCGTTGCGCGGCGTCCTGCGCCATCCATCGCCTCCCTCTACGCTTCTTGTCGCTTCGATCATTAGCCCCGGTTTGACATAAGCAAAAATAGGGAATTGGATTGGCCGCCATAAGCGCCGCATATAGCCGGCGCGTGGGAGGAGTTGCGGGCATGGACCTGCGCCAATTGCGTTATTTCGCCCAGATCGTGGAAAGCGGCAGCCTGTCGAAGGCCTCGCGCTGCCTCTTCATCGCGCAGCCCGCGCTCAGCCAGCAGATCGCCAAGCTCGAGGACGAGGTCGGCAAACCCCTGCTGCAGCGTTCTTCGCGGGGCGTGACCCCGACCGAGAACGGTCTCGCGCTGTATCACCACGCGCTGTTCGTTCTCAGGCAGATGGATCAGGCGCTGTCGATCGCGCGGCAGGACGCCGGCGCGGTCCAGGGCATGGTGTCGGTCGGCCTGCCCGCCACGACGGTGCTGGCCATCGGCCTTCCGCTGATGAAGGCCATCCGGCGGCAATATCCGGGCATCCTGCTCAATGTCGTGGAGGGCATGAGCGGGCACATCGCGCAAATGATGCGGCTCGGCCAGCTCGACCTCGCCATTCTCTTTTCCAACGACGTGTCGTCCAAGCTCGACGCCACCGCGCTGCTCGAAGAGGAATTGTTCGTGCTTTTCCCGGAGAGCAGCCCCTATGCGCCGGCCCATTGCACGAGCATGACGGTGGCCGAGGTCGCGCAGCTTCCGCTGATCCTGCCGACGAGCACGCATGGGCTGCGCCGGCGCGTGGTGGCCGAATTCGAGCGCCGCGACCTGAAGCCGCATGTGGTCGCGGAAATCGACTCGCTCTCGCTGCTGATGAGCTGCGTTTACGACGGCGTCGGCGCGACGATCAAACCCATGTCCGCGCTGCAGCTCGAGGGCGCGCGCGGAAAGCGCTGGCGCGCATTGTCGATTTCCGACGCGCGCATCACGCGCCGCAACTATCTGCATTCGATCTCGGCGAACCTGCTGTCGCCGGCGGCCTCCGCCGTCGCGCGCGAAATCCAGGATACGGCCACGCGCCTCGTCATGTCCGGCGAATGGCGCGGCGTGCGGCTGCTCGACGCGAACGAGCAGCGGCGCTACGAACGCCGGCCGGACGAATTGCTGCCCGCAGCCGAGTGACGGGATTCGCGAGGATCACATGAAACAGGCGCGGATCGGCGATGTGACGATCGACGCGATCGTCGAACGCGAAGGCCCGTGGCGACGGCCCGTCGATTTCTTTCCCGCCTACGACGACGACGTGTTCAGGCGCCACCTGCGGACGATGGAGCCGGAGGTTTTCGACGCCGCCACCGGCCTGATGCCATTTACGTACCAGACATTCGTCGTGCGAACGCCACGCCACGTCATCCTGATCGACACCTGCACCGGCGAGCACAAGGGGCATCCGCCGCCCTTCGACTTTCCCGGCAAGGAACGCTGGCGCCGCGAGTTTCTCGCGCTTGGGCTCGGCTTCGATGCGATCGACTATGTATTTTGCACGCATCTTCACATCGATCACACCGGCTGGAACACCACATTGCGCGACGGGCGGTGGGTTCCGACGTTTCCGAACGCCAGATATGTCTTCCACCGCGGGGAATATGAAGCCTGGGCGAGCGAAAGCGCCAAGGGAAAGGACCCGCCGGGCTCGGTCTTCCGGGACAATTGCCTGCCGATCGTCGAGGCGGGCCAGGCGCTGCTCGTCGACGACGGCTATGCGCTCGACGAGACGATCACGCTGACGCCGACGCCCGGGCATTCGCCCTGCCATTGCTGCGTCAACATCCACTCGCGCGGGGAGCGGGCCGTGGTGTCCGGCGATCTCATCCATCATGCGATCCAGTGCCGGGAGGTTCACTGGTCGGCGCGGGTGGATTGGGACCAGAAGCAGTCGGAAATGTCGCGTCGCGTCTTTCTGGCGAGCGTGGCGGACACCAATACGCTCGTCCTGCCCATTCATTTTCCCCGCCCCACCGCAGGACTGATAACGCCCCTGGGCGACGGCTTCGATTTCCGCTTCAAGCGGTCCTGACGCGGAGGAGCGGGCTTTCGATCCGCGGACGATACTGCGGCGCCGGCGCCAATGGATCGTTGACCCGGCCCCGGTCCGGGCCAATCCTGCGGCTGAGGTTCGGGCATGTTGGCGCGCCGGCAGGAGGAACCGCTCATGAGCAAGCTCACGCGCCGCGCGTTCGTTTCGAGCGCTCTAGGTCTCGTGTCGGCCGCCCCGTTCGGACCGGCCGCCGCGCAGGAGCGGCGCGCGCGCATCGGCTTCATCACCGCGCAGCAGGCCGCGAGCATAGCGCCGCGCCTCGCCTACGTGCGCGGGCCTTGCGGGCGAAGGCCTGGTCGAAGGTCAGAACCTGACGATCGCCGGGCCGGGGCGCGACTATCGGATTCGCGCTGCGAGGACGGCTTCGCCAGTCGGCCCGACAAGGTCTGCAATGCTGGTTTTCATGCCGGCGAACGTGGCGCGCACGGCGTCCTCTATGATCGCATCGAGATGTTCGGGCACATGCACGCCGTAGACGAATTTGCGGATCGCCAGATAGAAGATTCGGCCGTGAAGGCCCCAGAACAATTCGCTTTCGCGTTCCGACAGAGGCGCCTCGTCAATGCCGGGCAGACCGCATTCGGCGCGGAACTCGATGCAAACCGGCGTTATCAGCCGTTCCCGCACCACTGCAAGATACCGGCCTGACAGATCGAACGAACGCAGTCCTGCAAAGACGAAGATCCGCACCCATTCATAGGTGAAGATGCGGGCTGCATATTCGAGGTAGAACTGCACGAGTCGAACTTCGAGCGGGCGCGTGCGATCCTTGATCAGCGCTCCCCAATCGGCGTTCCAGCGGCTGAGATAGACGTGCTCGTAGACGCGTTCGATCAGCGCGTCCTTGCTGGGGAAATGCCGGTAGATCGCCGCATGGCTCATCGACAGGCTCTTTGCGAGTTCACGCGTCTGGCCGGCAAAGCCATGCTCGGCGAAAAATCGGACGGCGCCCTCCAGGATGAAGCGCTCGCGGTCGGCCGCGCGCATGTTCGTGCGGCGTTGCGGCGCCGCCTTCGATTTCACCGGCTCGCGCTCGATCGTGCGCCTCGGACGTTCGGCGTCCTTCGCCTTCTGCATGTCCCCGTCATCCCAGCCGGAGCGCGCGGCGAAAAACGGGATGCCGGTTTTCGCGAAACGCGCGCTCTACACTTTGAAACCGATCGGCTTTTCCGCTCTTGAGCGAGTCCGCTCAAAAATAGGCCGATCCAGGTGGATTGACACTCTACACTCTCGTCGGATACTTTGTAACCAAATGGTCACAAAATAGAGGCCATACGCCGGGAGGAAGCGTGAAAGCGCGGGCGTTCAAATACGAGCGCGTTTCGACGATCGCGCAGGCGCTGGCCGCTCACGCCGCCGCCGATGGCGACGCCGCGTTCATCGCCGGCGGCCAGAGCCTGATTCCCTCGCTTGCGTTGCGCCTGCAGGCGCCCGGCGTCCTCATCGACATCGCCCACATCGACGCGCTGCGCGGCGTTTCCGTGGAGGGCGACGCCTTGCGGATCGGCGCGCTGACGCGCCACGCCGAAATGCTGGAAAATCCGCTGATCGCGCGCCATGCGCCGCTGCTCGCGCTGGCCGCGCCTTTCGTCGCGCATCCTGCGATCCGCAACCGCGGCACGATCGGCGGCAGCGTGGCGCTCGCGGACCCGGCCGCCGAATTTCCGACCGTGCTGCTCGCGCTGCGCGCCCGCTTCGAGATCGTCGGCGCCGGAGGCGCGCGCATGGTCGAAGCCGACGACTTCTTCCGCGACCTGTTCGAGACCGCGCTGGAGCCCGGCGAACTGCTCGCAGCCGTCCACGTTCCCTGCGCGCGCGACACCGATCGCTGCGCCTTCGATGAACTCGCCGTGCGGCGTGGCGATTATGGGCTCGTCGGCTGCGCGGCGCGCGTCGGGCTCGATTCCGCCGGCCGCGTAACCGACGCCGGAATCGCCTTTCTGTCCGTCGGGCCGAAGCCGACCCGCGCAACGTCCGTCGAGAGGACGCTGATCGGCGGCGCGCTCGACGAAGCCGCCATCCGGAGCGCGCAGGCCGCCCTCGATTCCGATATCGATCCGCCCGAGGACGATCGGACGCCGGCGACCATGCGCCGCCGCCTTGCCCGCGTCCTGCTCGGCCGGACGCTCCAGCGTCTCGGAGGCGCCGCATGAGCGACATGATCCCCGTCGTTCTCAACGTCAACGGCGCCAACGTCGCTCGCCTGGTCGAACCACGCACGACGCTGGCCGATTTCCTGCGGGAGGATCTCCAGCTGACCGGCACGCATCTCGGCTGCGAAATGGGCGCCTGCGGCGCCTGCCTCGTGCTGATCGAGGACCGGCCGGTCCACGCCTGCCTGACCCTGGCGGTCCAGGCCGCAGGCGGTCGCGTCGAAACGATCGAGGGGATCACGGAACGCGGCGCGCTCGCCGACCTGCAGGACGCGTTCCACCAGCGCAACGCCCTGCAGTGCGGCTATTGCACGCCGGGCATGCTGGTCAGCGCCTACGCCATTCTGCAACGCGGCGGCGTCCCGTCGCGCGAGGAAATCCGCGACGCGCTTTCCGGCAATTACTGCCGCTGTACCGGCTACGAGGCGATCGTCGACGCCATCGAGACAACGGCGAAGGCGCGCGATGGCGCGTGCACGAGAGAGACGCAGCCGGCATGACCGACGCTCCATTGACCTCGCTCGATCGTCCGAATTCGTATATCGGCCGCGCGGTCGCCCGCCCGAACGCCAAGCGGCTGCTCGCCGGCCGCGGCCGCTATGTCGGCGACATGCGTCTGCCGCGCATGCTGCACGCCGCTTTCCTTCGCAGTCCGTACGCCCATGCGCGCATCGCGTCGATCAACGTCGACGTCGCGCGCGCTGCGCCGGGCGTGCGGCTCGTGGCCACCGGCGCCGACCTCGCCGCCATCTGCAAACCGTGGACCGGCGTGCTCGACCATTTCAAGGGCATGAAGTCGCCGCCGCAGCTGCCGCTGCCGCTCGAGCGCGTCGTCTGGTCGGGCCAGGCCGTCGTCGCTGTCGTGGCGGATACGCGCGCGCAGGCCGAGGATGCGGCCGAACTGATCGAAATCTCCTTCGAGGAGCTCGACCCCGTGGCGACGCTCGACCAGGCGCGCGCGCCCGACGCGCCGCGCGTCGAGCCGTCATTTGCCGACAATGTCTGCTTTCACTTGAAGCTCGACAGCGCGGGCGTCGACGAAGCCCTTGCGAGCGCCGCGCATGTGGTGGAAGAGGAATTCGTCTTCGGGCGCCATACGGCGGCGACGCTCGAGCCACGCGCGCTGATCGCGGACTACGATCCTGCCGAAGGCAAGCTCACCGTTCATCACGCGACGCAGACCCCCTACCAGTTCCAGGACATCTACTCGCGTCACTTCGACATTCCCGAGGCCAACGTCCGCGTCGTCGCGCCCGACATCGGCGGCTCGTTCGGGATGAAGCTGCATGTCTACCACGAGGACGTCGCGGTCGTCGGCCTGTCGATCCTGCTCGGGCGGCCGGTCAAGTTCGTCGCCGATCGCATCGAATCCTTCCTGTCCGACATTCATGCGCGCGACCATCGCGTGCGTGCGCGGATGGCGGTCGACGGCGAAGGCCGCATCGTCGCGATCGACGTGAAGGACGAGACCGCCATCGGCCCGTTCTCCACCTATCCGCGCACCAGCGCGGTCGAAGGCAACCAGGTGATCCGCCTGATCGGCGCGCCCTACGCCTGCCAGACCTATCGCGCCGAACTCGACGTCCTGTTCCAGAACAAGGTGCAGACGAGCCAGTACCGCGCGGTCGGCCATCCCATCGCCTGCGCTGTAACGGAGCGTCTTGTCGATCTCGCCGCAGCGCAGGCAGGCTTCGATCCCGTCGCTTTTCGCGAAAGGAACCTCATTCCCGACGACGCCTATCCTTGCACGTCGCCGACCGGGTACAGGTTCGAGAAACTGTCGCACCAGGCGTGCCTCGACAAGCTGCGCGAGATGATCGACTACGACGCCCTGCGCGCCGAGCAGCGCGCGTTGCGCGAAAAAGGCGTCTATCGCGGCATTGGGGTCGCAGCCTTCGTCGAGATCACCAATCCTTCGCCTGCCTTCTACGGCGTCGGCGGCGCGCGTATTTCCGCCCAGGATGGCGCCGTCGTCACGATCACGCCACGCGGCGACGTGCGCTGCGCGATTTCCGTCACCGAGCAGGGCCAGGGCACCGAGACGATCATCGGCCAGATCGTCGCAGACGAACTCGGGGTTCCCTTCGAGACGGTGCGCGTGATGACCGGCGACACCGAGACGACGCCGCATGGCGGGGCGACCTGGGCCTGTCGCGGCGCCGGCATCGGCGGCGAAACGGCGTTGCAGGGCGCGCGCAAGCTCAAGGCCCGCGTGCTCGAACTCGCAGCGGCCATTCTGCAGGCCAGGCCCGGCGATCTCGATCTGCGCGCCGGGATGATCGTCGACGCCGCCACCGGCGCCGAGCGCCTGCCGCTCGCGGAAATCGCGCGCATCGCCTATTTTCGCTCCGATACATTGCCGCCGGGAACCGACGCGCAGCTCACCGTCGCGCATCACTACGCGCCGAGCGGCTATCCTTTCGCCTTCACCAATGGCGTGCACGCCTGCCATGTCGAGGTCGACGTCGAGACCGGTTTCACGAAGATCCTGAAACACTGGGTCGTCGAGGATTGCGGGCGGATCATCAATCCGCTGCTGGTGGACGAGCAGGTGCGCGGCGGCGTCGCCCAGGGTCTGGGAGCCGCCTTCTTCGAGGAATGTCTCTATTCCGAGAACGGCCAGCTTCTGAACGGCTCGCTCGTCGATTACCTCACGCCGATGTCTTGCGAACTCCCGGACGTCGTGATCGCCCACATGGAGACGCCGACGCGCGATACCGCGCTCGGCGCCAAGGGATGCGGCGAGGCCGGCACCGCCGCGGCGTCCGGCGCCGCTCTCAACGCCGTCAACGACGCCCTGGCGCCGCTCGGCGGCCGCATCGCCCAGATCCCCATGACGCCCGCTCGCATCCTGAAGTCGCTTGGAAGAATATGAAAACCGCTCCCGGGAGGAAACCATGAACGAGCGTTCGAACAGGCCGCAATCGCTGTTGTCGTCACGGCGCGACGCGCTGGCGGGACTTGCCGTCTCGGCCGCCGCCATCTCCATGCCCTGGGTGGCGCGCGCGCAGGCGGAGACGGTGCGCATCGGCTTTCCCTCCCCGCTGACCGGACCCTTCGCAGCCGAAGCGAAGGACCAGGTCAAGAGCGCGGAACTCGCCGTCAAGCTCATCAACGACAAGGGCGGCGTCGCCGGCCGCAAGGTCGAGCTGATCGTGCGCGACGACAAGCTCAACGCCGGAGAGGCCGCGACGCGCACGCTCGAACTGATCGAGAAGGACAAGGTGCACGCCGTCGTCGGCGCCCTGTCGGCGGCGATCCAGCTCGCCGTCAACGAGGTGACGCGCGCGCGCGGCGTACTCTACGTGTCGATCAGCCAGTCCGACGCCATCAACGAGGTCAAGGACGCCAGCCGCTTCACCTTCCACGAGGCGATGAACCCGCATATGACGACGGCCGCCGTCGCCAAGCAAACCTTCAAGAAGGGGATGAAGATCGCCTATCTCGCCGCCGACTACGCCTACGGCCATGAGATGCTGCGCGGTTTCAAGCGGGCGCAAGCCGCGATCGGCGCCGAAGGCGTCGGCGAGATCCTGCATCCCTTCGGCGCTGCGGATTACTCGACTTTCATTCCGCGCCTGCGCGCGATGAAGCCCGACATATTGTGTATCTGCAACTTCGGCCGCGACCAGGCGAATTCGATCAAGCAGGCGGTCGATTTCGGCGTCAAGCAGCAGATGAAGATCGTCGTGCCGGTGCTGTTGCACAACCAGCGGCTCGCGGCGGGACCGGACGTGTTCGAGGGCGTCGTCGGCGGCGCGAACTTCTACTGGGGTCTCGAGGAGACGGTCCCGTCCGCCAAGGCGTTCAACGACGCGTTCCGCGCCGCCAACAACGGCGCGACGCCCACCGACTACGGCGCCTACGGCTTCACCGGCGTCTATTCGTTGCTGATGGCGATGCAGGCGGCGGGTGGCGTGGATCCCGAAAAGGTGATCCCGGCGCTGGAGGCGCTGAAATACGACGTCGCCAAGGGCCCGCAATACTACCGGAAGTGCGACCATCAGTCCGTGCAATCGGTGCTCGTGCTCGAGTCCAAGGCGAAGTCGGCCATGAAGGCCGACAACGACATGTTCAAGGTCGTGGCTTCGGAACCGGCGTCCGAGAACATCCTGCGCTCCTGCTCCGAACTCGGCTTCCCCGGCTGATCCCGCATGGACGCCGAACTCGTCCTCATGCAGCTCTTCTCTGGGATCGCGCTCGCCGCGATCCTCGTGATGATCGCGCTCGGCCTGACGATCGTGTTCGGCATGCTCGGCATCGTCAATTTCGCGCATGGCGCGCTGTTCATGGTTGGCGCCTACGTCGGCCTTTGGATCGCCTCGCTCACCGGCAATTTCTGGGCGGCCCTGATGGTCGCGCCTCTGCTCGTCGGCGCGTTCGGCATGCTGATAGAGCGGTTCCTGATCCGACCGCTCTACAAGCGGCCCGTCGACGATCCGCTGCTGCTGACCTTTGGGCTCGGCTATGTGCTGGTCGAGGGCGTGCGCATCCTGTTCGGCACGGACGGCATCCCCTTCGCCACGCCATCCGCGCTCGCGGGCGTTGTCGATCTCGGCGTCGGCTTCTTTCCGATCTACCGGCTGTTTGTGATCGGCGTCGTCGCCGCCATTCTCCTGGGTCTCTGGCTCGCGCTGGAGAAGACGCGCTTTGGCCTCATCGTGCGCGCCGGCGCGCGCGATCCGTTGATCATGCAGGTTCTGGGCGTCGACATTCGCAAGCTTTGGCTCGTCGTATTCGGGCTCGGCGTCGGCCTCACGGCGCTCGGCGGCGTACTCGCGGCGCCGATGCGCACCGTCAATCCCGAGATGGGCGCGCTGGTTCTGACCGAGGCGTTCGTCGTGACGGTCATCGGCGGCATGGGCTCGTTGCCCGGCGCCGTGGTCGCCGGCCTGCTGGTCGGCGTCGTCGTCAGCATGACGTCGCTGTTTGCGCCGGAGATGGCGACCATCGCCATGTTCGCGCTGATGGCGCTGGTGCTGATCGTGCGCCCGCAGGGCCTGTTCGGCGCGCAGGTGCGATGATGGCGCCGCTTCCATCCGCCGCGTTTCGCGACGCCTCGCCGCTCTGGGGCGCCCGGCTGCATCGCTGGCGCGTCGCGCTCTCGATCGTAGGGCTTCTGGTTCTGCCGTGGCTGCTGCCGTCGAAAGCGATGGCGGTCAATGTGCTGGTCTATGGCCTGTTCGCAGTCGGTTACAATCTCCTGTTCGGCTACACCGGCCTCCTGTCGTTCGGCCATGCCGCCCTCTTCGGCGCGGGCGCTTACGCGGTCGGCATTCTCATCGGTCAATTCGGACTGAACTGGTTCGCCGCTCTGGTTGCGGGCGTTGTCGCCGGCGGCGCCATCGCGCTCGTCATCGGCGCGCTTTCGATAAGGACGCGCGGCATCTACTTCTCGATGGTGACGCTCGCGCTCGCGCAGCTCGTCTACTACGTCGCCCTGCAAGCCTCCGGATGGACGGGCGGCGAGAACGGCCTGCGTGGTTTCACCGTAGCCAGGATCGGCGCCTTCGGATGGACGGTCGACTTCCTCGATCCCGTTCGGAAGTATTACGTTCTGACGTTCTTCGCAGCGCTGGCGCTGTGGTTCGTGTCGCGCATTCTCGACTCGCCGTTCGGCGCTGCGATCGAGGCCATCCGCGAGAACGAAACCCGCGCGCGCGCCTGCGGCTACGACGTCGAGCGGACAAAACTGATCGCCTTCGTCCTGTCGGGCCTGATCTGCGGGCTTGCAGGCGCTATGTCGGCTCTGCACCTGTCGATCGTGCCGCTCGACACGCTGCACTATCATACCTCCGGCCTGGTGGTGATGATGACCATGCTCGGCGGCGCCGGCAGCTTTTTCGGCCCCTTCGCCGGAGCCCTGGTCTTCCTGGTGCTCGAGGATGTGCTGTCGCACTGGACTCAGCACTGGCAAATCGTCGTCGGCTCGATCTTCATCCTGTTCGTCCTGTTCCTGCCTAAAGGCCTGTGGGGCGCGTTGTTGCAGCGCATAGGCGGCCCGGGAGCGGGGCGATGAGCGCGCCGTTGCTGGAGGCCATCGGGATTGGCCGCGACTTCGGGCATTTCACGGCGATCGACGACGTGTCCGCGACCTTCGAGGCGAACAAGGTCACGTCGATCATCGGGCCCAACGGCGCGGGCAAGAGCACCCTTTTCAACATCCTGTCCGGCGCGCTGGCGCCCACGCGCGGTTCGGTGCGGTTCAAGGGGCAGAGCCTGGCCGGGACGCCGCATCATCGCTACGCCCGCCTCGGCATCGCGCGTTCGTACCAGATCACCAACGTCTTTCCGGAACTCAGCGTGCACGAGAACGTGCGCGTCGCCGCTCAGGCTTTCAGATCGCGCTACGACATATGGACGCCGCGGGTTTCGCTGCATGAACTCGACGACAAGGCGGAAGCCGCCCTCGCCAGCGTCGGCCTGTCGCATCATCGAAGGGGCGCCGCGAAATATCTCGCGCACGGCGAGCAGCGCGCGCTGGAAATCGCCATCGCGCTCGTCGGCGATCCCGCCCTGCTGCTGCTCGACGAACCGACCGCCGGCATGGGACCGGAGGAGACGAAGGCGACGGTCGCGCTCATCGAGCGACTCGCGACGGAGCGCACCATTCTGCTCGTCGAGCACAAGATGAAGATGATCCTCGGCCTGTCCGACCGCATTCTCGTGCTGCATCACGGCCGGCTCATCGCCGACGGAACGCCGCAAGACATCCAGTCGAACGCCGAGGTCCGGCGCGTCTATCTCGGACAGAGCCAGGGCTATGCTTGAAATCGCCGATCTCAACGCGTGGTACGGCCCGAGCCACGTCCTGCACGGCGTGTCGCTGAACGTCGAGAAAGGGGAAATCCTCGCGCTCATCGGCCGCAATGGCGCAGGCAAGACGACGACCATTCGCTCGGTCATGGGCCTGATGCCGCGCGCCCAGGGACGCGTGCGTTTCGACGGCCGCGATCTTCTCGATCTGCCAGCCCACGCGCGGTTCGGTCTCGGCCTCGCCTATGTGCCGGAGGAACGGCGGATCGTGCCGGGTCTGACCGTCCGCGAGAACCTGCAGCTCGGTCTCGTCGGCCGGCGCGCAGGAGACGTCGACGGGCGCGCGCTGGATGAAATTCTCGAAACCTTTCCGCGCCTCGGCGAGCGGCTCGACCAGGAAGGCGTGACTTTGTCCGGCGGCGAACAGCAGATGCTCGCAATAGCCCGTGCGCTGATGGCGCGTCCGAAAATGATCCTCCTGGACGAACCGTCCGAAGGCATCATGCCCGTGCTGGTCGAGGAAATGGGCGGCCTCTTCCGGCGGCTGCGCGAAGACGGCATCAGCATGCTGCTCGTCGAGCAGAACGTCGAATGGGCCCTCAACCTCGCCGATCGCGCGGTGATCCTCGATCAGGGCGAGATCGTCTATGCGGCCGGCGCCGCGGACCTGCGCAACGATCACGCCATCCAGGAGCGCTATTGCGCGGTATAGAGCGCAATCTCACCGCCATGCGCGCCGGGGACGGCCATCACGCCCACGCCATCCATGTGATCGCCAGCCCCGCCGCTCGATCATGATGCAAACGACGGCGACGCCGGCTGGCGTCCACGCCCGTGCGCCCGGCATCATTCCTCGCTCGCGGTCATCGCCTGGTTGGCGTTCGACGCCATCTTGTTCAGGAGCCGCAGCAGCGGCGGCCGGCCCTGAGGAAGCAGCGAGCGCACGAGCGCTGCGGCGCTGACGGCGGATCGCGTTCGAGAAGGGCTTTGGCGAACCCGTTCACGTCGGCCAACGGCCTCTTGGCGGCAAGAACCGGGCGGGCATGCTGAAGTGCGGCGAACGAGGGTTCTCGTTCGCCGCGTGCTTTCATGGCTTGAAGCTGTATCCGGCGCCGATCGCCGCCTCCGCCGGAATGGGCGGCAGATCGGCGAACAGTTCCGGATTATCCTTCATGACTTTCAGAATGTGCTTCGGTTCGATGTGCTTGTTCACGTCGAACGTGGCCTTGAGAATTCCCAGCCGGTTGAGGCGATCCTCCGCGCTCCAGAGCGCCCGGTAATTGTTCGCCGACAGGCGGCGATCCGCCTGCTGGATGTTGAACTGCATCGCCGCTTCGGCGATATCGGGCTTGAGGCCGGGTATCCAGCGCGTCGCCACCTGGGCCGCCTGCTTCGGATTCTTGCGCATCCACTGGTCGGCTTCCGACACGCCGGCAAGAAATTTCTCGATCGTTTCGCCGTTCTTCTCGACCCAGGGACGAAGCGCGACGTTGAACCCGAGATAGGAGATCACGTCGCCGCCACGAATGATTTCCACCGCGCCCGGCACGTCCTTGCCGGCCACGATCGGCCAGGGATCCCAGCCCGAGAAGGCGTCGATCCCCTTGGCGAGCAACGCGACCGTCATGTCCGGTGGCGGCGTGTTGACGAGCGTGACGTCGTCGGGCTTGAGGCCCGCCTTTTCGAGCAGCGCAAGGATGTAGAGATGATTGATCGTGCCGAACGAGGCCGCGATCTTCTTGCCCCTGAGCGTGGAGAGATCGCCCTTGACGATGCCGGACCCCTCGCGCGCGACGATCGCCATCGTAGCGTCGGAGCCTGCTTTGGTCGCGTTGCCGCTATAGTTTCCGAGCGCGACGAGATCCATGCCGCGCAGGACGGCGCCGATCATGGGAACGCCGACCTGCACGATCTCGCTCTCGCCGGCCTGCAGCGCGTTCAGCGCATCGACGCCGGTGGCGTAGGGCCGCGCGATCGTGACGTCCAGCCCGCGCTTCTCGAAGAAGCCTCGTTCCAGGGCGATGGCGAGGCCGATCTGGTCGAACCCGCTGACCATGCCGGCCTTTAGCTTGGTCATCGTCTGCGCAGTCGCCGCCGCGCAGCCCAGCGCCAGGGCGACGCCGGCCATCAGAAGTCTTTTCATCCTAACCTCCCTCCTTTATCGGCCCGACGCTCCTGACCCAGTATGGCCGGGCGACAGCGTCGAGGTCCGTTCGTCTAACGCCACGCAATTCGATCGAATGGTCGTCCGCGCCGGAGACCCGTCCGTATTTCTGAAAGGCGAGGACGTGGAACCGGTCGGGCGTGAACGGCAATTCGATCTGCACATTCAATTTCTCGGAGGAACCCTGAAGTTCGGGCGAGATCTTCGTCGGGGCGACAAGCGTGAGCCACGATTGAAAAGCGATCCATGCGCCGAGAACGCCGAGGACGACGCGGCCCCTGGTCGAACGCAGGATCTGGCGCAGGACGTTCATGCCGAGCGGACCGCGTGAAGAACGTGAGAGGATAGCCTCTTGAACTCGTCATCCTCGATCAGCTCGTTCCAGACACGCGGTCGCGGCAGGTCGACCTGAACCTGCTCCAGCACGCGCCCTCTTGACAGCACGACGACCCGGTTGGCGAGAAAGACCGCCTCGGGCACGTCATGCGTGATGAAGATGACCGTCGGCCGTCGTTCCTGCCAGATGCGGGTCAGCTCTTCCTGGAGCGTCATGCGCGTCTGCGCATCGACGCTGGCGAAGGGCTCGTCCATCAGCAGCACGTCGGGATGGTTGGCAAGCGCGCGAACAACGCCGACACGCTGCTGCATTCCGCCCGACAATTCGTTGGGATAGCGATTGGCCGCATGGGTCAGTCCGGCCAGCGCGAGATATTCATGCGCGATCCTGTCGCGCTCGGCCTTCGCCACTCCGCGCATCTTCGGGCCGAAGCCGACATTGTCGAGGACCGTCTTCCACGGAAAGAGCGCGAAGGACTGGAAGACCACGCCGCGTTCCGGGCCGGGCCCGTCGATCGGCTTGTCGTTCAGGAGGATTTCCCCGCCCGAATAAGGGATGAAGCCCGCGATCATGTTGAGGATTGTCGTCTTGCCGCAGCCCGACGGGCCGACCACGGAAACGAACTCGCCCTTGTCCACGTCCAGCGAAACGTCATGGACCGCGGTGACATGCGCGCCCGCATAGGGGTCGAAATAGGTCTTCGAGAGATTTCGCAGCGAAAGCGTGGTCATGAGGTCACCATTCCCCAACGCTGGCCGGTCGCCCGCTCGATCGGCGCGAGTATCCAGGCGTCCACGATGTACCAGAGAGATCCCAGGATGATCATGCCGAGCAGGATTTCGACCACGGAGCCCGCCCGCCGCGCGTCGAACATCATGAAGCCGATGCCGCTCGTCCCGACGATGATCTCGACCGCGATCAGCGCCCGCCAGCCATAGCCGAGGCCATTGCGCAACCCGGTGATGATGTTGGGCAGCGCGCCCGGCAATGTGACCTCCCAGAGCACGCGGGCGGGCGACGCGCCGAGGCTCCGCGCCGCGCGCGCGAGATCCGTCGGAACGGATTCCACGCCGAGAACCGTGTTGAGCGCGACGGGAAACAGGACCGTGTAGACGATCACGAAAGTCATCGTCGTCAGGCCGAAGCCGAACCAGATCAGGAGAATGGGCAGCCAGGCGATATCGCCGATCGCCTGGAAGAAAAGCAGGAGCGGCCAGGCGATGCGGCGCGCGCGGCGGCTGACGCCGATCAGCAACCCCAGCGGGATGCCGATCGCCATGCCGAGAGCCGCCCCGGTCGCCAGGCGCAGGAGACTGTCCTGCAGATAGTCCGGCAACACGCCCTTGTAGGTGAGCGCGAGGAAGGCCTTCGCCACCTCCATCGGGCCGGGCAGGAACGCGCGCGGAAATATGCCGGACTCCGTCAAGGCGATCCAGAGGCAGACCAGCGGAACGAAAGGCGCTAGCGTCGCGAGAAGCGGCCAGCGCGCTGTCGCGCGCGAATAGACGCCCCATGTGCGCAGAAGCATCGTCATGCGCGCCTCACCATGCCCCACCGTTCGATGGTCGCGCGTTCGAGCGGAACCAGAAGCAGGCGATCGATCAGCAGCCAAAGCGCGCCGATGACGATCATGCCGAGGACAATCACCTCCGTGCGGTAGAAATCCCGCGCGACGAAAAGCATGTAGCCGAGCCCGACATTCGTCGCGATCATTTCCGCGGCGATAAGGCCACGCCAGGCGAAGCCGAGCCCCGTGCGGACGCCGGTGACGATATTGGGCAAGGCGCCCGGCAGGATGACTTCCGTGAGAATGGACCAGCGGCTCGCGCCCAGCGAAGCCGCCGCATTGCGCAAGGCGCGCGGAATCGTGGAAACGCCGAGCAGCGTGTTGTAAGCGACGACGAAGAAGACCGCGTTGAAGATCACGAAGACGATTGCGCCGAAGCCGTAGCCGAACCACAGGGTCGCGATCGGAATCCAGGCGATGCCCGCGAGCACGGAGAAGAAGCGGAAAAGCGGGGTGAGGAACGCCGAGACCGGCGGACTGAGCGCCATGGCGACGCCAAGGGGAACCGCGGTGACGATCCCGATCAACGTGCCGAGGCCGACGCGCAGAAGGCTGGCGCCTATGTGCCGAAGCAGCGTTCCGTCGCGAATGGCGTCGAGCGCCGCCCCGCCCACGGCGCCTATCGATGGAAAGACGCGCGGATTGACATCGAACAGCGGGACGACGACGGCCCAGACGAGCGCCAGCGTCGCCAGCGGCGCGATGAACATGGCGGCGTCCACCAGCATGTCGAGACGTCGCATCCATCGTCGCGACCGCTCCTGACTGGCCTCGTCCAGCACGCTTGTCCTCCTGCCGGCGGCAATCGCCGCCTATGTGCGTTTCCATCTGCCTGTCTCGAAATCCGCCGGCTTCGCGCCAACGCCGTCGAGCTTCTTTGCTTGTCGGTCCAGGATCAGCTGACGGCATAGCCTCCGTCGATGACGAGAATCGTACCCGTGACGAACGACGCGACGGGCGAACAGAGATAGAGAACGCCCCCGAGGAGATCCTCCGGCGCGCCCCAGCGACCGAGCGGCGTCCGGTCGAGAATGGCGCGGCTGCGGGCGGGATCTTCCCGCAGACCCGTCGTCAGCGGGGTTGCGATCCATCCAGGCGCAATGGCGTTCACGCGTACGCCATCCGGAGCGTAGGCGATGGCGAGCGACTTCGTCATTTGCGCGACGCCGCCCTTGCTCGCGGCATATCCGGGAACGAGGCCGCCGCCGAAGAATGACAGCATCGAGGCGAGATTGACGATACAGCCCTTCGATCGCGCCAGCAGCGGATGCGCCGCGGCGCACATGCGCATGGCGCCGTTCAGGTTGACGTCGACCACCGATTCGAAAACGTCCGGATCGAGTTCCTCGCCGCGTCGGATCAATCCGGCGCAATTGATGACGACGTCCAGGCGATCGTGCCGCCCGACCAGCGTCTCGATCGCCGTCCGGTCGCGCACGTCCAGGACATGCGCTTCGGCCGTCCGGAGAACCGGATCGAGCCGCGCGGCGCCCACCTCGGCTTCGGCGACGCCGCAGATCGTCACTTCCGCGCCCGCCGCGATGAAGCCGCGCGCAAGGCTTTCGCCAATTCCGGATGTGCCGCCGGTGATCAGGACGCGCTTGCCCGTGTACCACATCGACGCCCATGCGCCGGATACAGCAGGAGAATGGCCGCCGTCCGCCTTCATCTGACGAACTGGTCGACGTAATCGGCGCCGAGGCCGCAGGATGCGTAGTGCGCACGGCACATGTCGATCTTGGTGAACACGTCCTCGTAGCCGACATGCCTGTTCTGGTCGTCGAGATAGACCATCGACCCCTGGATATTGAAGAAGGTGATCATTTCCGGCGTGTCCTCAGGGACGACCAGCGTGTGGATTTCGCCCGGCGGCTCGAAGACATAGGACCCTTCCGTCGCGATCCAGTCGTGCTCGCGGTAGAACCACTTGCCTTTGAGAACGAAGCCGTGCACGGGGTTGGGATGCAGATGGCGCGACAAGACGCCGGCGCGCCGCACACGCAGGAGATTGCACCATTGTCCCTGGCGCGTGTTGAGCATGAGCGGCCTGAACCAGACACCGGGCGCCTGCGGCGCCCAGACACGCTCGTCGTCGGGAATTGCGACGACGGCAATCTCCGGCGAGGCCAGGACATGGGTCGACCCCTTCATGTCGCTATACATTGCGCATCCTCTTGGGCCTTGCCGGCGTACGGCGGGACGGCGCGACTTTGGCCTTCGACAATTTTTCCCGCGTAAAGCCGAGAACTCTCTCCATCGCGGCGCTGGCCTTCCTGGCGTCGCCATCGTCGATCGCGCGCGCGACGGACGCATGATTGGCGAGATTCTCGTCGAACCAGCTCTCGGCGCCGATGGCGACGAGGAAGACCGCGCCGAGGATCGTGTCGATGGCGCCACGAAAACCCTGAAGGATGGGGTTGTGGGTGGCGTCGAGGATCGCGAGATGGAACGCTTTGTCCGCGGCGGTCGCGCTGTCCTGGTCGTGCGACGTTTCCATCGCGACAAGGGCCGCATTGATCCGCTCTCGATCGATCTTCGTTGCGCGCTCGGCGGCGAACGCCGCGGCCGCAGGCTCGATGACCGACCGCACCTCCTGGATTGAGAGAAGCAGGCCCCGGTCGGGCGCGCCATCCCCCAGCAGCCACATCAGGACATCACGGTCCAGGAGGCTCCATTCGCGGCGCGCGCGCACGTGCGTTCCGTGGCGCGGACGCACCTGAACGAGCCCCTTGGCCGCCAGCGACTTGATGGCCTCCCGAATGACGCCGCGACTCGCGTCGAACCGCATCTCGAGATCATGTTCGGGCGGCAGAGCCGCCCCTTCCGGGATGACGGCCTGCGCGATTTCCCGACCCAACGTGGAGAGAACCGCCTGGATACGGCCCGGCTTGCTCCCCCGAGCGACTTGCATCGTGAGGGTCCTTTTCAAGAGCGCCCCGTGAGCGTGTTTCGACCGATCGTAACAGCATATCCGGAATCGACGCAATGATCGGATGTTTAACATCAGACTATTGTGCGATGCAGAAAAGCGGCGAGCCGCGGCCCGACCCATCCGCGTCACCAGCGCGAAAGGCCCTCATTGCGAGGAGCTCCGGTGAGGCCGCGACGCGGTTTCACCTGTAGCGACGCGGCAATCCATCCACGGATCATGATCGAAGTCATCCGGATGGATTGCTTCGCAGAGCCTGTCATCGGGCGCGCCTTCGGCGCGACCCGTTGGCTCGCAATGACGGCTCGATGAAACCGCCGAAAATCATCCCGATCTAGCCGCTCTTTTTCCCGAGAGCCGGCTTTGCGCGGACAGCCTTCTCCTTGCGCGACTTTGCTGTAGCGCGATTGTCGGTTCGGGGACGCGGACGAACGCGTCGGGCGGCGAGGCCGGCAGTCAGCAGGTCCGCGAAATGATCCGCGATCTCCTCGGCCGAATATGCGCCGCCCTCCCTGTACCAGTGACCGATCCAGTTCAAGGAGCCCGCGACTGCGAAGGCGGCGAGCTTGGGGTCGCGCGCGACGATCGAGCCGTCGGCCACGCCTGCCTCGATATACCTGCGGAAGGCGAGATCGTCCTGCCGCTTCTCGGCGCGCACGCGAAGATGCGCCTCCTCCGACAATTCCCGATCGTCGAGGCGGACGAGGCACATGCCGAAATCGATCGTCATCAGCAGCGCATAGGCGCGGATCAGCTTGCGCAGCCGGGTCAGGCCGTCGCCGCCTTCCTCGTCGATTTCGGCGATCGTATCTTCGGCCAACTGCTGACCGAGTCGGTAGCACTCGTCGAGGATCTCTTCCTTGCTGCGGAAATAATTGTACAGCGCCGGCTTGGTGATGTTCAGCCGGGTCGCCACGTCGGTGAGGGTCGCGCGGTGATAGCCGACGTCGAGAAAAAGCTGCGCGGCCATGCGCAGGACCGCGTGCTTCTTCTCGTCCCGCGCGCGCCGCCGGTCCTCGAACGGCGCCCAAGGCGACACTTGCGCGCGCTTTGCGCTCATCGACTCACCTCGATATCCTTCAAGAGATCGATGTTGCCTCGCCGGCCGCAGGTCAAGGCCGCCGCCGACGCGGCCTCACCGCTTGTCGCCCGAGAACCGCTCGACCAGCAGGAATTTCTGCACCTTGCCGGTCGGCGTGCGCGGCAGCGGCTCCTCGTCGAACAGGATCGTGCGCGGGATCTTGAAGCCGGCGAGCCGTTCGCGGCAGTAAGCGTCGACGGATTGCGCGGTCGCCTCGCCCTTCGCCTTGTCCCGCACGATCAGCGCGGAAACGCGCTCGCCCCACATCTCGTCGGGCAGACCGAACACCGCGCAATCGGCGACGCCGGGAATCGCCAGCAGCGTCTCCTCGACTTCGGCGGCGTGGACGTTCTGTCCGCCGGTGATGATCATGTCCTTCAGGCGTCCCTTGATGAAGACGAAGCCCTCTTCATCCATCAGGCCGAGATCGCCGGTATGCACGTAGCCGCCTCGAAAGGTCTCCGCCGACTTCTCCGGATTCTCGAAATATCCGGTGACGGTGGCCGGCGAACGGCCGACGATCTCGCCGAGTTCGTTCGGGCCGGCGATGCTGCCGTCCGGCCGCTCGATCCGGACATCGGCGAAGGCCATGGGGGCGCCGATCGACTCCGGCCTGAACTTGCGGTCGTCCGGCGTCGATATGGTCAGGGCGCCGGTTTCCTGCATCCCGTAATATTCGTAGATATGCGGGCAGAGATGCGCCTGCACCTTCTCGCGCAAGGGCGCGGGAAACATGGAGCCGGCGAACACGAGCCCGCGCAGCGACGAGAGGTCGCGCTGCCTCAATGTCGGTTCGGCAAGCGCCATCGCCGCCATCGTCGCGACGAGATTGAGCAGCGTCGCGCGCTCCTGCTCGACCAGGCGGAGAAACTCGCAGGGATGGAAGTCCATGATCACGTTGCGCGCCCCGAACAGCAGGCCCGCCGCGATCCAGGCGTAGCCGACGCGGCCGAACGCGGGGAAGACCGTCATGATCACGTCGTTGCGCGACATGTCGTAGCACTCGAACATCTGCCCGATCACGGCATTGTTCAGATGCGTCAGAACATAGGACTTGGGCAGGCCGGTCGTGCCGGATGTGAGGTTGAAGTAGAAGGGATCGTGCTCCTCGACCACGACGTCGGGCTCGCTATCCGCAGAGCGCGCCAGCAGGTCCTCGTAAGCGATCGCCCAGTCGGGCGCCGCATCGCCGATCGCGACGAACCGCTCGATCCGCAGATGCGCCCTCGCCTGCTCCGCGGCGCCGGCGAAGCGCGTCTCGTATATCATGCCCTTCGCGCCCATCGCCTTCATCAGCGCGACGATCTCGGCCGGCGCCAGGCGGTAGTTGAGCGGAATGCCGACCAGGCCGAGCTTGGCGAGCGCGAAATAGATCTCCGGCAATTCCGCGCGGTTGCTGCACAGGAAGGCGACCACGTCCGGCTTTGAGAAGCCGAGACCGCTCAGCCCGTGCGCGAGACGATTGCAGCGCGCGTTGACCTGCCGGAAGCTGAAGCGTCGGCCCGTGCCGACGCAATAGATCGCCTCGCGATCGCGAAAGCGTCGCGCCGCCGTGGTCAATATGCCGCCCACCACCATCTTGCCCAGCGCACGGTCTGCAACGCTCGTCCTTGGCGCTCCCATCATCCTCTTCCTTCCGCTTGTCAGTTGACCGCGCGCTGCTTGCCTTCCCAGTAGGGCGCCCGCAGGTCGCGCTTCAGGATCTTGCCGGCGCCCGACAGGGGCAGCGGTTCGTCCTGGATCTTGACGCTTCGCGGGCACTTGTAGCCGGCGATGCGCTCCTTGCAGAAGGCGATGAGTTCGTCCGCCGTGACCGCGGCGCCCGGCTTGCGCATGACGACCGCGTGGACCGTCTCTCCCCAGCGCTCGTGCGGAATGCCGATCACCGCGCATTGCGCCACGGCCGGATGCTGCGCGATGCAGTTCTCCACCTCTGCCGAATAGATGTTCTCGCCGCCGGAAATGATCATGTCCTTGATGCGGTCGACGACGTAGACATAGCCGTCCTTGTCCATGTAGCCGCCATCGCCGGTGTGCATCCAGCCGTCGACGACGGCCTTCGCGGTCTCCTCCGGCTTCTCCCAGTAGCCCATCATGACGGTCTCGCCGCGCGCGCAGATCTCGCCGACCACGCCGGAGGGAACCGGCCTGTCCTCCGCGTCGACGATGCGCACGTCGACCATGAAGGTCGGCCGCCCCGCGCCGCGATGCCGACCCTTCGCGCGGCCTTCGCCGATGTGGTCGCGCCACGGCAGGATGGTTGCGCAGGGCGACAGCTCGGTCATGCCGTAGGCCTGGAAGAATTGCGTGCTCGGCAGTTTCGCCATCGCGCGGTCCATGACCGCCTCGCTGATGACCGAGGCGCCGTAGAGGACCGAGCGCAGCGAGGAAAGATCGTACTTTCCGAGTTCGGGATGGTCGACCGTCATCTGGATCATGGTCGGCACGAGCAGCGTCTCGGTGACCTTGAACTTTTCGATCGCCTGTGCGGCGGCGTCCGGCGTGAACATCCGCACGACCGCGTGCGAATTGGCGACGAGGAAATGCAGGTACATCGCCGCGGCGTTCGCGAGATGGAACATCGGCGCGACATGCAGATACGTGCCGCCCTGCGAGGCGAGGCCCTCGCCCGCCATGTTGCGCGCATTGCTCATCAGGTTGCGGTGGCTGAGCATGACGCCCTTGGACCGGCCGGTCGTGCCGCCGGTGTAGAAGATGCCGGCGAGGTCGTCGTCGCCGGCGTTCTGGTCCTCGATCGGGGCCGCCGCAGCGATCATTCCCTCGTAGTCGAGGGCGCCTGCGGAAGCGATCGGGTTGGCCGCATCGTCGGCGTAAACGAGACTTAGGCCGCCGGCCTTGCCTGCGATTTCCGCGCCCATTGCGGCGAAGGCGGCGTCGACGACCAGCGCCTTGGGCCGGCAGTCGCGGACCGCATCCTCGTTCTCGAGCGCGCTCCAGCGGATGTTGAGCGGCACGATCACCGCGCCGGCCCAGGCGACCGCCATGTAGAGTTCGATATAGCGGTCCTGGTTCAGCATCAGCACGGCGATGCGATCGCCCTTGCCGACGCCGAGCCCGCGCAGCGCGCCCGCCAGGCGCGCGACGCGGTCGCCGACCTCCTCCCAGGTCCGGCTGCGTTGCTCGAAGCTGATGGCGACGCCCTTGCCGTTCAGCAGCAGTGCGCGATGCAGGCCATAGGTGGTGCTCATCTTCCCTTTTCTCCCTCTTGTCCGGACGCCGTCAGTCGAGATCGACCCAGCGCGCGCCGTCGAAGCGTTGCAGTTGCAGCGTCTTGAACGCGGCGAAATCGGCCGGGCTCGTCTTCAAGACGATCGTGGGCAGGTGCAGCGGCAGGTGCACGCCGTGAATATCCGCGACCTGCTTCATCAGGTTCTCCCGCGTGAGATCGTCGCCGCACTTTTCCAGCACGTGTTTCAGCATGTTGGCGTTCACGTAGGAGACGATGGCGTAGAAATCTTGCGGGTTGTCCTGCGGATTCCACTTTTTCATGAACTCGTAATAGGCCGCGATGTCCTTGTCGCCCGCCCACGCCGGGTCGCCGAGCGCTTTCAGGAATGCGGCGGTGACCACCCCGACCGAATTGTCGAGACCCGCCGGCGTCAGCACAGTCGCGATCGAACTCGAGGCATTGGCGACGAACTGCAGCGGCTTCCAGTTGAGTTCGCGCGCCTTCCGGATCGCCTGCGCCGCAAACTTCGGCGTCGTCGCGCTGATCAGCACGTCGGCGCCCGAGGCCTTCAGGTTCACGATCTGCGAGTCGATGGTCGCATCCGAGGTTTCGTACGGAATTTCCGCGACGATGGAAGCCCTGGCGCTCGGGTTCTCCGCGAGCGCCGCCTTCACGCCGCCGAGGTGATCCTTGCCATAGTCGTCGTTGGCGTAGAGGATTCCGATCCTCGCATCCGGCTTCGTCTTGAGAATGTAGTCGACGTAGGTCTTCTGCTCGAGCGTGTAGGCCGGCCAGAACGGCATCGTCCACGGAAAGGCCCTTGGCTCGTTGAAACGCGAGGCGCCGGTCGAGATCAGGATCTGCGGCACGCCCTTACCGTTGAGATATTTCTGCGTCGCTGCATTGGTGGGCGAACCGGACACGCCGAAGATCGCCAGCACGTTGTCGCTCTCCACCAGCCTGCGCGTCTGTTCGAGCGCCTTGGGCGGGCTGTAGCCGTCGTCGAGGGAGATGATCTGAACTTTGCGCCCGCGAATGCCGCCGGCCTCGTTCACCATTCGGAAGAAGGCCTGCAGTGTCCTGCCGCCCGCGCCGAATGCGGAGACGGGCCCGCTGTAGGCGGTCGTGTGGCCGATGCGGATTTCGGCGTCGGATGCTCCGACGCTGTAGGTCCCGGCTGTCGCGAGGGGCGCCGTCGCGAGAACCAATGCGCTGGCAAGCGCGAGGCTGTGGCGTGTGGTCTTCATCCCTTCCTTCCCTACGGTCTTTTCGTTTGTCGTGTCGCTGGCTGGCTGGTTGCGCCGATGGCGTGTCTTCTGCCCGCGGATATCCTTTCGTCTTTGGCCGACTTCGCCGCGCGCGGCCGGGGCGGCCTTCGCGGTTGACAAGGGCGCTGCTCCCCGTAAATTACCCGTGGGTCAGATAAAGTCCAGCAGGAAATGTCGGAGGATCGCATGGGCCAGAAGGTTCTAGTCGCCGGCGTCGGGATGATCCCCTTCGCCAAGCCCGGGGCGAGCGCGCCCTATAACGAGATGGGCGAGGCCGCGGCCCGTCTTGCGCTGCAGGACGCCGGCATCGACTACGCCGACGTGCAGCAGGCCTACGCCGGCTACGTCTACGGCGACTCGACGGCCGGCCAACGCGCGATCTATCCGCTGGGAATGACCGGCATTCCCGTCGTCAACGTGAACAACAATTGCTCGACCGGCTCGACGGCCCTGTTTCTCGCGCGTCAGGCCGTCGAATCCGGCGCCGCCGATTGCGTGCTCGCGCTCGGCTTCGAGCAGATGAGGCCTGGCGCGCTCGGCTCGATTTTCGAGGACCGGCCGAGCCCGTTCGAGCTGTTCGACAAAGCGGCCGAGGAAATCATCGACGCGAAGGAGATTCCGCTCGCGCTCCGCTATTTCGGCGGCGCCGGCCTCAGCCACATGAAGAAGTACGGCACGAAGCTCGAGACCTTCGCCAAGGTGCGCGCCAAGGCGAGCCGCCACGCGGTGAACAATCCACTCGCGATCTTCCGCAAGGAAGTGACGGCGGAGGAGGTGATGGCTTCGCCCGCGGTCTGGCAGGGCGTCATGACGCGCCTGATGGCCTGCCCGCCGACCTGCGGCGGCGCGGCGGCGATTCTCGTGTCGGAGGAATTCGCGAAGCGCAAGGGCCTGCGTACCGACGTGCGCATCTCCGCGCAGGCGATGACCACCGACACGCCGTCCACCTTCGAAAGCCACGACATGATGAAGGTTGTCGGCTACGACATGGCCAAGGCCGCCGCGCAGAAGGTGTACGAGAAGGCGGGCGTCGGGCCGGCCGACATCGGCGTCGTCGAGTTGCACGACTGCTTCGCCCAGAACGAGCTCATCACCTACGAGGCGCTGGGCCTTTGCCCGGAAGGCGGCGCGGAAGAATTCGTCGACAAGGGCGACAACACCTATGGCGGCCGCGTCGTCACCAATCCGTCCGGCGGCCTCCTGTCCAAGGGGCACCCTCTCGGCGCCACGGGCCTCGCGCAGTGCTATGAACTGACGCGCCAATTGCGCGGCGCGGCCGGCGGCACGCAGGTCGGCGGCCTTTCGCATGCGCTCCAACACAATCTCGGGCTCGGCGGCGCCTGCGTCGTCACCATGTACGAAAAGAACTGAGGCGCCGCATGGTCGACCAATCTGCCGTGGGCGTGACCTTCACGCCGGTGAAGGCCCGCGTCGAACCGGGCCGCCTGCGCTACTTCTTCGAGACGTTGGGCGAAACCAATCCCGTCTATCGCGATCCCGCGGCCGCCAAGGCCGCCGGCTATGTGGCGACGCCGATCCCGCCGACCTACCTCTTCTGCCTCGAGATGATGGATTCGGAAAGGCCGTTCGAATTCCTCGAAACCCTGAAGATCGACCTAGGCCGCGTCCTGCATGGGGAGCAGCGCTTCGCCTATCACGCGCCCGTCGTGGTCGGCGACACGCTGACCTTCGAGTCGCGCGTGCGCGATGTCGCGCAGAAGAAGGGCGGCGCCATGACGATCATCGAGGTCGAGACGCGCGTCGTCAACCAGGACGGCGCGCATGTCGCAGACACCGTCCGCTCGATCGTCGTGCGAAACTAGGAGGCGGCCATGTCCAACTCGTCATCCCAGGCGATCGCCGTCGGCCAGGCGATCGTTCACAAGAGCTTTCCGCCGATCTCGCGCCACCGCCTCGCGCTCTATTGCGGCGCCTCCGGCGATCACAACCCGATCCATGTCGACATTGACTTTGCGAAGAAAGCCGGGTTCCCCGACGTCTTCACGCACGGCATGCTGGTCATGGGCTATCTCGGGCAG
Source organism: Rhodoblastus sp. (assembly GCA_039808645.1). GTDB lineage: Bacteria > Pseudomonadota > Alphaproteobacteria > Rhizobiales > Beijerinckiaceae > JAJXWB01. The sequence continues at coordinate 11,861 of JBDHTL010000002.1, read as the reverse complement.
GCATTGACGGACGCAGTCCGTCCCGACCGGATCCGCTCCTTCTCGACCCGGTTCGCCGCCATCACGCAGGTCGGCGCCAAACTCGCCTGCAATGGCGAGGTTGCCGAAATCTTCACCGCCGACGGCGAGCAGCGCGCGCGCATCACGCTCGTCATGAAGGACGAGAACGGCGAGACCAAGCTCGCCGGCGAAGCGGTCGTGGCGATCTGACTTGAAGGAAGAGAGAACATGAGAAAGCTGGAAGGCAAGGTCGCCCTCGTCTCGGGATCGGGCCGCGGCATCGGGCGCGCCATCGCGCTGAAGCTCGCGAGCGAAGGCGCCAGCGTCGTCGTCAACGACCTCGACGAACAGCCAGGTCGCGCAGTCGCTGCGGAAATCCAGGCGATGGGCGGCAGGGCCGTCTGCGTCAACGGCAGCGTGATGGACGAGGGATTCGCCGATCGGTTCGTCAACGCCGCGGTCGAACAGCTTGGCGGCCTGGACATCATCGTCAACAACGCCGGCTACACCTGGGACGCGACGATCCAGAAGATGACCGACGAGCAGTTCCAGGCCATGCTGGACGTGCATCTGGTCGCGCCGTTCCGCATCCTGCGCGCGGCCTCCGAGCCGATCCGCATCCTCGCCAAGAAGGACGCCGAGGCCGGCCGCGAAGTGTTCCGAAAGGTCGTGAATATCTCGTCAATCGCGGGCCTTTACGGCAATGCCGGACAGGTGAGCTATTCCTCGGCGAAGGCGGCGCTCGTCGGCATGACGCGCACGCTTTGCAAGGAATGGGGCCGCTACAAGGTCAACGTCAATTGCGTCGCTTTCGGCTTGATCAAGACGCGCCTGACCCAGGCGATCGAGGCCGAGCAGAAGACGATCGACGTGGAGGGACGCGCGATCAAGGTCGGCGTGCAGCCGCAACTTCTGGCGACGCTCGAACGCATGGTTCCGCTCGGCCGCGCCGGCACGCCGGAAGAAGCCGCCGACGCCGTCTATCTGTTCTGCGCGCCGGAATCCAATTACATCAGTGGGCAGGTCCTCGTCTGCGGAGGCGGCGTTCTGATGTAGGCAATCTCTGCCTCGCCGGGCGTCGGCGTTCCTGCCGCGGGCTTGGCTGGTTCGGATGAACACGACGAGCGCTGCGCGCCTGGGCGCAGCGTCGCCGGGACGGAGACGCGCATGGGGTTGACCGAGGGTCTCAAGGACAATGCGCGCAAGCGCCCCCACGACCTCGCCATGGTCTTCGGCGCGCATCGCCATACCTGGGCGGAGTTCGCCGACCGCGTCGGCCGGCTCGCCGCCGTCCTGCGTAGCCTCGGCGTGGGCCAGGGCGATCGCGTGGTCATCCTCGCCAACAGCAGCCATCGCTACATCGAATATTATTACGCCAGCATGTGGGCCGGCGGCATGTTCGCGCCGCTCAACACGCGGCTGGCGCTGCCGGAGATCCTGGAACAGGCCGCGGACGCCGAGCCGACCGCGTTCCTCTACGACAGCGCCTTCGCGCGCCACGCGCCGGCCATTCTCGCGGCAACGCCGTCGTTGAGGGGCGCGATCTTCGCCGACGAGGGAGAGGCGGCCGGCGACGCGCTGTCCTACGAGGCGGCGATTGCAGCAGTCGCCCCGTGCGAAGACGCGGGCCGCGGCGGCGACGACATCGCCTGCCTGTTCTACACCGGCGGCACGACCGGCCGCTCCAAGGGCGTGATGCTCAGCCACGATAACCTGTTGTTCAACGCGCGCAACTCGATCGCGCTGCGCAATTCGACGCCCGATTCCATCCGCCTTCATGCCGGGCCGATGTTTCATCTCGCCGCCGGCAGCGCGATCCTGTCGAACACGGTCGCCGGCGGGCGTCACGTGGTGATCGCGCGGTTCACGCCGGAAGACGTGCTGCGTACGATCGCCGCGGAGCGCGTCACGCATTGCACGTTCGTTCCGACCATGCTCGCAATGATGCTGCAGCGGCCCGACTTCGACACATACGACCTGTCGAGCGTCCGGCGTCTCACCTATGGCGCCTCGCCGATGCCGGAGGCGCTTCTGCGCGAGGCGATGCGGCGGTTTCCGGGCGTCGAATTCGCGCAATCCTACGGGATGACCGAACTGTCTCCCATGGCGACCTGTCTCGGCGTCGAGGATCACCGGCTCGACGGCGATCCGAAGCGTCTGCGGTCGGCGGGCAAGGCGCCGCCGGGCGTCGAAGTGCGCGTTGTCGACGAGGACGACATTCCGGTGGCGACTGGCGTCGTCGGCGAAATCGTGGTGCGCGGAGCGAATGTGATGAAAGGCTACTGGCGCCAGCCCGAACTGACCGCGCACGCCTTGCGCGGGGGCTTCATGCATACGGGCGACGGCGGCTACCTCGACGAGGACGGCTACCTCTTCGTCGTCGACCGCGTGAAGGACATGATCGTGTCGGGCGGCGAGAACGTCTACTCGACAGAGGTGGAGAACGCGATCGCGAGCCATCCGGCGGTCGCCCAATGCGCGGTGATCGGCATACCCGACGACAAATGGGGCGAAGCCGTCCACGCGATCGTGGCGCTGCGGGAGGGCGCGACCCTCGACGCCGAGGAGATCGGCCGGCATTGCCGCGCGCTGATCGCCGGCTACAAGCGCCCGCGCAGCATCGAGGTGCGCACGGAGCCGCTGCCGCTCTCGAGCGTCAACAAGATCAACAAAGCTCTGTTGCGGGCGCCCTTCTGGACTGACCGAACGCGGCAGGTGAATTGATCCGGCTGCGCGGCGGATCGCCAGCGCGCTCGCGGTCAAAGCGACGGCGGAAACTGAACGAGCGCCGCTTCAACCGAGCATTCGCGTGTCGCCGCAAATGGCGATCGCCTGGCCGGAGATCGTGCGGCCGCGCGGGCTCGCCATGAAGACGATCTGGTCGGCGATCTGCTGCGGCGTCACATATTCCTTGATCGACGTGAAGGAGAAGGCCGTTTCCTCCATCTCGCGGAAGGAGATGCCGCGCTGCTGCGCCTTGGCCTCGAGCACGCGGCGCTGGCGGTCGCCCGCGACGAGACCCGGCAATATGGCGTTGACGCGGATATTGTCGGGACCAAGTTCGATCGACAACGACTTGGTGAAGCCGATCACGCCCCATTTCGCCGCCGAGTAGGGCGTGCGCAGCGCAAAGCCGAACTTGCCCGCGGCCGACGACAGATTGACGATCGAAGCGTTGGCGCTCGCCCGCAGATGCGGGATGGCGAGCCGGGCGCAGTTGAACTGGCTCGTCAGACAGATCGTGATGCAGCGGTCCCAGTCTTCCGGATTGATGTCCTCCGCGCGCCCCGTGGGACCGGCGACGCCGGCGTTGTTCACCAGCACGTCGAGGCCGCCGAGCATCGCCAGCGCCTCGTCGAACAGGCGCGCAACGCTTGCTCGATCGGCGACGTCGCAGAACGACCAGGTGAGTTTCGGGTCGCTCTTGGCCAGCTTGTCCAGCGCCTCTCGGTCGATGTCGCAGACATGCACGCGCGCGCCTTCCGCCACGAAGCTGCGCGCGATCTCGAGCCCGATCCCATTGGCGCCGGCGGTGACGAGAACGCGAAGATCGGCGATGGCGAGGTCCATGATGTCTCCAGGGTGAACGGATGGGCCTCAGCTCTCGATGAGCCGGCCGTGGGCGAGAATGAAGTCTGCGGCAGTCGATATGTCTTCGGCAATCGCGTCGCGCGCTGCGGCGGGCCTCCGATTGGTCACAGCCGCGAGCGCGGCGCCGTGAAACTCGACCGCGCGCGACGTGGCGATGCGGTCCTTGTTGGCGCGCAGGTCGAGATTGAGCACTGGCCCAGCCTTCAGCCACAACGCGCGGATGATGTCCATCAGAACGGCGGAACTGGCGGCGGCATAGAGCGCGAAGTGGAATTCCTTGTTGAGTTCGACGGCCTGCGCAAGATCGGGCCTGCGCAAACGCCGCTGCGCGCCGAAGGCCCGGTCCGCCTCGCGCAGCCGCGCAATGTCGTCTTCCGACCGGTTGCGCGCAGCCTCCGCCGCCGCATGGCCTTCAATGGCGATGCGCGCCTTCGTCAGATCGCGGAATTGCGAGACGCTCATGATCGGCACGCGGATGGCGCGGTTCGGCGTCGTCTCGAGCGCGCCGTCGGACACGAGGCGCGCCACGGCCTCGCGCACGGGCGTCATCGATACGCCGAGCGCATCGGCGGTCGTGCGCAGCGAGAGTTTCTCGCCCGGAGCGAGCTTGCCGGCGATCATGAGGTCGGCGATCTGGGTATAGGCGCGTGCGCCGAGCGTCTGCCGGTCCAGCGGGGCGAACTGCTCGAACGTCATCTCGTTCATTCGGGCGGCTCCGAAAACATGCTGGACAATCTCCCGCTTCTCCGTCAGCATAACTGTGATCACAGATCACGGCAACCGGCGGCGCGCGCGGCGCGAACGGCACGGTGGACGGCAAGACCGCTAAACGCGGCGCAACAGGAGGAGCATCATGCCTGTCGATTCCAACCTTTCACGTCGCGGCCTCATCCAGGGCGCGGTCGGCGCGGCGGCGCTGATCGGCGCGCCGGCGGTCCTGCGCGCGCAGTCGGATGTGCTGCGCATCGGCCATCTCACGCCGCGCACCGGCTTTCTCGGGCCGCTCGGCGAATATGCGGTCATGGCGATCGACCTCGCCGTCGAGGAGATCAATGCGGCGGGCGGCGTCAACGGCCGCAAGATCGAATTGCTGAAGGAAGATTCGGTCAATCCGCAGACCGCCTCCACCAAGGCCGAGCGCATGATCGAGCGCGACAAGGTCGCCTGCATCATCGGCGAGATTTCATCCGCTTCCGCCCTGACGATCGCGCAGGTCGCCGAGCGCAACAAGACGATGTTCGTCAACACCGGCGCCAATTCCGACGCTCTGCGCGGCAAGGATTGCAAGCGCTTCATGTTCCATGTCGAGTCGCAGAACTCGATGTATGTGAAGTCGGTCGGCCGCTCCTTCCTGAAGGACGGGCTGATCAAGGACAAGAGCTGGTATTCGCTCACGGCCGACTATGCCTTCGGCCACGATCTCATCAGCGTGGCGCGCAGGTTCCTGGGCGCCAACGGCGGCAAGTTCGCCGGCGACGAACTCGTGCCGACCGATGCGACGGACTTCTCGTCCTACCTGCTGAAGATCCGCAACGCCAAGCCCGATCTCGTCGTGCTCAATCTCGCGGGCAACCAGATCACCAACTTCCTCAAGCAGTACTCGGAATTCGGCCTGACTTTCCCGGTCAGCGGCTTCGGCTTCGACACCGCGCTCGCCTGGGCGGCGGGCAAGGGCAATTTCGTCGGCACATGGCCCGTCGTCTGGCATCACCTGCTGGAGACGCCGGGCTCCAAGGCGTTTGTCGCCGCCTTCACCAAGAAGTACGGCAAGCCGCCCGAAAACCAGGCGTGGGGCGATTACATCGCCGCCAGGATCGTGACCGACGCCATGCGCGAAACCAAGTCCACGGACTCGGTCAAGCTGGTCGAGCATTTCGAGAAGGGCGCCAAGTTCGACGTGCTGAAGACCCGGCAAGGCTATTTCCGCGCGAGCGACCATCAGCTCATGCACGAAATGTACGCGGTCACCGCCATTCCCGCCGACAAGATCAAGAACCAGTGGGACATCTTCACCTCCTCCGCCGCCGTGCCCGGGCCGGACGAGCCGCTGGAGGCGATCGCGGCGACGAAGGAAGAGAATTCCTGCACCTTCGCGGGCTGAACTGAAACGACGGCCGGCGTCTCTCGGACGCCGGCCGCCGCCTTGTATGACGCCGCCCGCCGGCCGGGACCGAAAACTTGTCCGCCATCCTGTTCCTGCAGCAGATCGTCAACGGCCTTCTCGACGGGGTCTACTACCTGCTGATCGCGCTCGGCCTGTCGCTGATCTTCTCGCTCGGCGGCGTGGTCAATCTCGCGCATGGCGCTTTCTTCGCCATCGGCGCCTATCTCACGCTCGTGCTCTCGCCCTATATCGGCTTTGGCGGATCTCTGGCGGTGGCGCCGGCGCTCGTCGGCATTCTCGGCATCGTCATCGAGCGCACGCTGTTTCGCCGTTTCTATCGCAGCGATCCGATTCTTTCGCTGCTGCTGACCTTCGGCCTCGCGATGGTGGCGGAACAGGCGCTGCGCATGATCTTCGGCGCGCCGCCTCTCTCCTATTCCATCCCGAGCTACCTGAAGGGGCAGGTCTTCATCGGCGATTTCGTCTATTCCTATTACCGCACCATCCTGCTCGCCATCGCCATCCTCTGCGTCGCCGGCCTCTGGCTCCTGCTGCAGAAAACCTCGTTCGGCCGCGTGGTGCGCGCCGGCGTGCAGAATCCGGACATGGTCGGCGCGCTCGGCATTTCGCTTCAGCCGTACATGGCCGTCGTCGCCGGCCTCGGCATCGGGCTCGCGGGCCTTGCCGGCGTGCTGCTCGCGCCGATCTACGCCGTGCATCCGGCCATGGGCGCGGAAATCATCACGCCGGCCTTCGTCGTGGTCGTCATCGGCGGTCTCGGCTCCTTCTGGGGCGTCGTCATCGCCGCGCTGCTCGTCGGACTGGTCAAGGGCGTGATGATCGCCATCGGCTATTCGGCGGGCTCAACCGCGGCAATCTACCTGCTGATGTTGATCGTCCTGCTCGTGCGTCCGCGCGGTCTGCTGGGCGAGCGCATCGCCCGTTTCGAATAGGCGCCCGCGATGGACAAGCTGCGACGCCTCGCACCCCTGCAATTGCTCGCCATCGCCGCCATGCTCGCGGTGCTGCCCGCGGCGCTCGGCGTGCTGGGCCTCACCACGACATCGGCGACGGAAGTCGTCGTCTACGCCATCGCCTGCATGGCCCTCAACATTCTCGTCGGCTACACGGGCCTCGTTTCCTTCGGTCACGGCGTCTGGTTCGGGCTCGCAGCCTATATCGCGGCGCTGCTGCAATTGCGCATGGCGCCGGGCTCGTTCGTCCTGCCGGTGCTGGCCGGTCTCGCCTGCGTGCTGATCCTTTCGGCGCTGCTCGGGGCGCTGATCCTGCGCCGACGCGGCGTGTATTTCTCGCTGCTGACGCTTGCCTTCGCGGCCATGGTCTACACCGTGGCCTTCCGCTGGACCGACGTGACGGGCGGCGAGAACGGCATCGGCGGAATCACGCGCCCGATCCTCGCTGGCGCGAGCCTCGAGACCAATGCCGCCTATTACGCTTTCGTCGCCATCATTGCCTTCCTCATCGCCGTCTGCCTCTGGCGTTTCCATCGTTCGCCGCTCGGCAGCGTGCTCGTCGCCATCCGCGAGAACGAGCAGCGCGCGCGCTTCCTCGGCTACCCGACCAATCGCTACAAGCTTGTCGCCTTCGTCCTGTCGGCGACGCTGACCGGCCTTGCCGGCATGCTGCTTCTTTACAAGAACCGCATGACATCGGCCGATCCGATCTCCGTCGCCTTCTCCGGCGAGTTGCTCGCCATGGTCGTCATCGGCGGCATGCGCAGCTTCGTCGGGCCGGCCATCGGCGCCTTGTTTTTCGTTCTGTTCCGCGAGTTCCTGTCGATCTACACGGAGAACTGGCAGCTCTGGTTCGGCCTGCTGTTCGTCGGCTTCATCGTTTTTTCGCCCAACGGACTCGTCGGCGTCGTCGACGCGGCGCTCGCGCCCTTGCGGAAGAAGACAATCGAAGCCGCCGCCATGGCCGGTCGACGCACCGAGGACCTGCCGTTGCCGGCCTATCTGTTGCCGGCCGCCGAGAGCAAAGGCCCCGTGCTCGCCGCTCAGGGCATCGTGAAGACGTTTGGCGGCCTGCGCGCCGTGCAGGATGTCGACATCACGGTGGTCGACCGCACGCTGCATGCGCTTATCGGTCCGAACGGCGCCGGCAAGACGACCGCCTTCAACCTTCTCTCGGGCCTCTATGCGCCCGACAAGGGCCAGGTGACGCTGCTGGGTCAGTCCATTGCGGGGCTCTCGCCGGAAGCCATCGCGACGGCCGGCATCGGCCGCTCCTTCCAGATCACCAATCTCTTCCCGGCGCTCGACGTCGAGGAGAATGTCCGCCTTGCCGTGCAGGCGCGCGATCCCGCGCGCTTCAACCCCTGGCGGCCAGCCGACGGCATACCGCAGGTCAACGAACGCACGCAGGAGATGCTGCGCTATCTTGGGCTTGCCGGCATGGAGAAGGCCGAAGCCGGTTCGCTCTCCTACGGCGGGCAGCGCCTGCTCGACATGGGGCTGGCGCTGGCAAGCCGCCCGCGCGTCCTGCTGCTCGACGAGCCGCTCGCGGGCCTGTCCGCCGCCGAGCGCGAGCGCATCGGCAATATCATCAAGCGCATTTCGCACGACCTACCGGTCCTGCTCGTGGAGCACGACATCGACCGCGTGTTCCAGCTCGCCGATCACGTCACGGTCATGAACAACGGCCAGGTCCTGCTCGACGGCGACGTGGAGGCCGCGCGCGCGAGCCGGGCGGTGCAGGAGGTCTATATCGGCTCCGGCGCCGCGACCGTTGCGGCGAAAATGCGCGAAACGGCCGCGACCGCGGCGCCGCTTCTCACGGCATCGGGGGTCAACACATTCTACGGCAAGAGCCACATTCTCAATGATGTCGATCTCACCGTTCGCCAGAACGAGATCGTCGCGCTGCTCGGCCGCAACGGCGCCGGCAAGTCGACCCTGCTGAAGACGCTGACCGGCATAGCGCCGGCGTCCAGCGGCTCGATCAAGCTCAATGGCGTCGAACTCGTCGGACTTCCCTCCGCGGCGATCGCGCGCAACGGCGTCGGCTATGTGCCGCAGGGGCGTGGTCTGTTCGCCGGCATGAGCGTCGCGCAGAACCTCGAGCTCGGGCGTCTGCGCCGCATGACCGGGCAGGGCGTCCACTGGAGCGAGGAGCGCGTCTTCGACTATTTCCCGCGGCTGCGTGAGCGGCTGGATACGCCCGCCGACTATCTCTCCGGCGGTGAGCAGCAGATGCTGGCGGTTGCGCGCGCGCTCTCGGGCGACGTGCGCATTCTCCTGCTCGACGAGCCCTTCGAGGGACTTGCGCCCGCCGTGGTCGAGACCCTGTTCGAAACATTCGACCGCCTGCGCCAGGAAGTGGCGATCGTGATAGTCGACCATCACCTCGATCTGGCGCTGGCGCTGTCCGACACGACTGTCGCGCTGGAGCGCGGGCGCGTGATTCATATCGGCCCCTCGGCCGACCTCCGCAACGACTACGACCTGCGCCGCAAGGTGCTCTGGCTGTGAGTGCGAACATGAGCGAAGCGAAGAAGGTTGCGATCGTTGGCTCCGGCCTGATCGGCCGCGCCTGGGCGACGATTTTTTCACGCGCGGGCTGGCGCGTTTCGATGACCGATACGCACGCGCCGACTCTGGCCGCAGCGCCCAGCCTCGTTCACGAGGAATTGCGCGGCCTCGCGCGACACGGCCTTGCTGACGATCCCGATGGCGCAGCCGCGCGCGTCACGGCCGCCACAAGTCTTGCCGATGCGCTGGCCGGCGCGGATTTCGCGCAGGAGAACGGGCCGGAAGACGTGGACGTTAAGATCGCGCTCTTCGCCGAACTCGATCGTCTCGCGCCGCCGCATGCGATCCTCGCTTCCTCGACGTCGGCCATCGTCGCCTCTCGGTTCACGGAGAAGCTTGCCGGCCGTTCGCGCTGTCTCGTCGGCCATCCCGTCAATCCGCCGCATCTCATCCCGCTGGTCGAACTCTCCGGCGCCCCCTGGACCTCGCCGGACACGATTGCGAGCGCGAAGGACGTCTACGCCTCGATCGGCCAGACGCCGATTGTCGTGCTGAAGGAAGCTGACGGCTTCATTCTCAACCGCCTGCAGGGCGCGCTGCTGGCCGAAGCCTTCCGGCTGGTCGGCGAAGGTTATGTGTCGGCCGAAGACCTCGACCGCACGGTGAAGGACGGGCTTGGTCTCCGCTGGTCGTTCATGGGGCCGTTCGAGACGATCGAACTGAATGCGCCCGGCGGCGTCGCCGATTATTGCGCGCGCTACACCGGCTTCTACAAGCGGCTCGCGGACGATTGCGCGAAGTCGGATGTCTACAAGTCGCCCAACATGGACCGCGTGATCGCGGCCTGGCCGCACGAGGCCGCGCCGGAGCGGCTGGCGCGGCGCACGCGCTGGCGCAACGAACGGCTGGCCGCGCTCGCCGCGCACAAGCGCGACGCCGCCAAGGACGCTTGAATTCTGGACCCGATAGAGGAACGAAGCGATGAGCAAGAAGGTCATCATCACCTGCGCCGTGACCGGCGCCATCCATACGCCCAGCATGTCGAAGGCGCTGCCGGTCACGCCGCAGGAGATCGTCGACGCCTCGATCGGCGCGGCGGAGGCGGGCGCGGCCATCGTGCATCTGCATGCGCGCAATCCGGAAACGGGGCAGCCCGACCAGTCGCCCGAAGCCTTCGCGCCTTTCCTGAAAGTGATCAAGCAGCGCTCGAACTGCGTCATCAACCTGACGACCGGCGGCGCGCCCTACATGAAGGTCGAGGAGCGCGTGCTGCCCGCCAAGACCTACAAGCCCGAGGTGGCCTCGCTCAACATGGGCTCGATGAATTTCGGCCTGTTCGGCATGCTGAACCGCTTCAAGGAGTTCAAGCACGCCTGGGAGCCGGAGATGCTCGGCAACCGGGACATCGTGTTCCGCAACACGTTTCAGGACATCGAATACGTCCTGCGCACGATGGCCGAATCCGACACGCGCTTCGAATTCGAGTGCTACGACACGTCGCATCTCTACAACCTCGCGCATTTCCTCGAGCGCGGACTCGTGAAGCCGCCGCTGTTCGTCCAGACGGTGTTCGGCCTGCTCGGCGGCACCGGCTCGCATCCCGAAGACGTGATGCACATGAAGCGGACGGCCGACCGGCTGTTCGGCGACAAATATCGCTGGTCGGTCCTTGGCGCAGGCCGCGCCCAACTGCCGATCGCGGCGATGGCTGCGGCCAACGGCGGCAATGTGCGCGTGGGCCTCGAGGATTCGCTGTGGTCTGGTCCCGGCCGGCTGGCGGAATCCAACGCCGAACAGGTGCGCCTCGCCCGCCAGATCATCGAGGGCCTCGGCCTCGAGGTCGCGACCCCGGACGAAGCGCGCGAGATCCTGCACCTCAAGGGCGCCAATCGCACGGCCATCTAGATCTCTGACCATGCGATGGCTGCTGGCAACGGAGCAGCGACGCGTGCGCCAGGCGGGGGCTCGTCGCAGCGACGACGGCCTCTTCTTCGACTGAAAGAACCGTCGATCGTCGTACTTTCGGATCTGTCTCCTGATCTTTGACCGAAGGAGCCTCTTCCGTTTCGCGGCGATCCTGCCGCGACAAGCGCGGTACTTCCGGAACGATCGAACAAGTGTCCGCCCGTCCACGGTCTTATCGCGAGAGCGCTCCCTTGCCCGACCACCGCGCGCCGCGGCTGACGCTGCCGACTACGTCGGCTGGCTCGGCAAGCCCGTCCATTGCATCGTAGGAAGCGAAGATCGAGCGGATGTTCCCGCTTGCTCCGTCGTTTGGACGCAATTTATCCAATGTCACCCAGCTCGTTTCTGCGGCCGCATGTCCTTGGGATCGATGCCGGCGACCACGACCGGCTTCTTCATCGCGTCGCGCCGGAAGGGCTCTCCGAGCTCCTGATTGAGCACGATCTCGATGAAGGTCGTGACGCCCTTTTTCTGGTCCTCGCAGGATTTGGCGATGGCCTCGGTCAACTCGCCTTGCGTCTTCGCCACCACGCCCTTCAAGCCGCACGCCTCTGCAACGCGCGCGTAGGAGAGATGCGGGTCGAGTTCCGTGCCGACGAAATTGTCGTCGTACCACAGGGTCGAATTGCGCTTCTCCGCGCCCCACTGGTAGTTGCGGAAGATCACCATCGTGATCGCGGGCCATTCCTCGCGGCCGATCGACGACATTT
>JBDHTL010000001.1:0-93524 GCA_039808645.1 Rhodoblastus sp. | reverse complement strand
CTGCGCCGGCTGCTCGGCCGGTCCGGCTTCGGCCGCGGCATCTGTCGGCGCGGGCTTTTCGGCGGCCTTGGCCGGCGACGGCGCCGCATCGGGGATTGCGTCGGATTGCGCCGCCGACGCGACGTCCGCGCCGGCCTCCGGCGTCTGCCCGACGACGATTTCGATCGGCGTCTCCAGATCGCTGTCGCCGAAGGACGAATCGTCGGCGGCCAGGCGCAGCGCGCCGGCGACGAGGCAGACATGCAGCGCGATCGACACGGCGAAAGCCGCATAGGGCTTGATGGCGGAGGCGACCGGAACATGCGGGGGAATCGCGGGCGCAAGGTCCCACGGGATCGAGAACGGCGGCGCCTCGCCGCCCTTGGCCGCGGCGGCGAGCGGAAGCAGAACCGCGGGCGCAGCGGCGCCGTTCAGCCCTTCATACGGCGGTTCCGCGACGCGCACGACATCCTCCAGCTCCTGCGCGCCAATCTCCGGAACACCCCGTCCGGGCGCGCGCTGCTGATGGCCGGTCTCCTGACTTGCGGTTCGCGGGCGCCGACGCCGCCTTCCCGGCTCTGCGCGATCCAACTGGAGGAGGATCGCAGCCAGTGGCTTGTCTGCTTCGGGCCTAGCCGCTCACAGTTGCGGGGGCAGTTGCGGATTTCGCCGAAAGGCGGCGCCGCATTCCCGTTTCACTTCGTCCCGTCAGCGACAGGCCGAAGAACCATCGCGGCGGACAATACGGAAAGCGCCGCAAGGGCGCAATGCGCCGGCGCGATCAGGGATTTGGCGGCGTCGCCGTCTCCGCGCTCCAGACCTCCGCGCCCTCGCGCACGGCGTCGTAGACAGCCCCGCCGATCGCCTCGCCGACCGCGGTGTGCAGCCCGGCGCAGCATTCCGGTTCCGGCCCGATCGGCGCCGCGACGACGATGCAATCCGTTCCGGTGCCGGTGATCCGCGGCCCGCGCCGCAGATGCGCCGTGTCGAGGATGGCGGCCGTGCGGGCTTCGGCGACGATGGACAGCGCCTCGATGAAGGCGGCCTGGGCGAGCGGCCGCGAGACATGCACGAGCGTGTTGATCGTGCCGGGAAAGGCCTCGATCCGTCGCCTAGCGCCGACGGTCTCGCCGTTGGCGAGGCCGACGGTGGCGACGCAGGTCGCAGCGACCGCTTCCACGTCGCGGCGCGCGACATGGCGCCGCCTGACGTCGCGCGATGTCATGAAGGCGACGGCGTTGTCGAGGCCGCGCGTCGCGAGCCTGGTGCGAAGAAGTTTCAGCGGATCGACATCGGCCGTCAGATCGGCGTTGCGCACTTCCAGCCAGACGATTGTCGAGGCTTCGGCAAATCCGGGATTCGACAGCGACCAGCCGAAGGTCGCGCAGCGCGTCGGCAGGCCGACGACCAGGAAGGGCCGATCGCAGGCGATCGTGAGGCCGGACCTCGACGCCGGGCAATCGAGCGCGACGTCCATCCGTTCTCCTTCGCGCGAGAGCCGAGCGTTGCCGGAAATACACAGCGCGCCTGGAATCGACAAGAGCGTGCGCGCGGGCCCGGCAGGCGCTTCGGACGTTGTCTTGACTCGCCATCCGGCAATCCCGATAGGTAGCCGCGATGGCGCCCGCAAGGGCTGAAAAGGGAATGCGGTGCGGGCTTGCCGAATGGACGGCTTGCCCAAAACCGCGGCTGCCCCCGCAACTGTAGGCGGAGAGCCGAGAGCCGACATGCCACTGCGGATTTCCGCGGGAAGGCGGCTCGAGGCGGCGACCCGCGAGCCAGGAGACCTGCCATCAGTCGTGGTCACGCGCGATGGCTTCGGGCGGGGTGTCTCGGAGAGGTTTCGGCGCCTGCCGTTCGCAGGCCGTCGTGATCGATCGCAGTGACGGTCCACGCTCGCTGCGAGTAGATACACATGCATTCCCTGTCCCGTTCCGCCGCCCGCGGCAAGGCGCGCCTTCGCGCGCTGGCGCATGTCGCGCCGGCCGCTCTCCTCGCGATCGTTTCGCCCGGCGTCTCCGCCCAGCAAGGCCAGCGCGTCGAGCGGCTCGAAGAAATCAATGTCGTGGCCAATTCGACGCCGACGCCGAACGACCAGACCGGCAGTTCCGTCACGGTCGTCACTGCCGAACAGATCCAGCGGATGCAGCGCCGCTCGGCGCCGGAAATCCTGCAGACGATTCCCGGTCTCAACGTCGTGCAGACCGGCGGCGCCGGCGGCTACACCAATGTGTTCATGCGCGGGACGAACGCCAATCATGTGAAGGTGCTGATCGACGGGATCGAGGTCAACGATCCGGCTTCCGCCAATGGCACGTTCGACTTCGGCCAATTGCTGGCCGGCGACATAGAACGCGTCGAAGTGCTGCGCGGACCGCAGAGCGGCCTCTACGGGTCGGACGCGATCGGCGGCGTGATCTCGATCGTCACGAAGAAGGGCGAAGGCCCTGCACGATTCACGGCTTTCACAGAGGGTGGCTCCTTCGGCACGCTCAACCAGGCGATCGGCGTGCGCGGCGCGCAGGAGCGCGTCGATTATTCCTTCAATATCCAGCGCCAAAGCGTCGGCAGCCTGCCGGCGACGCCGCCGGAACTCGTGCCGCCCGGCGTGCCGGTCAACGCCAATTCCTACCAGAATCTCACCTTCTCGTCGAAGGTCGGCGCACAATTGACCGACATGTTCGGCGTCAATCTGATCGGCCGCTACACGGATTCCCGCCAGCGCTTCACGAGCGACGATTTCGGTCTTCCCTACGGTTTCGCCTTCAGTTCGCCGAATGCGCGGCAGGACGTGCAGCACGACAAGCAGGCCTACGTGCGCGCGGAGGGAACGGCCAATCTGTTCGACGGCCGCTTCCGGAGCCTGTTCGGCGTGTCGCACATGCGGTCCGACACCTGGGCCAAGCCCGGCGACCAGACGCCGACCTTCTTCTCGTCGGGCTATCAGCCGCCCTATCAATATATCGGCGAGCGGACGAAATTCGACTGGCGCGGCGAGTTCGAGGTCGTGCGCGGCCACAAGCTGATCGCCGGCGCGGAATCGCAGCGCGACTGGCTGACGATACCGATGCTCGATCCGTCGCAGACGGCGACGGCGGCCGCCTATACCAACAGCGCCGGCTATGTCGAATATGTCGGCAATGTCCTCGACCGCTTCTTCCTGACAGCGAACGCCAGGCGCGATCGCAACAGCCAGTTCGGCGGCCACGCGACCTATCGCGTCGCGCCGTCGTTCCGGATGCCGTGGACGGACACGATCCTGAAGGCGAGCTACGGAACCGGCTTCAAGGCGCCGACGCTCAACCAGCTCTACGTCTCCTATCCGGCGTTCTTCTATTTCGCCAATCCGAGATTGCAGCCCGAGCAGAGCCGGGGCTTCGACGTCGGATTCGAGCAGCCGCTGCTCGACGATCGCTTCCGCTTCGGCGCGACCTACTTCCGCAACCGCATCAAGGACCTGATCAACACGCAATTCGATCCGGCGACCTTCACTTCCACCCTGGTCAACCTCGGCAGCGGCAAGACCTACGGCGTCGAAGCCTTCGCGCAGGCGCGCGTCTTCGACCAGCTGACAATCCGCGGCGACTACACCTACACGGTGGCGCGCGACGCCAGCCCGATCGCGGCGACCGCCGCGGCGATCCAGGGCGAATTGGTGCGCCAGGCCGTCGAGGGCACGACCCAGCCCGATCTTCTGCGACGCCCGCGCCGCAAGGCGAGCGTGCAGGCGACATGGAAGCCGATCGACAAGCTCAGCCTGTCGGCGAGCGTCGTGCGGGTTAGCTCGTGGATCGACGGCACGCGCGACTTCTCGATCACGCGCTTCAGGGCGCCAGGCTACATGCTGGTCAATGTCGCCGGTTCCTACGATCTCGCTGAGGGCGTGACCGCGACCGCGCGCGTCGACAACCTGCTGAACAAGCAATACCAGAACCCGACCGGGTTCCGGGCGCCGGGGCTCGGCGCCTACGCCGGGCTGCGGATGTCCTACTGACGAATTGGGATTCTCGGCACGCGTCAGCGAAGAACAGCCGCGCCGCGCAGGTCATGCGCGGCGACCGGCATTCCGCGGGCGCTCAGGGCAGGCCGTAGCCGAATTTCGCGACGACCGCTCGCGCTTCGGGACCTTTGAGGAAGACGATGAAGGCTTTCGACGCTTCGTCGTCGGCGCCTTTCTTCAGCAGAACCGCGTCCTGCAAGATCGGCCGGTACAGCGATTGCGGCACGAGCCAACGCGAGCCGGCCGTCACGTTGGCCAATTGCGAAAGCGCGACGAAGCCCAGTTCCGCATTGCCGGTGTCGACGAACTGGAAGGCCTGCGCGATCGAATTGCCCTGCACCAGCTTGGGCTCGATCGCCTCGTAGACGCCGAGCGCCTTCATGGTCTCGACCGCGGCCGCGCCATAGGGCGCGGCTATCGGGTTGGCGATCGACAGTTTCAGGAAGGCGTTGGCCTTCAGCGTCTCTGCGCCTTTCGCCAGATCCAGGCTGCGGCTCCACAGAACGAGCCTGCCGACGGCGTAGGTGAAACGGCTCTCGGCGACCGCAAGGCCGGCGCCGACCGCTTCCCTGGGCCGCTTGTCGTCAGCCGACAGAAAGACCTGAAACGGCGCGCCCTGCGCGATCTGCGTATAGAACTGGCCGGAAGCGCCGAAGCTCAGCAGCGCTTCGTGGCCGGATTTCGCCCTGAACAGCGCGGCGATTTCCCTGGCCGGCGCGGTGAAGTTCGCCGCCACGGCGACGTGCGTCTGCCCCGCAAGAGCGGAGGCGCCCGACAAGAGCGCCAGAGCAGCGCCCAGAATGACCGTCGATGTTCGCATGGCCGCTTGAGCGCTTGTCTTGCTATATCCGTCTCGATACATTGTACGGATGCGGAACCCGCCGCGCAAGGCGTTCGGCTCGAGTCGAAGAGAGCGCCTCCGGTCGCGCAGATCAGCGGCGCGCCCGCGCCGCGCATCAACGTCGTCGCGACGCCGGCCGATCGCTAGGGCGCGCCGACCTGCCCTACATGGACAGCGCGCCGATGCTGGCGCCGCCGCAGACGAGCAGCGTCTGGCCGGTGACGAAATCGGCGGCCTCGTCGCAGAAAAAATCCACGGCGCGCGCGACGTCGGCGGAACGGCCGAGCCGGCCGACCGGAATGGACCTGGCGAGCGCCTTCGCGCGCTCCGATTCCGGCGACATGACGCTCTCGAACATTTCCGTATCGCCGATCGGGCCGGGCGAGACGACATTGACGGTAATGCCGTGCGGCGCGAGCTCCAGCGCCCAGGTGCGCGCCATGCCGATCATGCCGGCCTTGGTCGCGGAATAGACGGTGCGGGTCTGCAGCCCCATCGCCGCGCGCGAGGAAATCAGCACGATGCGGCCGAAACGCGCGGCCTTCATGCCGGGCAGCGCGGCCTGCGCCAGTTCGATCGCCGCGCCCAGATGCAGCTGCGACAGCGCCGCGAGATCGTCGAGTTGCACGTCCTCCAGCGGCTTCGCGCGGATGACGCCGGCATTGTGGACGATATGCGTGATGGGGCCGCCGTCGAGAATTTTCCGCGCAGCTTGCTGGGTTGCGCCGGCGTCGGTCAGGTCGACCTCGACGAACGAGAGTTTCGCGTCGCTCCAGTCCGGCTTGCGCCGCGACAGGCACACGACCTCATGCCCGCGTGAAACGAGTTTCTGCGCGATGGCCGCGCCGATGCCGGTATTGCCGCCGGTGACGATGGAGCGGAATGTTCGTGTCATGCCGTGATCCTCTCCGCTCCCTGAATGTCATTCCCGCGCAAGCGGGAATCCAGATCCACGCGGCAGATTGTTGGAGGAGCGTTCTGGATTCCCGATCGCTTGCCTTCGGCAAGCGTCGGGAATGACAGCGACTGGTCATTCATCCGCCACCAGCGCCAGCACGCGCAGCGGGCTGCCAGAGCCCTGCCTGATCTTCAGCGGCGCGGAAAAGATGATCGCGCCTTTCGGCGGCAATTGGTCGAGATTGCACAGGCATTGCAGGCCGTATTTGCCGGCGCCGTGAATGTAGCGATGCGCGGGATGCGGCGGGTTGAAGTGGAAGGCCTGCCCGTGATCGGTGCCGATCGTCTCCGTGCCGAAGCCGTGCACGTCGCGCGCCTCGACCAGCCATTTCATCGCCTCGGGCGAAGGTCCCGGCGTATGCGCGCCGTCCTCCTTCATGTTGGCGTAGGCGCGCCCCGGCAGTTTCGACCAGTCGGTGCGCAGGAGAACCCAGGAGCGTTTCGGAATCTCGCCATGCTCCTTCTCCCAGGCGAGGAGATGCGCGACGTTCAGCGTGAAGTCGGCGTCTTCGGCGCATTGCCGGCTGACGTCGATCACGCAGGCCGGCGCGACGAAATTTGCGGGCGGGATCGTGTCGACGCTGGCGTCCGGCAGGTCGCGGCCGGTGATCCAGTGGATCGGCGCGTCGAAATGCGTGCCCGTATGCTCGCTCATCGTGAAATTGTTCCAGTACCAGCCGGGCCCGCGCTCGTCGTAGCGCGAGATTTCCTCGACGCGGAAGGGCGCGGCCTGTCCGAATTCGGGCGGCAGGACGATGACGGGAAATTCCGGCGCGAGCGTTTGCGTGAGATCGACGACGCGCACGGCGCCGCTCGCCACGGCGCCCGCGAACGCGAGAAGATCGGCGGAGGAGAAGTCAGAGCCGGCCATGTCTCACAACTCCCGTTCGAGCGTTTTGGGATCGGCGAGAAAGCGCTCGCGAATATCCTGCGCGATATCGCCGACGAACACGTCTTCGAGCCCGCGCTTGAGCGCATCGACCGCCGACCTGGCGAGCGCGGACGGCGCGACCTTCGGCGGCGGCAGCGGCTGGAACCATTCGGTTTCGAGCGGCCCGTGAAATATGTTGATGAACTTGACGCCGCCCGGCCGCAGCTCCGCGCGCAACGAATGCGATGCGGAGAGGCAGGCGGCCTCGGTCGCCGAATAGGCGCCGAATTCCGGCCAGTTGGCGAGCGCGTGCACGAACAGGAAATTGACGAAGGCGGCCGCCGAATTCACGCCGTCCGCGCCGCGAAAGCGCAAGGCGGGACCGAAAGCCTGCGCAAGGCGCATCAGGCCGAAATAGCGCACGTCCATTTCCTCGCGCGCGACCACGAGACCCTTGCGCGCCATGATGCCGCCCGGGCGCACATGCTCGGCGGTGTTGACGACGATGTCGACGCGCCCGCCGATGTCGGCGGCGAGATCGCCGACGGATTCGGAATTGGTGAGATCGAGCGGCACGATCTCGACGTTCGCTGTCTTGCGCAGCGCCTCCTCGCCGGGGAAAGGCTTCCAGGCGTCGGCAATGCCGACGAAGACAATCGTGCAACCGGCCTCCGACAGGGCTTTCGCGCAGGCCTGACCGACGGCGGTGCGGCCGTCCGTCACCAGCGCGCGGCGGAATTTCGGATCGCAGGTCATCTCCCGCAATTGCTTGTCGTCGGCCATGTCGGGCGTTTCCCTTGCCGGCAGCGCGAAAGCCGCCGCCTGTCCGCTGCGATCGAGCTTGAGGCTCATCGCCACGCGATCGCCTTCCGCGCAATCGCCGTGCACATGCGCGACGACCGACGGTCCGCAATCGAGACGCACCGTGCCGACGCGCCAGGGCATGCGCTCGCGATAATAGGCGTCGGTCGAGGTGCGGATGGTGGTGACGGCCAGGAGGACACCGCCGTCGGGGACGTCGCAGAAGGGCGGCGCCGGCGCGAAACAGCCGGGGCAGGCGTCGCGCGGCGGATAGATCGTCTTCGCGCAATCCTGGCAGACCTGCAGCATGAAGCGCCCTTGCGCGGCGGCGGTCGCGAGGCCCAGCGCCGTGCGGCTGCGCGCGCCGGGCGGCGACAACGGCAGGCGCGTGCGCTTCAGCGGGTCCTTGCGCTTGGGGCGAACGAGCGGCTCGGTCATGACGCCTTCGCAAGCAGGGCGGCGGCGCTGGCGAGGCCGCGGTCGTAATTGATCATGCCGAAGCCCGAGACGAGCGCAACTTCCGCTTCTTTCACCTGGTTCGCGCCGGCAAGGCCGCACAATTGCCGCATGGCCTCGACGAGTCCGAGATAGCCGCCCGCGGCGCCCGCCTGGCCGACCGACAATTGACCGCCGGACGTGTTGTGCGGAAAGTCGCCGCGATAGGTGAGGTCTCGCGTGCGAACGAAAGCTGCCGCCTCGCCTTTCTTGCAGAAACCGAGATCCTCGATCTGCATGAGCGAGATGACGGGATAATCGTCGTAGGTCTGGAGGAGATCGACGTCTTCGGGCTTTACCTCGGCGAGACCATAGAACTCTTCGAGATCGACAACCCAGCCGCCGCGGTACTGGATCGGATCGTCCATGAAGGCGTTGTGGCGCTCGATGGTCGAGAGGATATTCACGAAAGGCAGGCCGAGATCGCGCGCGCGCTCTTCCGTGCAGACGAGGAAGGCTTCCGCGCCGGCGCAGGGCATGACGCAATCGAAGAGATGAATGGGATCGGAAATCGCGCGCGCGCCCATGTATTCGTCGAGCGTCAGTTTCTTCTTCATTAGCGCGTGGGGATAGGCGAGCGCGTTCTCGCGCTGCGCGACGCAGATGCGGCCAAAGTCCTCGCGCGTCGCGCCGAAGCGGTTCATGTAGTCGCGGGTAATCAGCGCGAAGGAGGCGTTGGGGCCCCCGGAGCCATAGGGATAGACGGCGTCCTGCGCGAAGCGCGAGAAGGTGGACAAGGTGCGGCGGAAACTATCGACGTGATTGGCGTCGGCCGCCACGCAGGCGACGATGTCCGCGTCGCCGGCCTGCACGGCGCGCGCGGCGCGACGCAGGCCGACCACGCCGCTCGCGCCGCCGAGCGGCAGATGATCGAGAAAACGCGGGCTCAATCCGAAATGCTGTGTGAGCCCGATCGCCGTATCCGGGCCGACGGTGAAGGAGGAGACGGAGAAGCCGTCGATGTCGGCGGGCTTCAGATGCGCCTGTTCAGCGAGAGCGCGCAAGGCGCGGCCGATCCACCAATGCGCGCCGTGGATCGAGAAACGCTCGTAGGGAATGGTAATCGGCGCAGCCGCAACCACGCCCTTGTAGGACTGGCGCCGCCTCATGCGCTGCGTCTCTTCAGGCTGCGCGTATCGTGGCAGGCGCCCGCGTCCATTCGCTCCTGCGCCAATTGCTTCAGCGCGCCGCGCTGGATTTTTTGCGTGCCGGTGAGCGGGATCGACGGCACGAAGGCGATCCAGCCCGGCGCCTTGTAATAGGCGAGACGCGACAGGCAGGATGCCGCGATGTCTCGCGCAAGCGCGGCCTCGTCGGCGGGCTTCGGATCGTTGAGCACGATCAGCGCCAGAACCTCGTCGCCGCGCACGGCGTCGGGCGTGGCGACGCAGGCGACCTGTTTGATCGCGGGATGGCGCTGCAGCACCCCTTCCACTTCCACCGCGCTGATGTTCTCGCCGGAGCGGCGGATGACGTTCTTGCGGCGATCGACGAAATGGAACGAGCCGTCTGCGGCGCGCCGCACGACGTCGCCCGTATGAAACCAGCCGCCGTCCCAGGCTTCCGCAGTCGCTTCCGGGTCCTTCAGATATTCGCGGAAGAAGCCGAAGCGCGGATTATCTCCCGCGCGCCGCACCAGCAATTCGCCCGGCGTGTCCGGCGGCGCGTCCGACCCGTCCTCAAGCACGACGCGCGTTTCGACCTGCGGCGTCGCGCGGCCGAAACAATTCGTGCCGACGTGGCGCGGCTCCTCATGCGCGGAAATGACGGCGCCGGAGCCGGTTTCCGTCATGGCCCAGGCTTCGATCAGCGGAAAGCCGAAGCGCCGTTCGAAGGGCGCATGCAGGGCGCGATCGACGCCGGCGCCGAAGCCGAAGCGGATGTCGTCCATCCGATCCGAGGGGTCTTCGGGCGCAGCCATCAGCATGGCTGGCATGACGCCGAGATAATGCAGAATAGTCGACCGGCTCTCGCGCACCGAAGACCACCATGTCCTCGGATGAAAACGGTCAACGAACGTGAGGCAGCCGGCCACGCTCAACATGCCTGCGGTCGAACAGGCCATGGCGTTCATGTGGAACAGCGGCAGCGGCGTGATCATGCGCTCGCAATTCTGGCGCAGCGCGATCATGCCGCCCGTCTGCGCGTACCAGTCGCCGCAGACGTGGAAATATTCGTTGGCCAGGATGCAGCCCTTCGGACGACCCGTCGTGCCGGACGTGTAGAGCAGGGCGCATTCCGTGTCGGCGGTGGGCATTGCCGGCCTGGCCGGCGTTGCGAGCGGCGCGGGCGTTCCGTCGGCGTCGATCAGCGGCAGCGCGCGGCCGACGGCGGCCGCCGCCTGTTCGAGATCCTTGCGGCGCGAGGCGATGACGACCGCTGCGCACATTTCCGAATGCGCGATCATGTACTCGATCTCGGTCGCGCGCAGATCGGGATTGATCGGCACGACCGACACGCCGAGGCGGTTGAGCGCGAACCAGTGATAGAAAAAGGCCGGGCGGTTCTCGACGAGAACGCCGACGCGCTGGCCGGCGCCGAAGCCGGCGCTTTCGTACGCGCGCGACAGGGCGAGCGTGCTCGCGAGCGCCTGCGCGTAGCTGATCTCGCCCGGCGCTATGCCGTAGACATCGGCCGTCTCCGACAGAACGCAGAGAAAGGCGCCCTGCGGATTGCGCGCGGCGGCGGCGGCGAAGAGGTCGAAGACGGAGGTTCTTTCCATCCGCTCACATGAACAATTGGATATTGCCGAAGGCGGCGTCGCAATTCACCAGATCGACGCGCTTCAGCTTGATGCGCAGCTTGCCGTCCTCGACGGCGAGATGATGCGTCGCCCAGGCCGCATACAGGGTCTGCTCGTCGTTGCGCGTCTCGACGTAGTGCATCGCGGTCCAGGTGACATAGGCGTTCGCCGCCTCGTCGCGGCTCTCGACATGCGGCATCTGCAACACATGGTGGCTGCGGCTCTTGGGCTTCTGGCTGAAGGTGCGCTCGCCCTTCAGCCGTTCGACGCGCACGCTCAGCAGCAACTTGTCCTCGTACATCAGCGAGCAGACCAGCTTGGGATCGGTCTGGCCCCATTCCAGCGGCATCCAGTAATAGCCGTCGGCGGCGAAGAGGGTGAGCCAGTCTGCGAACCGCTGCTGGTCGAGCATGCGCGCCTCGCGCAGCACGAAGTCGATGAGCTCCCGATCGGTCGGGACGGCGCCTTCGATTGCCGGATCGTTCCTGTTCATGGCGCTCTCCTCACATGTCCAGCGTCATGAAATGCGCCCAGGCGCGATAGGTGTTGCGCATCACCCATTCGTTCGTGCCGTTGGTGATCACGTTCTTCTGCGTCAGCTCCGCGGGCTCGTAGAGCCGGTGCATGTTCACCCATTCGTTGCCGTTGGCGCGCAGGCCTTCCTGCGCGCGTTCGTACATTTCCAGATCGTCGTGGCCGACGACCGAAGTCGGCGCGTTGATGAGCCGATTGTACATGAGCGTGCGCTCGAGCAGCAGGTCGGGCGCGCCGACGAGGCGGAAGGTCCAGGATTCGACCAATGTCCGGTTGGCGGAAATCGGCTTGAACAGGCGCAGCAGCTGGATCGGCCCCTTGATCATGATGTTGGGGAAATAGACCGTGTTGTGCCGCGCTTCGCCGAGGATGGCGTGGGCGCGCTCCTCGCCGTAGGCGCTCTTCATCTGGTCCCAGTAGCCGGGAATGGCCGAATAGTCGGAATGGATCGAGCGATGCACGCCGGTATGGCCGTGGCCGTTCTCCCAGATGCGGATGCCCATCTTCTCGAAGTCTTCGTATGGGCTCATGAAGGGCACGAAGATTTCGACCGCCATCGGCTTCGGCGTGCCTTCCGGCGCCTTCTGCCACATGGCCTTGGCCGTGCCGGCGGAGGATTCATGTGCAACCATCGGGTGGCACGTGTCGGTCTGGTTGTCGACCAGCATCTTCCAGTTGCAATTGTGCATGTAGCGCAGCACGCCGCCGGCGACCTCGAGCTTGCCGACCGGCGAACGGTCGATCATGTTGTCGAAGCTCGACAGGCTGTCGCCGAAGAATTCCTCGAAGCCCGGCCCCTCGTCGTTCAGCCGCGCGAAAACGAAGCCGCGATAATTGTGCACGTTCTTCACGCGCGTCATGCCGTGCGCGGCAGGCGAGCTCTCGAAGCCGGTATTGTCGTAGCCCTTCATCTGCGGAATGCTGAGCAGCGAGCCGTCGGTGCGGAAGCGCCAGGCGTGGTAGGGACAGCGAAAGACCTTGCCCGTATTGCCGCAGGTCTCGCCGGCGATCTTCACGCCCTTGTGCGGACAGCGGTTGAGCAGAACCTTCACCTCGCCGTCGGTGTGGCGCACCATGACGACGGGCTGCGAGCCGATCGTGGTCGTGTAGAAGTCGCCCTCGTTGGCGACCTGGCTGTCGTGGCCGACATAGACCCAGGCGTTGGCGAAGAGATGCTCCATTTCGAGCTGAAACAATTCCTGGTCGATGAAGACGTCGCGGTGCACCTCGGCCTCGCGCACCAGCTTGCGGATCCTGTCGGCGTCGCCGGCATAATGTGACATGCTCGACCTCCTCGCTGCGCGATCATGCGCGACACGGCTGAAATTAGTTTAATTGTCAAAAGATCGCTGTCAACGTGAGGGGCCGACGATCGCTTGCCCGACGATCGAAAATCCGAAGGAGGACGGAAAACAAAGGAAACAGGCGCGCTTGGCAGGACAGGACGAAGTGGCAGGCGGGCTCGCGAATAAAGTTCATGTCTGAAGGAATGCGGGATGAAATCCTGCCGCGGGGAGCGACCGCAGCCCGTCTCCGGCCGACCGGCGGCGATTTTGCGGCAGCGCATCACCGGACGATTGCGCTCATTCCGGCCCTGTCCGACAGGCATTTTGGAATTGAAGCAAAACGCGCGCACGGCCGCGGAATTCGCGGAAGCGGCGACCGGACGCCGCGGGCGTTGCGCCCGGACGCGAAGGCTTGCGCATTCCCGTCCGGCGCCGTGTTGACGCACGGCGCGCAATCGTTTTAGGCTTGATGTAATTTCTCCGAGGCGGTTCGGGAGCCGTGCGTCATGGTCGCACCTGCAGGAAACGAACAGGACGCCGAAGCCGGGCGGACGCCAGCCTTGCCTTTCCCGCGCAGGATATTCCAGCTTGTAACGAACCGCATGGTCTGCGGGCTCGACCGCCGGGCGTCGCCGGCGGCGTAGTGATGCGCGCCGCGGCTTTCGCGGTGAGACGAAGGAGGGAACCGATGCACAGACTTGCCGCAGTCGCCGTCTCCGCGCTGCTGATCGCCGCGCCCGCGCAGGCGGAAATCAAGCTCGGCTTCGTCACCGCGCTCAGCGGGCCCGCGGCCGCGCTCGGCATTCCCTACGCCAACGGCATGAAGGCGGCGCAGAAATACAAAAGCAAGATCGGCGCGGAGACGGTCACGCTGATCCAGCTCGACGACGGCTCCGATCCCGCCGCCGCCACGCGCAACGCGCGCAAGCTGGTCGAGGAAGACAAGGTCGATTTCCTGATCGGCACGGCGACCGCGCCTGCAACCATCGCGATGACGACCGTGGCGAACGAACTCGGCGTTCCGATGATCGCCGTGTCGCCGGTCAAGATCGAATCCGAAGATCCCGCCAAGCAGTGGACGATCGCCGTTCCGCAGCCGCCCATGCTGATGGCCAAGGTCGTCGCCGACCGGATGAAGCGCGACAAGGTCAGGAATGTCGGCTACATCGGCTTCTCCGACGCCTGGGGCGATCTCGTCTACGCCGGCGGCAAGGCGGCCGAAGAGCGCGGCGACATCAAGATCCTGACCAACGAGCGCTATGCGCGCACCGATACGTCGGTGACCGCGCAGATTCTGCGCGTGCTCGCGGCCAAGCCGGACGGCGTGCTGATCGGCGGCTCCTCGACCCAGGCCGCGCTGCCGCTGCTGGCGCTCGCGGAGCGCGGCTTCAAGGGACCGACCTATGGACTGGCCTCGCTCATCAATCCGGATTTCGTGCGCGTCGGCGGCAAGGCGGCCGAGGGCGTCCAGGTGTCGGCAGGTCCCGTGATCGTGTCCGAACAATTGCCGGACGGGCATTTCTCCAAGAAGCTGTCGGCCGACTTCCGCGCCGCCTACAAGGAGGCCAACAACGTGGAGTCGCGCGACGGCTTCTCCGCCTATTCGTTCGACGCCTACCTCGTCTTCGCCGGCGCCGCCGAACGCGCGCTCGGCAAGGCCAAGCCCGGCACGCCGGAATTCCGCAAGGCTCTGCGAGACGAAATGCTCGCCACGAAGGAGCTTGCGGGCGTCCACGGCGTCTACAATTTCAAGCCCGGCCAGGGCTACGGCGTCGACGATCGCTCGCTGGTGATCGTGCAGCTCAAGGATGGCAAGTGGGTCTACACGCCCTGAGCGATCGAACGGGCTGAGTCGAGGCGGGATCGTCGCGCATGAGCTTCGATATTGCGGCGATCCTGGCCGTCGACGGCATAGCGAGCGGCGCGATCTACGCGCTCGTCGCGATCGGGACGGTGCTGCTGTTCTCGGTCACGCGCGTGATGTTCGTGCCATTCGGCGATCTCGCCGCCTTCACGGCGCTGACGCTTGCCGCGCTCGACGACGGTCAGACGCCGGGCACCGTCAATCTGGTGATCGCGCTCGCGATCCTCGCCTTCGCCATGGAAGCCGCTGCTCTTCTGCGCGCGGGCAGGGCGGCGGCGCTGCCGCGCGCGGCGCTGTTCTATCTCGCGCTCCCCGTCGCGATCGCGCTCGCGGTGCGTTTCCTCGCGCCGATGACGCCGCCGCTGCCGGCCCGCCTGATCATGGCGCTGGCGTTGATCGTTCCGGTCGCGCCGCTGCTCGACCGGATCGTGTTCCGGCCCGTGGCGGACGCGCCCGTGCTGCTCCTGCTGATCATCGCGGTCGCGCTGCATTTCGCCCTGGTCGGGCTCGGCCTTCTGTTCTTCGGGCCGGAGGGCGTCCGCACGCAGCCGCTCACGTCGTGGTCGACGGAAATATTCGGCGCGATGGTGTCCGGCCAGACCGTCTGCATCGTCGTCGCGGCGGTCGCGCTCAGCGCGTTGCTCTATGTCTGTTTCGAATTCACGCTGACCGGCAAGGCGCTGCGCGCCACGTCGTCCAACCGCACCGGCGCGCGGCTGATGGGCGTGCGTCCGGCGCGCGCTGGCGTCATCGCCTACGTGCTCGGCTCGATCCTCGCGGGCGTGTCGGGCCTGCTGATCGCGCCGGTCAACACCATCTTCTACGATTCCGGCTTCCTCATCGGCCTCAAGGCCTTCGTCGGCGCGATCATCGGCGGGTTGCATTCCTATCCCGGCGCGGCGATCGGCGCCGTCATCGTCGGCCTGCTCGAAAGCTTCGCTTCCTTTGCCTCGAGTTCGCTCAAGGACGTGATCGTCTTTTCCGTTCTTGTGCCGATCCTCGTCTGGCGTTCGCTGGTCTCCATCCATGTCGAGGAGGAGGACGAGGAATGAGCCGCCCCGCCAGCCTCGCGATCATGCTCGTCGCGCTCGCCGCGCTGCTGGCGGCGCCGCTCGTCCTGTCGTCGTTCACGATCAGCCTGTTCAACTATATCGGCATCTACGCGCTGGTTGCGATCGGCCTCGCCCTGCTGACCGGCGTCGCGGGCATCGTCTCGTTCGGCCAGGCGGCCTTCGTCGGCGTCGCGGCCTATGCGACGTCGTGGCTGAGCGCGCTCAACGGCTATTCCCCCTGGGCCGGCCTGCTGCTCGCGGTCGTGGTCACGTGTTCCGTCGCGGCGGCGCTCGGGGCGGCGACGCTGCGTCTCGAAGGGCATTTCCTCTCGCTCAGCACGCTCGCGTGGGGACTGGCCATCGGTTTCCTCTTCGGCAATATCGACGGGCTCGGCAATTTCAGCGGCATTTCCAACATACCGCCGATCCGCATCGGCTCGCGCGCGCTGATGCAGAGCGTGGAGATCTACTATCTCATTCTCGCCTTCGTCGTCGTGGCGCTGGCGCTCATGTACAATCTCCTGGATTCGCGCTGGGGCCGTGCGATCCGCGCGTTGCGCGGCGGCAACGTGCTGGTCGAAAGCCTCGGCATCGGCGCGTTCCGCACCAAGCTCGCGGTCTTCGTCATCGCAGCGTTCTGGGCCGCCGTCTCGGGCTGGCTCTATGCGCACATGAGCCGCTTCGTCAGCCCCGCGACATTCGACGCGGCGATGGGCATCGAATATCTGATGATGGCGATGGTGGGCGGACAAGGCAGCCTGATCGGCGGCGTCGTCGGCGCCGCCATCATCACCTTTCTCAAGAACGCGATTCAGGACTATCTGCCGCTGCTCTCGCCGAACGCGTCGGGCCAGCTCGAGGTCGTGGCGTTTTCCGCCATCTTCATCATCTTCCTGCAGCGCGCGCGGCGCGGCGTCGTCCCCTATATCGCCGATCGCCTGCCCCGGCGGAAGCAGGCGCCGCCGGTCGCAGCCGCTGCCCTCGAGGAGCGGCCCAAGCCGGCGGCGGGCGGGCGCTTGCTCGTGGTCGATCGGGCGGTGCGGCGGTTCGGCGGCCTGATCGCGGTCAACGTCGTTTCTTTCGACGTGCGCGCCGGCGAGATCGTCGGGCTGATCGGGCCGAACGGCGCCGGCAAGAGCACGATGTTCAACCTGTGCACCGGCGCGCTGAAGCTGGACGGCGGCTCGATCGTGTTCGCCGGCCTGCCGATCCACGGCATGCGGCAAAGCGCGATCGCGCGGGCCGGCGTCGCGCGAACCTTCCAGCATGTGAAGCTGAGGCCGCGCATGAGCGTGCTCGACAACGTGCTGCTCGGCGCGCATGCGCGGCTTCGCGCCGGCCTGTTGCGCGGCATGCTGCGGCTCGACCGCGCGGAAGAGGCGCGGGCGCGCGCCGAAGCCATGCGCCAGCTCGAGCGCGCCGGCCTCGCCGACCACGCATTCGACGCCGCGGGCTCCCTGCCGCTCGGCAAGCAGCGGCTGGTCGAGATCGCCCGCGCGCTCGCCGCCGATCCGACGCTGCTCGTGCTGGACGAGCCGGCAGCCGGGCTGAGGCGCAACGAGAAGATGGAACTGGCCGCGCTGCTGCGCGAATTGCGGGCCGACAAGCTGACCGTCCTGCTCGTCGAGCACGACATGGAATTCGTCATGTCGCTCGTCGACCGGATCGTCGTGATGGATTTCGGCTCGAAGATCTGCGAGGGCCTGCCGGCCGAGGTGCGCGCCGACCCGCGCGTGCAGGAAGCCTATCTCGGGGGCGTCGCATGACGGCGCTGCTGTCGCTCGAAAACGTCAGCGTCGCCTACGGTCGCATTCAGGCCGTGCGCGACGTCTCCGTCTCGATCGAGCCCGGGAAGATCGTCACCATCATCGGCCCCAACGGCGCCGGCAAGACGACGCTGATGCAGGCCGCCATCGGCCTTCTGCCGTCCAGCGGCGTCATGCGTTTCGACGGCGCGGGCCTCGCCGGCGTCGATGTCGAGGCGCGCGTGGAGCGCGGCATGTGCCTCGTGCCGGAGCGGCGCGAATTGTTTCACGACATGAGCGTCGAGGACAATCTGATCCTCGGCGCCTATTCGCGCCGCGCCACGGCCGAAATCAAGCGCGATCTCGACGACGTCTTCGCGCGCTTCCCGCGGCTCAAGGAGCGGCGCCGGCAATTGGCCGGCACGCTGTCGGGGGGCGAGCGGCAGATGCTCGCGCTCGGGCGCGCCTTGATGGCCAAGCCGCGCCTGCTCCTGCTCGACGAGCCGAGCCTCGGCCTCGCGCCGCTGATCGTGCGCGAAATCTTCAGGACGATCGCCTCGCTGCGCAGCATCGGCATTTCCATCCTGCTGGTCGAACAGAATGCGCGCGCCGCGCTCGAGACGGCGGACTACGGCTATGTGCTGGAGACCGGACAGGTGACCCAGAAGGGGCGGGCGGCCGATCTCATCGGCGATCCCAAGCTGATTGCCGCCTATCTGGGCGGACACTGAACGTCGGCCGTTCTCTCGTGACCTCGCCGTCTCGAGGGGCGAGGCGGCGATCTCTTCCGGCGCCTGAGTCCTGGCGGATGATTGCTTCGCCTCGCCTGGAAGGACGTGGAGCGTAACTACAGCGCCGGCTTGCGCGCGAGACCAAGCCTCCGCAGCGATTCCGCGAAGGCGGCGAGGCGCTTTTCGCGGTAGGCGTCGATGTCGACGCCGTCGTAGTCGAGGAAGCCCACGCGCGTCTTCAGGCCGATGCGGCCTTCCGCCATGTTGCGCTCGATGATGTCGGGCGCGGCATAGCGCTCGTGGCCGAGCGCTTCGGTCATGTAGCGGCTGGTGTGATAGAGAATGTCGCCGCCGCCCCAGTCGATGAATTCGAGCAGGCCGAGAATGGCGAAGCGGAAGCCGAAGCCGTAGATGACCGCCTTGTCGATATCCTCGGCCGTCGCGACGCCTTCCTGCACCATGCGCGCGGCTTCGTTCATCGCCATGCCCTGGATGCGCGGCACGATGTATCCGGGCGTGGCGGCGCAGACGACCGGGATTTTCCCGATGCTTTCGAGCATGGCCTTGATCGAGGCGGTCGTCTGGGGCCGCGTCTTGCTGCCTGGCGACAATTCGACCAGCGGCACGAGGAAGGCGGGGTTCAGCCAATGCGCGTTGAGGAAGCGGCCGGGATCGACGACGGCGTCGGCCATGTCGTCGACGAGGATCGTGGATGTCGTCGACGCGATGATGGCGCCGGCGCCGGCGAGCGCCGAGGCCCGCGCGAGGGCCTCGCGCTTGAGAGCGAGCACTTCCGGCAGAGCCTCGAAAATGTAGTCGGCGGCGCCGAACGCCTCCGCGGCGCCGCTTGCCGGCACGAGGCGGACACGCTTCATCAGGATGGCGACATCGGCCGGCGCCATCAGGCCGATCCGCGCGAGCGTCTGCAATATGCCCGCGATTTCCGTCTCGGCTTCCTTCGCGAGCGCGTCGAAATCGGCCTGCGGGCGATGCTTGAAATCGACGACCGCGACCTCGTGGCCCGCATAGGCGAAGACCACGGCCACGCCGCGTCCCATGCGGCCGGCGCCGAGGCTCGCGATCCGCATCAGGCGAAGCCTCGCGCGAGCAGGGATTGCAGGGCGTCCTTGCTCATGGCCTCGATGCCCAGCGTCCTGCGCGTGCGGCCCGTCGCCATGAAATCCTCGCCGACGACGGCGGAGCCGATCGACAGGAAGGCTTTGGCGAGCGGCGTCGGCACGCCGACGAGTTCGGCCATCGAGACGATGAACGACAGGCCGATCCGGGTGTCCTCCAGCATGTAGCGATGCTGGGTCAGCACGATGCGTTCGCGCCAGTCGCCGGAATCGGTCAGCGTGTCGTGCGCCTCCGCCTCGTACATCCAGGCGCGCTTGGCGTAATGGTCGGCGAGCGGAAAATGCGGCGGCCCGTAGCCGAAGGCCTCGCGCACCGCCATGCGCTCGGCGTCGAGCAGATCGGTCACGCGACGGATCGCGGGCTGCGTGCCTTCCTTGTGGATGTCCCAGCGGTCGAAATGTTCGAGCGGGCCGGCGTTCATCGTGATCAGCGGCGGATGGATGATCGGTCCCGCATTCATCAGCGCGCCGGAGAGGATGTCGCCGCAATCCTCGATCGCGCGCGGAAAGGCGCGCCCGATCACGTCGAGCGCATGTCGGCTGTTTGCCTGCGGAAAGACGCCGGTCGGCAGGCGGACGCCGCGTCCGGATATGCGGACTTCATAAGCGCCCTGCTTGCGGGCGAGCCACGGCAGCGTGCCGGTCTCCGCGAAGGCGACGTCCTTCGCCCGGCCCGCTTCGCGCGCGGCCGTCGCGAAGACATAGGAGCCGAACGAGCCCGGCGGCAGATAGACGACCTGGCCGGGCTCGAGCAGCGGCGCGATCATGCGCGCAAGGTCGTCCTGCGCGAAGGCGGGCGTGGGGCACAGCACGAGTTCGGCGCCGCGCACGGCGCCGGCGAGGTCGGACGTGATGGAGGCGAGCTTTGCCGAACGACGCCCCTTGCCGTCGATCAGCATGATCGTTCCGCCCTGCGACAGGTGCGCGTCGACATCGGCCCGATCGCGGCGAAACAGCGAGACCTCGTGGCCCGCGAGCGAAAAATCCGCCGCCGCGGCGAACGACCCGTTGCCACCGCCGAGAACCGCAATCTTCATCGTCGCTCCCCGCATGGCGAACCTCGAACGGGCCGCATGACGCGGATTATTTTTGACATGAAATATCTTGTCAACATCGCCAGTTGCGGCATCGGCCCGCAAAAATGCGCGACGCGCGCCGTTTCGGTTCGCGCGCGAGCGCGGGAAAGGAAGCGAACGCTCGAGGGTTGCGACAAATCGAGCTTGACGGCGGGACGAGCCTGGCTCCATTTATGGCGTGACGTGCGCGCTCTGATGACACGGGGTCGGCGGACTGCTGCGCTGCGGGCCATGAAATGGACGACAAGACGGACCTTTCCGAAGAGATCGACGTCAGCTCGGACATTCAGCTCGATCTGCGCACCTGGCTGAAGCTCCTGACCTGCACGACGCTGATCAGCGCGGAGCTGCGGCGGCAGTTGCGCGAACATTTCGACTTCACGCTGCCGCGTTTCGACATGCTCGCGCAACTCGATCGCGAGCCCGGCGGCCTCGTGCTCACCGAATTGTCGAAGCGCCTGATGGTCTCGCCCGGCAATGTCACGCCAATCATGAACAGGCTGCTGGAAGAGGGCTTCATCACGCGGGCGACGTCGAGCCTCGACCGGCGTGTCCAGATCGTGTGCCTGACCGCCGAGGGCCGCAAGAAATTCCGCCGCATGGCGAAGAAGCACGGCCAATGGGTCAATGCGATGATGGGCGGGCTGGAGCTGGAGGAACGCCGCGCGCTGAGCGGCCTGCTCGACCGCCTGAAGGCGACGCTGCGCGACGGCGGAGCGAGCGAAAACTAGGGGGCGCGGGCCTCAGAGATTGTGCTTGCGCACGTTGTCGATCATGCGCGAGAGGACGCCGGCGCAGAGTTCGATCTCCTCGCGCGCGAGGCCGTCCGTCAGCCTGTCGGCGCGGCGCGCGACCTTCGGCCAGACTTTCCTGAGCGCGGCCGCGCCCTCCTTCGTCAGCGCGACCTCGCGGCGGCGCTGGTCGGACGCGCCGCTTTCGCGCGTGACCAGCCCGGTCTCGAGCATCTGGTCGATCGTGCGGCTCGCGCTCGACTGTTCGATGACCGCGAGCACGGAAATCTCGTTGACCGTCAGTTTGCCGTAGATGTGCAGCACGGAGAGCGTGCGGAAGGCGGCGTTGTTCAGCCCCATCGTCGCCAGGAACCTGTTCTGGTCGACGCTGATGCGGTTGGAGAGGCGGTTGACGAGGTAGGGAATGTAGGCGCGCAATTCCTCCGGCGTCGCCGGCGGCGCGCTTCCCGAAGCGGCTGCGCGGCGCGCCTTGCGCGGCGATGGCGCTGCCGTCACGCGAAGGACTCGATGGTCTTGATCGCGCCGTCGAGCATAGCGCCCGAGGAGTCGCGGATGGCGGCCTCACGCAGCCGGCGCGCCCAGTCGGCGGCGTCGCTGCGGGATTCGAGGCGGCGGATCGCCGCCATCACGCGATCGTATTTCGACAGGCCGCGCGCATGCGTGTCGGAATAGCCCTTGATGAGGCGGCGGCAGTTCAGCACCTCGACGCCGAGATCGTAATTGAGCGCGAGGCATTCGATCGCGCGCGCGATCCACGCGTCGCGATGGGCGACCTCGACGGCATGGCGACGCGATGCGCGGCGCCGCGCCTTCAGGCCGGCGATCATGTAGAGCGTCGCAAAGCCGAAGACCGAATAGGTCTTGACGCGACGCCCCCTGTTCACGCGGGCGTCGATCCATTCGACGAGCCTGGGGCGGCGGTCGAGCCAGTCGGCCCAGGCCTTCGGCGCCATGCCGATGAGCTCTTCCGCGCGCGGATGGAAATACTCGGTCGTCTGCAGCACCTGATCGCTTCGCACGCCGATCTCGCGTTCGATGCGCGTGCGACGGGAAGGGCGGGTCTTGAGATCGGCGACGCGGATCACGTCGTCGTAGGCCATGGCGCTGGCGAGATATTTCGCTCCCGTCGTGGTGAACAGGAAGTCGTGCGCGCCGCCGCCGGCGGCCTTGTCGGCCGCGTGCAGGCGCGCGAGAAGATCGAGATAGTCGTCGCCATAGGCGGCGTCCTGAAAATCGACGACCTTGGCGACGCCGAGGCGCGCCATGTCGCGCGACGCGGCGGGCAGTTCATTGTCGATGCGGTCTCCGAGGCGGGCGGCGAGAGGCGGTCGCGGCGGCGCAGCCTCGCCGCTTGATTGGGACGGCGGCGGCGCGGACCGCGACGCCCGCTCGCGCGCGGCGTCGAACAGAGCGAGACCGGAATTGCGCCCCTTGCTTTCGCCCTCCAGCAGGGCGCGAAACGCCGGCGCCTCGAAAGGCAGGGCGCCGGAGGCGGCGAGCGCGCCGAACAGGGCGGCGGAAATCATGCCGCCATGTTCGGCCGACAGCGCGTTCATGTCGAAGACGATCTCGCGCCTGGCGACGACGCCGATCGCCTGCGCAACCGCGCCGGAATCGGCGATCGCCTCGCCCGGCGCGATCTTTTCGACGACCGCGAAGGCGCGATGGTCGGACGCGATCAGCGTCGTCTTGTCGGGGGTGACCAGTCCGCGCAGGATCGAGCGGCCGGCCTCCATGAATTCGGCGGCCATGACGACATCGACGTCGCCCGGAGTCGGCACGAGCGAAAGGATCGGCCTCAGGCCGTCCCGAGGGGGCATGCATTCGATGTAGTAGAGCGTCGCGCCGGTGCGCTGCGCGACGCCGGGCACGGAGGTCGATTGCGCGACCCAGCCCTGGCCCTCCGCCAGTCGAACGATCCAGTCGGTGAGCACGCCGCCGCCCTGGCCGCCCATGGCGAGGATGGCGATGGAGACCGGACGTTCGGTCGCAGGACCGGCCGGGCCGAGCGGCAGGCGAACGGATTCGTCTCTCATGCCGCGGCTCCCGCACGTTCGCGGCGCGCCTGCAACCAGCGTACGAACCGCATCGTCACGCGCTGGCGCCAGCGGTCGCGCGCATTGGGATTGTGGACGACGTCGGCGCGGAAGAAGGACGGGCACAGGACGGCCGCGTCCGCCACCTCGCCGCAATTGCCGCATCCGACGCAGGTGCTGTCGATGGCGGCCACGGGATCGTCGCGCAGGGGATCGTCGAGCTTTTTCACCGACAGCGACGGACAGCCCGAGAGCCGCATGCAGGCGTGGTCGCCGGTGCAGACGTCCTCGTCCACGCCGAAGCGCTCCTTGACGATGCGCGCGCCGCTGCGGACCGCCGCGTCGATCTGCGGGCGCACGCGGCGCTGCTTGTTGAGCATGCATTCGGAGGAGGCGACGATGATCTTCGGACCTTCCTCCTTCGTCGTCAGCGCTTCCTTCAGCGTGTCGCGCAGGCGGCCGACGTCGTAGGTGCGATCGAGCTGGCGCACCCATTTCGCGCCGATGCCCTTCACCGCCCTGACGATGGAATTGTTGGTCGTGCGGCGCGGGTTCTTCGCGCGCGAGGAGAGGATGTCCTGGCCGCCCGTCGCGGACGTGTAGAAATTGTCGATGACGAGAAAGACGCCGTCGTGCCTGTTGAAGACGGCGTTGCCGATGCCGCTGGTCAGGCCGTTGTGCCAGAAGCCGCCGTCGCCCATGACGGCGATGGAGCGCTTGCCCGCCTTGACATTGAAAGCCGAGGCGGAGGCCGGCCCGAGGCCGAAACCCATGGTCGTCGCGCCGATGTTGAACGGCGGCAGGATCGAGAAGAGATGGCAGCCGATGTCGGCCGAGACGTGATGGAGGCCGAGCTCCTGCTCGACGAGTTTCATCGCCGCGAAGACGGGCCGCTCGGGGCAGCCGGTGCAAAGGCCCGGCGGGCGCTCCGGCACGACCTCCTTCAGTCTCTTCACCTCCGCGAGCGCGAGGACGGGCGCGGGGTCCGGCGCCGGCGGCCGATTGCCGAGCAGCCGCGGATCGCTTTCCTCGAGGAAGAGGCGCAGGCCGTTCAGCAGGACTTGCGACGTGTAGTCGCCCGCCATCGGCAATATGTCCTTGCCGCGCACGCGCGCCGAAATTCCGCGCCGCCGAAGCGCCGTGTTGACGGCCTGTTCGATATATTCGGGCTGGCCTTCCTCGACGACGATCACGTGATCCTTGTCGCGGCAGAAGTCCGCGACCTCGTCCTCGATCACGGGATAGGTCACGTTCATCACGTAGAGCGGAACCTGCGTGCGGCCGTAGGCGTCGCTGAGCCCCAGATATTGCAGCGCGCGGATGACGTTGTTGTACATGCCGCCCTGCAGGACGATCCCGACCTTCGCATTGCCGGGCCCCATCGTCTCGTTGAGGCGATGGCGCTTGACGAATTCGATGGCGGCGGGGAAGCGCCTGGCGATCTTCTCGCGCTCGTGCTCGTAGGCGGCGGGCGGCAGGACGATGCGGCCGAGATCGCGGACCGGATTTTCGAGCGCGTCCTTGATCGTGAAGGACGGCCGCACGTTATCCTTGGTCCGGAACGAGCCGTGCATGTGGCAGGCGCGCACGCGCACCTCGAGCATGACCGGCGTGTTCGAGGCCTCGGAAAGCTCGAAGCCCTTCTCGATCATGTCGACGATGCATTCGTGATCGGGCCTGGGATCGAGCAGCCAGATCTGCGACTTCATCGCGAATGCGTGCGTGCGCTCCTGCATGATGGAGGAGCCTTCGCCGTAGTCCTCGCCGACGATGATCATGGCGCCGCCGGTCACGCCGCCCGAGGCCAGATTGGCGAGCGCGTCGGACGCGACATTGGTGCCGACGGTCGACTTCCACGCGACGGCGCCGCGCAACGGATACATCACCGACGCCGACAGCATCGCCGCGGCGGCGGCTTCGTTGGCGGAGCTCTGGAAGACGACGCCCAGTTCGTCGAGCACGTCCCTGGCGTCGCCGAGCACGTCGATGAGGTGGGAAATGGGCGAGCCCGGATAGCCGCCGACATAGGAGACGCCGGCCTGCAGCAGCGCCTTGGTGATCGCGAGAATGCCTTCGCCGCGGAAAACGTCGCCGTCGCCCAGCCTGAGGTCCTCGACTTCGCGCGCGAATGATCGTTCGGCCATGCCTGGTCTCCGATATATGGAAATGCATATATCTGCCGGCGGGCCCGGTCAATGCGGCGGCGCGGCAGGTTGACCGGCCAATAATCTTAGAGATAAGATAATCATATCCAAGATGAGGACAGGCCCATGTGGCGACCCCCGCAGCGCATTCAGTTCGAGCCGAAGCTCGGCCGCATCCCGAGCGCGGCGGAAGCGGCGGCGTCGCGGCTTTTCTCTCCCGTGAAGGTCGGCGCGCTGGAATTCGAGCAGCGCACCTGGGTGCCGGCGATGGTGCCCTGGCGCGCCTCGCAGGACGGCTATGTGACGGACGACGTCGTCGACTGGTATTGCCGGTTCGCCCGGGGGCGGCCGGGCGCCATCGTCATCGAGGCCACCGGCATCCGCGACGTGCCGAGCGGTCCGCTGCTGCGCATCGGGCACGACCGGTTCCTGCCCGGCCTGCAGCGCCTGACCGAAGCGGTGCGCGAGGCGAGCGGCGGCCACACCCGGCTGCTCATCCAGATCATCGATTTCCTTTCGATCCGCCGGCGGCCGGAACGCAACCGCTTCTTCCAGCAGTTCCTGACCGTGACCGACGCGCATCGCGACAAGCTCGGCGCTGCGGCGATGTCGGAAGCCGACGTGCGCGAGAGGCTCGCGATGCTGCCGGACGAGAAGCTCGAGGGCATTCTCTCGGCGCGGGAAATGGAGGCGCTGCGCTTCGGCCACCGCGAGCGCGTGACGGACGTCGAGCTCGACCACATCCGCGACTTGCCGAGGACGCTGCCCGATCTCTTCGCGTCCGCGTCCTTGCGCGCGAAGAACGCCGGCTTCGACGGCGTAGAGCTGCATTACGCGCACGCCTATACGATGGCGTCCTTCCTCTCGCGCACGAACACCCGCGAGGACGGCTATGGCGGTTCGCTGGAGGGCCGGGCGCGATTGCCGCTGGAAGTGATCGCGGCCGTGCGCGCCGCGGTCGGCGCCGATTACACGCTCGGCTGCCGTTTTCTGGCCGAGGAGAGCATCGCGGGCGGCAGCACGGTGGAGGACGCGGCCTGGTTCGGCGTCCAGTTCGCGCGCGCCGGCCTCGATTTCCTCTCGACTTCGCGCGGCGGGAAATTCGACGACGCCAAGCAGCCGGGCGTCGGCGCGGCGGCCTATCCCTATACGGGCCCGAGCGGCTACGAATGCATGCCGCAATATATTTCGGACGAGAAGGGGCCGTTCGGCCGCAATGTCGCGGCGACCGCCGCGATCCGCCGCGCCGTGCGCGAGGCGGGCTTCGATACGCCTGTCGTCTGCACGGGCGGCGTGCACAATTTCGACATGGCGGAGAAAATGCTCGCGGACGGCGTCTGCGACATTGTCGGCTCGGCGCGCCAGTCGCTGGCCGATCCCGACTGGACGCTGAAACTGTCGACGGGCGCCGGCGCTGCGGTGCGGCTCTGCGAGTTCACCAATTATTGCGAGGGCCTCGACCAGAAGCACAAGGCCGTGACCTGCCAGCTCTGGGACAAGATCGACCTCAAGGCGCCCGGCGTGCGGCTGACGGCGGACGGCAAGCGCCGCCTCGTGCCGCCGGACTGGACGCCCGTGTGATGGCGCGGGCCTCCGCCCGCGCGGCGCATGTCGAGGTCGTCGCCGGCCGCGATCTCGAGACGCGCGGGCTCGAATCGCTTGGATCCCGGGCGCGGCACGGCGATTTGCGCCTGTGGTTGCGCATCCTCACCATTCACAAGCTGATCAACAACGAGGTGCGCAGGCGCCTGCGCGAAAAATTCGGCATGAGCCTGTCGCGCTTC
This sequence comes from Rhodoblastus sp., assembly GCA_039808645.1. GTDB lineage: Bacteria > Pseudomonadota > Alphaproteobacteria > Rhizobiales > Beijerinckiaceae > JAJXWB01. Next base: position 66,697 of record JBDHTL010000001.1, on the reverse strand, counting down.
GATCTGCTGGCGCAGCTCGACGGCCGCGCGGACGGCATGCGCATGGGCGAGCTGTCGAAACGATTGATGGTGACGACCGGCAATATCACCGGCCTGGTCGACGAACTCGTCGGCGAGGGCCTGGTCGAGCGCCTGCCGGATCCGACCAACCGGCGCGCGAGCCTCGCGGCCATGACGGCGAAGGGCCGCAAGGCGTTCGGCGTGGCCGCGCGCGCGAACGAGACGTGGATCGCGGAAATGTTCGCGGGCCTGGGCGCGGCGGACAAGGCCGCGATGTTCGACATGCTCGGACGCCAGAAGGCCGACATCGCGGCGCGCTTGCGGGATGCCGAAACAGGCGCGCAGGACAAGAGATCGACAAGGACGCCCAAGGGAGGCCGCAGGTGAAGAGCTTCAAAGCCGCAGATTACGTCGCCACTCATTTCAAGTGGGACGTCCAGGACAAGGTCGGGACGATCACGCTCAACCGGCCGGAACGCAAGAACCCGCTGACCTTCGACAGCTACGCCGAATTGCGCGACCTGTTCCGCAGCCTCTCCTCCGCGCGCGACGTGAAGGCCGTCGTCGTCACGGGCGCGGGCGGCAATTTCTGCTCGGGCGGCGATGTCCACGAGATCATCGGGCCGCTGGTGAAGATGCAGGAGGACGACGACATGGCCGGCCTGCTGGCGTTCACGCGCATGACCGGCGATCTGGTGAAGGCCATGCGCCATTGCCCGCAGCCGATCGTTGCGGCGATCGACGGCATTTGCGCGGGCGCCGGCGCGATCATCGCCATGGCGTCGGACATGCGGCTGGGGACTCCTCGCGCGAAAACGGCGTTCCTGTTCGTGCGGGTCGGTCTCGCCGGCGCCGACATGGGCGCCTGCGCGATCCTGCCGCGCATCATCGGGCAGGGACGGGCTTCCGAGCTTCTCTACACCGGCCGCGCGATGACGGCGGACGAAGGCGACAGATGGGGCTTCTTCAACCGTCTCGTCGCGCCCGACAACGTGCTGGCGGACGCGCAGGCGCTCGCGAAGGAGATCGCCGACGGGCCGACTTTCGCCAACGCCATGACCAAGACCTGCCTGCACCAGGAATGGGCGATGGACGTGGATTCGGCGATCGAGGCCGAGGCGCAGGCGCAGGCGATCTGCATGCAGACCAGGGACTACGGACGCGCCTACCGGGCCTTCGTCGCAAAGGGCAAGCCGGTCTTCGAGGGCGATTGAGCGGCAGCGGCGGCGTCGTCGATTGTGATGTCTGACGATTATTGATTTTTATCAGTCGATACTCCATACTCGGCTCCAGGACAGGAGCCCGAAATGCCCGGTATCGGCCACAAGACGCGTAATGCCCTGATCGTTCTCGGACTTCTCGCCGGGGCCGCCGGCGGGGCCGTGGTCGTGGCCCAGGGTCAGAACCGTCTCGCCGACACGGCGAAGCCCGCCGGCGTCGCAGGCCGGCCCGTGATGACCGCCGTGGTCCGCTTCGCGCCGGAACAGGCCGGCCGCAGCTTCATAGCGACGATCAAGCCGCGGGTGGAGGCCGACCAGGGCTTCCGGGTCGCGGGAAAGGTGGCGGCCCGACTTGTCGACGCCGGCCGCGCCGTGCGGGCGGGCGAGGCGCTGGCGCGGCTCGACGACGCCGATCTCAAACTGCAGAAGGAGCAGGCGGAAGCCGAACTCGCCGCGTCGCGCGTCGCGATGGAGCAGACGTCCGGCGACGAGAAGCGCGGCGCCGAGCTGCACGCCAAGGGTTGGACCGCGCGCGCCGTCTACGATCGCCAGCGCGCGGCGGCCGAAGAGGCGCGCGGCCGCAACCGCCGCGCGCAGCGCGCGGTGGAGCTGGCGACCAATGCGCTCGACTACGCCACATTGCGCGCCGACGCGGACGGCGTCGTCACGGCCGCGCTGATCGAGGCCGGACAGGTGGTCGCGGCCGGCCAGCCGGCGATCCGCGTCGCGCGCAAGGGCGAGAAGGAGGCGGCGGTCGCGCTGCCGGAAGCTTTCGTGTCCCGGGCGCGCGATGGCGTCGCGACCCTGACGCTGTGGTCCGACCCGAGCCGTGCGTGGCGGGCGACGTTGCGCGAACTGAGCCCGGTCGCCGACCCCGCGACGCGCACGTTCGCGGCGCGCTTCGCGCTGCCCGAAGCCGACGAGCGCGTGGCGCTCGGCATGAGCGCGACGCTCGTCGTCGCCGCGCCCGCCGCGGAGAAGGTCGCGCGCGTGCCTTCGGCCGCATTGTTCGATCAGGGCAAGGGGCCGGCGCTCTGGGTCGTCGGCGACGGCGGCGTGACGGCGCTCAAGCCCGTCGTCGTGCGGCGCTACGAAGGCGCGGAGGCGCTGGTGGCGTCGGGCGTCGCGGATGGCGAGCGCATCGTCACGCTCGGCGTGCAGAAGCTCGCGGCGGGCGAAAAGGTCCGCCCGATCTCGCAGCTCTCCTTCTGAGGTCGCCGTGCGCCGTCTCAACCTCTCCGAATGGGCGGTCCGCCATCAGGCGCTGACGCTCTTTCTCATCATCGCGACGCTGATTGCGGGCGTCTTCTCCTACACGAGGCTCGGCCGCGCGGAAGACCCGAGCTTCACGATCAAGCTCGCCAACGTGACCGCCGTCTGGCCCGGCGCGAGCGCGCGCGAGATGCAGGACCAGGTGGCCGACCGCATCGAGAAGAAGCTGCAGGAGCTTCCCTATTTCGACCGCGTGCAGACCTACACCAAGCCGTCGTTCACGGCGATGCAGGTGATCTTCAAGGACACGACGCCGCCCTCGCAGGTTCCTTGGCTGTTCTATCTGTTGCGCAAGAAGCTGAACGACATTCGCGCCGACTTGCCTGCCAATCTCGTCGGGCCCGACGTCAACGACGAATTCGGCGACGTCGATTCCGTGCAATACATGATCACGGGGGAGGGCGCGGACTACGCGCAACTCAAGACCGTCGCGGAAAGCCTGCGGCAGCGGCTGCTGAAGGCGCCCGACGTCGTGAAGGTCAATCTCTACGGCGCGCAGGACCAGCGCGTCTTCGTCGAATTCAGCCAGGCCAAGCTCGCCAATCTCGGCGTGACGCCGCAGGCGATCTTCGATTCGCTGGCGCGGCAGAACGCGGTTGCGGCGTCGGGCGTGTTCGAGACGCAGGCCAATCGCATCCCCGTCCGCATCTCCGGCGCGCTCTCGGGCGCCGCCGCCGTCGCGGAAACGCCGGTCGAGGCCAACGGCCGCGTGTTCCGGCTGGGCGATGTCGCCGAGGTGACGGCGGGCTTCAAGGATCCGCCGGACTTTCTCGTGCGCTACGGCGGCAAGCCCGCCCTCGCCATCGGCGTCGTCATGGCGAAAGGCGGCAATATTCTCACCCTCGGCGAGACGCTGAAGGGCGTTCTGGAGGAAGCGCGCGCCGCGACGCCTGTCGGCATCGAATTCACGCAGATCGCCGACCAGCCGAAGGTGGTCGAGCACGCGGTCGGCGAATTCACCCGATCCTTCGTCGAAGCGCTGGCGATCGTCCTGCTCGTCAGCTTTCTGTCGCTGGGCATGCGCACCGGCGTCGTCGTCGCCCTGTCCGTGCCGCTCGTTCTGTCCATGGTGTTCGTCGTCATGAACATCATGGGGCTCGACCTGCAGCGCATCACGCTCGGCGCGCTCATCATCGCGCTCGGGCTTCTGGTCGACGACGCCATCATCGCGGTCGAGATGATGGTGGTGAAGATGGAGCAGGGCGTCGACCGGATGAAGGCCGCGACCTTCGCCTGGGATTCCACCGCCTTTCCGATGCTCACCGGCACGCTGGTGACGGCTGCGGCCTTCCTGCCTGTCGGTTTCGCGCCCTCGACCTCCGGCGAATATGCCGGCGGCATCTTCTGGGTGGTGGCGATCGCGCTCGTCGCGTCGTGGTTCGTGGCGGTGGTCTTCACGCCCTATCTCGGCGTGAAGATGCTGCCCGACTTCGCGGGCAGGAAGTCGCACGACGAGGAGGAAATCTACCATACGCGGCTCTATCGCGGGCTGCGCATCCTGATCGGCTGGTCCGTCGACCATCGCATCGTGGTCGTCTCCGCCGTGGCCGGGCTGATGGCGATCGCGGCGGTGGGCTACACGCATGTGCCGAAGCAATTTTTCCCGGTTTCGGATCGCACGGAGATTTTCTTCCAGATGCGCATGCCCGAGGGGACGGCGATCGGCGTCACGCGCAAGACGGCCGAGACCGCGGAAGCCATGCTGGCCGGCGATCCCGACATCGCCCATTTCTCGACCTACATCGGCCAGGGCTCCCCGCGTTTCTGGCTCGGTCTCAATCCGCAGCTGCCGAACGAATCCTTTGCCGAGATCGTGGTCTTCACCAGGGACGTGGCGGGGCGCGAGCGGGTGAAGGCGCGCCTCGACAAGGCGATCGCGGACGGGGCGCTGTCGGAAGCGCGCGTGCGCGTCGACCGGTTCAACTACGGCCCGCCGGTCGGATTCCCCGTGCAGTTCCGCGTGATGGGCGCCGATCCGGCGCAGGTGCGCGACATCGCCTATCGCGTGCGCGAAATCATGCGCGCCGATCCCGCGGTCCGCGATCCGCATCTCGACTGGAACGAGCGCATGCCGTCCGTGCGCCTCGAACTCGATCAGGATCGCGCCCGCGCGCTTGGCCTGACGCCGCAGGATCTCGCCAATTCGCTGCAGATGCTGATCTCCGGCGCGACGGTGACGACGGTGCGCGACGGAACCGAGAAGGTCGATGTCGTCGCGCGCGCCGTGAAGTCGGAGCGCGCCGATCTCGGCCATCTCGGCGATCTCTCGGTCACCGCTCGCAGCGGCGTCTCCGTGCCGGTCTCGCAGGTCGCCAGGATCGTCTACGAACACGAGGACGCGATCCTGTGGCGGCGCAGTCGCGACACGTCGATCACGGTGCGCTCGGATGTCGTGGACGGCGTGCAGCCGCCGGACGTCTCCATGCGCGTCTGGCCGCAATTGGCGCAGATCCGCGCGCAGCTTCCCCCCGGCTATCGCATCGAGATGGGCGGCGCGGTCGAGGAATCGGCCAAGGCGAACGCGGCCATTGCGACGGTGGCGCCGGTCATGGTGTTCGTCATGCTGGCGATCGTGATGTTCCAGTTGCAGAACTTCACGCGGCTGGCGCTGGTGATGCTGAGCGCGCCGCTGGGGATCATCGGATCGTCGCTGGCGCTCAACGTCGCCGGCGCGCCGTTCGGCTTCGTGGCGCTGCTCGGCCTGATCGCGCTCGCCGGCATGGACATGCGCAATTCGATCATTCTGGTCGATCAGGTCCGGCAGGACCTGGAGCGCGGCATGTCCTACCGCGACGCGATCATCGAATCGGCGGTGCGGCGCGCAAGGCCCGTGGTGCTGACGGCGCTCGCCGCCATCCTCGCCATGATCCCGCTGTCGCGCTCGACCTTCTGGGGGCCGATGGCGATCGTCATCATGGGTGGCCTGTTCGTCGCCACCTTCCTCACCCTGCTGTTCCTGCCCGCGCTCTATGCGCTATGGTTTCGCAGATCGCTCGAGGCGCATGCGCCGCCGGCGGCGCGCATGACGGAGGAGCCGCCGGCTGCGGCCGGCATTATCGGAGCGCCAGCGGAATGATGCAGGCGGACATTGCAGCGCCGAAGGACGCCGAGACGCGCGCCCGGATCGTCGAGACGGCCGAGAAGCTCTTTCGCGAAATCGGCTTCCAGAAGACCACCGTCGCCGACATCGCGCGCGAATTGCGGATGTCGCCGGCCAACGTCTATCGCTTCTTCGGCTCGAAGGCGGAAATCAACGGAGCCGTGGCGCGCCATCTGCTCGGTTTGATCGTTTCGGTGTCGACGGCGATCGTCGAAGGGCCGGGGACCGCGAGCGACAGGCTGCGGACGCTGATCGTCAACAATCAGAAGATGAACGCCGAGCGCTTCGTCGACGAGCGCAAATTGCACGAGATGGTGGAGATCGCGCTCGAGGAGGACTGGCCGATCGTCGACGAATATGTGCTGACGATGCGCATGCTGATGGGACGCATCGTGGCGGACGGCGTGGCGACCGGCGAGTTCGCGCGGATCGACCCCGAGCAGGGCGCGGCGCTGATCCAGGCCGCCACCATCTGCTACTGCCACCCGCGCCTGATGGTGGAATGCAGCGACAAGCCGGTGCCGAGCGTCGAGGAGATGGTGGACTTCGTGCTCAGGGCGCTGCGCGCGTAGGCGGCGGGCCTCTCCCTCCCCACAGGAGGGAGGGAACTTGTCTCGAGACGAGGGTGCCGGCAAGCATGCGGCCTCGGCCACGAAAAAGGGCCGCGCACACGGCGCGGCCCCGATGATCTTGCGCCCGGAAGCGATCAGTATTTGGCGACGACGGCCGTCGGCCGGTCGCCGAACCGGTAGGAGACGCCGAGCGAGGCTTCGAACTGGTGCATCGACAGCGTGATCGAGCGCGCCGCATTGTAGCCGAAGGGCGTCATTTCCGGGCCGGTGACCGAATGGGTCGGCACGACGCTCATGGCGAGGTCGAAGGTCAGGTTCTCGGTATATTTGTAGCCGAGGCCCGCGGTGATGTGGTCGGTGACGACGCCGGGCGCGAGGATGTTGAAGGTCACCTGATCCCAGCGCACGGGGTTGGTGTTGTGCGCATAGCCGGCGCGCAGCGCGAGCTGCGGCGTCACGCGCCATTCCGCGCCGACGGTGAACACGTCGACATCGCGCCAGCCGAAGCCCGGGCCATTGGCCGAGCCGAGCAGCGCGCCCGGGCCCGCGGGAACGACGAAGGGCACGATGATGCGCGCGCCGGAATTGGCGATGGCGGGAATCGAGCCGTAGAAGATGTGCTTGTATTCCGCCATCAGCGTCAGGTTCGGCAGGGCGTCGAAGGCGACGCCGGCCGTGATGTTGGCCGGAATGTCGAACTTGCCGCCGCCGGCGAAGAGGCCGGCGTATTTGCGGAAGGGCGTCATCCACAGCGGCGTCTGGCCGCTCACGCCGACGCGCAGCGCGGGCGTGATCTTCCACTCGATGCCGGCCCGCACGCCGCCGCCGTAGGAGAGGTCCGTGCCGTTGTTCGTCAGATTGAACGGATCGGCGGAGAAAGTCGGAATGAAGCCCGGCGGGAAGAAGCCGAGGAACGGGAAGCCGAACTGGCCGAGGCCCTCGGCGCGGAACATCTGCACAGCCAGCACGGGCGCGACGCCGACCGAGACGGGCCCGAAGCGCTTGGCGAAGCCGGCGGTGAGGAACATCTGCTTGAGGTCGACGCCGGCCGCGCCGCCGCAGAACACGCCGCCCGCGCAATTGGGCGTCGGGAAGGTGTTGAGCCTGTTCTGGTAGGTCGTGTTCATGCCGCCGTTGCCGAACATGGCGACGCCCCAGGCCGTATCGGCGTCGATCGGCATGGAATAGGCGAAATGCGGCATCACGAAATAATTGTCGATGCTGTCGATGCGCGTCGTCTGCGGGACGAAGGCGCCGGGCGCGGTCAGGCCGCCGGGGCCCGTGCCGGTATAGCCGCGGAACGGCATGAACATCGTCGCGCCGCCGGTGATCATGTGCGGCAGGTCGACGAGGCCCGCCGGATTGATCGACAGCGCCATCGCGTCCTGCGGATTGGCGACGCCTGCGCCTGCCTGCGCCTTCTGCACCGTGCCGTAGCCGGCCTGGAAATAGCCCTCGGTGGCGTGTGCCGGCGCGGCTAGGGCGGTGGCGGCCATTGCGAGCGCGCCGGCGAGGCTGCGGGTCGGTCTGAAGTGCATGCGGCTTCTCCCTTCGGCCGTTTTCAATGGTCTTATATTCGCGTATCATTATATGAAGGACTGAATGTCCCAGAATTGCTTCGTTCGCGAAATGTGACAAGCGCAATGGCGTGAGCTCCACAGGCGCGCGCAACAAAATCGAAACGTGAAACGAAAAAGACACATATGCGCATCGTCGAATTGACGCGGCGCAGCAGGAGCGCGCCAGGTCGCGCGTTTGCGCGTTGCGGCCGTCGTGATACGCGTTCCGTCATGAGACGTCCCGCATCGGCCCTGCTGTCGCTGGTCTTCCTCGCGCTCGGCTTGGTCGGCGCGCGCGCGGCCGAGCTGGTCGTTTTCGAGCGCGCGGGCTGCGTCTGGTGCGCGCGCTGGAACGCCGAGGTGGGCGCGACCTATGCGAAGACCGCCGAAAGCCGGAAGGCGGCGTTGCGGCGCGTCGATCTCGCCGATGGCGTGCCGGCCGATCTCGCGCGCCTCAGGCCCGTCGTCTTCACGCCGACCTTCGTGCTCGTCGAGGAGGGCAGGGAGATCGGCCGGATCGAGGGCTATGCCGACGAAGCGTTCTTCTACGCCTATCTCGGCGGATTGATCGGCAAGCTCGAGGCGACGACGCACTGACGGCCGCAAAGCAAAAAAGCCGGGCGCGGGCCCGGCTTTTCCAATCGCGGCGCGCCGATCAGGCCGTGTGCTTGATGAGAAAGCGATAGACGCCGCCGTCGGCGGTCGACTCGACGAGTTCGTTGCCCGTCGTCTTGCAGAAGGCGGCGAAGTCGGCGACGGAGCCCGGATCGGTCGCGAGAATCTCCAGCGTGCCGCCGCGCGGCACTTCCTTCAGGCTCTTCTTGGCGCGCAGGATCGGCAGCGGGCAGTTCAGTCCTTTGGCGTCGAGGGTCTTGTCGGCCATTGCAGTTTCCTCCCTTGTCGGCGCGGACGCGTAGCGCCCGCCGGTTCAGATGTACAGGTTGATGTGCGACTTCAGCGCCTGTTCCATGTAGGTCGCGGCGCCGCCGAGCTTCACGCCGTCGATCATGTCCTCTTTCTTGAACTCGAAGAGGTCCATCGTCATCTGGCAGGCGATGATGTTGACGTCGGATTCGATCGCCGCCTCGCGCAGCTCCTCGATCGAGGCGACGCCCTTCTTCTTGATCATGTCCTTCATCATGGCGGTCGCGCCGGCTTCCACGCCCGGCAGCATGCCGACGAGATTGGGCATGCCCATGTGCATGCCCATCATCGGCATCTTCATCGCGGGATTGCCGAGCGGCGACACGGCGAGATCGAGCTTCTTCTTCAGGAGCGACAGGCCGTAGAAGGTGAAGAACATGGTGACGTCGACGCCCATGGCGGCCGCGGTCGTGCCCAGGATGAAGGGCGGATAGGCCCAGTCCAGCGTGCCCTTGGTGACGATGATGGTCATCGACTTGGCGTTGACGCCGTTGCTTTCGACTTCCGACATGGCTCCTCCCGGCGCATTCGCGCGGCTTCCTCGGCTTTCGACATCTTATAATATTCGAATAAGTCGGTCTATCCGTCAGGCGGCGCGCCCGTAGTAGATCATGCTCGTGTGCGTCGCCTCGGCGAAGAACAGCCAGCGTTCGACCGCCACGCCGATGGCGGCGCTCAATGTGGCCAGCGCACTTGCCGCGATGACAAAGCCCAGACCGCTCCACAGCGCGAAGGCCAGCAGGACCGACGGGACGCCGAACAGCGCGGAGGCGGCGACCAGGCGCAGACGGCGGGCATGTTTGCGCGCGACCGCATAGCCCATTTCGCGCATGATGAAATTCTCTTCCGTGTGCGGCATTTCCAGCAGCCGCACCTCGCCGAAACGATCGAGGCCGGTGGCCGTGCCCAGCGTCGAGCGCGGCGGTTCGGCGTCGATCTGCCGCCAGTAGGCGATCTTGATGACGAGGCCGATGACGAGCAGCGCCAGCGCCAGCGTGGCGAACGCCGGCCGATAGACGCCGAACAGCGCCGCGACCAGCACCAGCAGGAGGGCGCCGGTCGCCAGCCCGAGCGCCAGATAGGCCGGCAGCGTCAGCGCATTGTTCCACTGCCTGATGGTCTTGAGGCTCGCGTAGATCATCGCGGTGCAGGAGACGGTGACGAAGGCCATGACGGCGGTCGCCGCGCCCGCCCAGGCGAAGGGGCCGGACATGTCGTTGAGGAACACCCAGCCGACGCCGAATACGGCGACCGGCGCGAAGGTCGCGACCGCGGCGACGCCTTCGCGCGCCAGCCACGAGGAGCGCCATTGGGTGAAGGCGCGTATCGCGCGCTCAGGGCGGCCGAGATGAAAGGTGGAGGAAAGCAGGCCCGCCGCGACCAGCGCGACGCCGAGGCCGATGCCGACGAAGCCGAACCAGGTGTGCGCCGGCAGGATTCCGGCCGCGCCGAACACCGCAAGCAGGGCGAGAAGCCCGTAGCCCGCGCCCGACGCGGTCGTGAACAGGATGACGGAATAGGCGGGATGCATTTCAGGGCCTTCAGAACGCTATTCGATGAATTCGTTTCGTCATTGCGAGCCGGTCGTCATCTCGACAGAACGCGATCGACCCAGCGCAGGAACTTGCCGGCGCCGGCGAGATCGGGAACGGGTTCGAGTTTCTTCGGCGCGCCGGCGGCGGCGGCGCCGGCGCGCGGCGGCAGGTATTTGCTGGTCGGCCGATAGCCGGTCTCGGGCATCAGGTCGTAGCCGCCGCGCTCGCGCACGAGTTGCGAGACGTTGGATCCGGGATCGGCGAAATCGCCGAAGTGGCGCGCCTTTGCCGGACAGGTCGCCACGCAGGCGGGAACGCGGTCGGCCTCGGGCAGGTTCGTGTTGTAGATCTTGTCGATGCATAGCGTGCATTTCTTCATCACGCCGACGTCTTCGTCGTATTCGCGCGCGCCGTAGGGGCAGGCCCACGAGCACAATTTGCAGCCGATACACTTGTCGTGATCGATGAGCACGACGCCGTCTTCCGCGCGCTTGTAGGAGGCGCCCGTCGGGCAGACAGTCACGCAGTCCGGGCGCTCGCAATGCAGGCAGTTCTTCGGGAAATGCACGGTGCGCGCGGCCGGGCCCTGGCCGCCGACCTCGTAGGTGAAGACGCGGTTGAACCAGACGCCGCGCTGCTCGGCCTGGTAGGCGTTGACGTCGGTCAGCGGCGCGGAATGGCCGGACGTGTTCCATTCCTTGCAATTCGTCGCGCAGGCGTGACAGCCCACGCATGTGTCGAGGTCGATGACGAGGCCGAGACGCTTGTCGCCGGTCGCGGTCGGAAGGCTGGTCATGCGTCCCTCCGCGGCCTCAGCGCTTCGCGCGCGCCGGGCGCGCCGAAACGGTTGACGGTCGGGGCGGGAGCGACGCCGGGCGGACGCGGCAGGTCGGGGAATTGCGGCTCGCTGACTTCGGCGCCCGCCTCGCATTTCTCGATGCGCACGCGCAGGTCGAACCAGGCCGCCTGTCCGGTGACCGGATCGGAATTGGCGAGGCGGCGCCCGTCCTTTTCCGGCGGCAGCAATTCGCTGATGAGATGGTTGAGCAGGAAGCCCTTCTTCGCCTCCGGCGCGTCGGGCGCCAGCGTCCAGGAGCCCGCGCGCTTGCCGATCGCGTTCCAGGTCCAGACCGTGTCGGGATTGACGCCCTCCATCGTCTTGATCTGCGCCTTGATCGTACCATTGTGGCTCGTCACGCGCGCCCAGTCGCCATCCTCGAGGCCGAGCTCCCTTGCTTTCACGGTTGAGACGTAGAGCTTGTTGCGGCCGAGGATCTGGCGCAGCCACGCGTTCTGCGAGCCCCAGGAGTGATACATGATCATCGGGCGCTGGGTCAGCGCGTGCAGCGGATAGGCCTGCTTGTCGACCATCGCCTCCTCGAAGGGCTCGTACCAGATCGGCAGCGGGTCCATTGTCGCCTTCAGCCGCTCGCGCATGTTGTCGGGCGGCTGCGCGGCGCCGTGGCCTTCGGCGGCGAGGCGGAATTTCTGCAGGGGCTCGGAATAGAGCTGGATCACGATCTGGTCGGTCGAGCCGATGAAGCCCATGTGCCTGGCGAACTCGAGATAGGACCTGTTCGCGAATTTGAAGAACTTCTGGTCGGGCGAAAGCTCGTGATGCCAGAAGCATTCGTGCGCAACATAGGCGTCGAGCTGCTTCGCGTTGGACGCGCCGCGCCCGTGCTGGTCGCCGTTCTCGCCGCGCCAGCCGGCGAGCGGGCCGATGCCCGGCGCGCGCTCGTGATTGGCGATGTAGTCGGGATAGCCGCCGGGATATTTCGGCGCGCCGTCGTCCCTCGTCATGCCGGGCAGTTTCAGCCGCGCGCCGAGATCGAGCAGAACGGTCTGGAAGGCGCGCACGTCGCGATCGGGCTCGACGATCGGCTGGCGGATCGCGTCGGCGGGACCATCGGCCTCGCAGATCGGGCGGTCGAGCAGCGAGATGCAGTCCCAGCGCTCGAGATAGGTCGTGTCCGGCAGGACGAGATCGGCGTAGGAGACGGTCTCCGAGGCGTAGGCGTCGGAATAGATGATGCGCGGGATCTTGTACTCCCCGGTCGACGGGTCCCTGTCCGTCAGCATCTCCATGACGCCCTTGGTATTCATCGTGCTGTTCCAGGACATGTTGGCCATGTACATGAACAGCGTGTCGATCTTGTAGGGATCGCCCTTCCACGCATTGGTGATGACCATGTGCATCAGCCCGTGCGAGGCGACCGGCGCCTCCCAGCTGTAGGCCTTGTCGATGCGCACCGGCGTCCCGTCGGCCTCGAGCAGGAGGTCGTCCGGCCCGGCGGTGAAGCCGAGCGGCATGCCCGGCAGCGGCGTCATCGGCGCATAGGTCTTGCCCGACGGCTTGGGGCCGGGCGGCGCGGGCTTGGGGAACGGCGGCTTGAAGCGGAAGCCGCCGGGACATTCGACGGCGCCGAGCAGCACCTGCAGGAAGTGGATCGCGCGGCAGGTGTGGAAACCGTTCGAATGCGCGGAGATGCCGCGCATGGCGTGCATGGCGACGGGACGGCCGATGAACTTGTCGTGCTTGCGGCCGGCCCAGTCCGTCCATTCGACGTCGACGCTGATCGCCTGGTTGAAGGCGACGTCGGCGAGTTCGGCGGCGATGCGGCGGATCTGGTCCGCGCTCACGCCGCATTGCGCGGCAACCGCGTCGGGGCTGTAGCGCGCGTCCATGTAGCGCTCGGCGATCAGCTGGAACGCGGGCACGGCCATGCGGCAATCGGCGAGTTCGACCTCGCCGACGATCGCCGGCGCGATGTCGATCTCCTTCGCCTTCACGATCGTCTTCGTGTTCTTGTCGAAGCACAGAGGGTCGCCATCGGCGTCGCGCGCGAACAGGCCGTGGTCCGGCGCGCCCGGCGCCTGGACGACCAGCCACGGCGCATTGGTGTAGCGCACGAGATAGTCGAGATCGATCTTGTCGGCGTTGAGCAATTCGTGGATGAGCGCGAGCACGAACAGGCCGTCCGTGCCCGGCCTGATGCCGATCCATTCGTCGGCCACAGCCGAATAGCCGGTGCGTACCGGATTGACCGAGACGACCTTGGCGCCGCGGCCCTTCATCTTGCCGAGGCCGGTCTTGATCGGGTTGGAATCGTGGTCCTCGGCGACGCCGAAGATCATCAGGTATTTCGCGCGATCCCAGTCGGGCTCGCCGAATTCCCAGAACGAGCCGCCGATCGTGTAGAGGCCGGCGGCCGCCATGTTGACCGAGCAGAAGCCGCCGTGCGCGGCGAAATTCGGCGTGCCGAACTGCATCGCCCACCAGCCGGTCAGGGACTGGCTCTGGTCGCGGCCGGTGAAGAAGGCGAGCTTCTTCGGATCGGTCTTGCGGATATTGCCGAGCCATTCGGTCGCCAGCGACAGCGCCTCGTCCCATTCGATCTCGACGAATTCGCCCTTGCCGCGCTCGCCGACCCGCTTCAGCGGCTTGCGCAGGCGCGCCGGCGAATAGTGCTGCATGATGCCCGACGAGCCCTTGCCGCACAGCACGCCCTTGTTGACCGGATGGTTCCTGTTGCCCTCGATGTAGCGGATCAGACCGTCCTTCACGTGCACCTTGATGCCGCAGCGGCAGGCGCACATGTAGCAGGTCGTGTATTTCACCTCGTCGGCGACGGTGGGCGAGAGTTCGATCGCGGGGTCGTTGAGCATCTGGCTGCCTGTCGATGGACGGTGCTTGCGTCGCTTGATCTATTTCGAGCCCAGGGGTTCGGCTGCGTCGTCGCGCGGCTCTTGCTTGCCGAGGCGCGCGCACTCGACGAAGACGCGCAGCTTGCAATCCCTGCAGATCGCGTAGTCGAGATGGCGGTAGACCTCGCGCAGGGCCGTCGTCTTCGACATGAACATGTTCTCCCGGCCGATCATGTCCGCGTATTGCCCACGCGCGAGAAATTCGGATGCGCGCTCCTTCAGGCGGATGAGGTAGAGGCCGCCGCCGCGCGCGCGCAGCTTGCGCGCCTCCAGCGCCAGCGCCTCTGCGCCCGCCAGATCGATGAAATTCACGCCGGTCATCACGATGGCGATCTGCCTGCAGTTCGGCGCATCGGCCTCGAGCCTGCGCATGGAGTCGCGGAAGCTCGCCACTGCCCCGAAATAGAGCGCGCCATCGAGGCGAAGCAAGTTGAACTGCGGACATTCGGGCAGGTCCGGCCGCACGTCGGTGAACTTGCGGTTCGGGCTCATCGGATCGGGCACGCGGCGGCGCAGTTCCGGCGTCGAGGTGCGATATAGGAAGATCAGCAGCGACAGCGCGACGCCGACGAAGATCGACACCTGGATGTGAATGAACAGCGCGGTGAAGATCGTGATGACGAAGACCCAGCGCTCGGCGCGGCTCATGTCCCAGATGTTCCGGATCGAGCGCCGGTCGATCAGACCCCACCCGATCATCACCAGCGACGCCGCCATCGCCGATTTCGGCAGATAGGCGGCGAGCGGGGCGGCGAAAACGACGAGCCCGAGCAGAAAGACGCCGGCAGAAATGGCCGCGAGCGGCGTGCGCGCGCCGGATTCGTAGTTGAGCGCGCTGCGGTTGAACGATCCCGACACCACGTAGCCCGAGAAGAAGGGCGCGACGATGTTGGCCAGTCCCTGTCCGACGAACTCCTGGTTGATGTCGACGTCCTGTTCGGTGCGCGCGGCAATCGCGCGGCCGATGGACACGACTTCGTTGAGCGCGGAAATGGCGACGGCGAGCGCGGTCGGCATAAGGATGCGCCAGGTGTGCGGATCGAAGCTCGGCGCGGACAATGGCGGCAGTTCCGCCGGCAGCGCGCCGACAACGACCACGGCGCCCGGCGACCACAGGTTGATCGCTGCGCCGACCAGTCCGCCGACGAAAAGCGCCGGCAGCATGTACGGCACGCGAGGCAACCGCCTGCGCGACAGCGCGCCTGCGCCGAGCGTGGCGAAGGCGACGATGGTCTCGGGGACCGACAGGCGGGGGAGATTCGATATCGTGTCCCAGACGGCCGGGAGGAAATCGTGGTCGGCCGGCATGTGGAAACCGAAGAACGTCGACGCCTGCGTCGCGACGATGAGCGCGCCGACGCCGGCCGTGTAGCCGATCACGACGGAATGAGAGATGAAATTGACGATGACGCCGAGCCTGGCGAGACCGAGCGCGAGCTCGATAAGTCCCGTCATGATCGCGAGCGTCATCGCGAGCTGGACGTAGTAGGACGTGCCGGGCGTCGCGAAATGCGCGAGCGAGGCGGCCAGAACGAGCGAGGCCGTGGTCGAGGGGCCGGCGACGAGATGCCAGGACGAGCCGAACAGCGCAGCGACGATCGTCGGCGCAATCGAGGCGTAGAGCCCGTATTGCGGCGGCATGCCGGCGATCGTGGCGAAAGCCACGCCCTGCGGCAGCACGACGATCGCGCCCGTCAGCCCCGCCAGCAGATCGGCGCGAAGGTTGCGGCCGCTGACGAGCGGCGCCCATTTCAGGAATGGCGCGAATGTCGCGAGCCGGCGCGGCGCGCCCGATGCGATTGTATCGGCGTTCATCGACGCGACCTGTCGACCGCGCGCGGCGCCTCGTCGTCGTCGTCCTGCGGCTCCTGCTTGCCGAGCCGCACGCATTCGACATAGACGCGAAGGTTGCACCTGCGGCAGACGTCGTAGTCGAGACGCCGGTAGATGGAGCGCAAGGCGTCGGTCTTGGACCAGAAAATGTTTCTCTCGCCGATCTCCCCGAGATATCCGCCGCGTTCCAGCAGGTCCCGCGTCTGGTCCTTGATGCGGATGAGATAGAGGTCGCCGCCGCGCGCGCGAAACCGCCTTGCGGCCGCCACGATCGCCTCGGCGCCGCCGATATCGACGAAGTTGACGCCTGTCATGACGATCGCGACGAACCGGCAGTCGGGCGTATCGTCCTCGATGTCGCGGACGGCTTCGGTGAAACTCGAAACCGCGCCGAAGAACAGCGAACCGTCGAGCCGCATGATGCGGAACTGCGGGCATTCCGGCAGGTCCGGGCCGGGATGGGTGAACTTGCGGCCCGAGCTCATCGGATCGGGCACGCGCGGCACGAGGCGCGGATTCGAGGTGCGGTTGAGATAGAGCAGCAGCGACAGGACGATGCCGAGGAGGATCGCGACCTCGAGATCGAGCGCCAGCGTCGCGAAGAAGGTGACGGCCAGGATCGCGGTCTCCTCGCGACTGGTCTTAACGATCTGCGTGATGTGGCGCCAGTCGATCAGGCCCCAGGCCACCAGCATGAGAATGCCCGCCATCGCCGCATTGGGCAGGTATTTGGCGAAGGGCGCGATGAAGGGCACGCCGATCATCAGCAAGAGGCCGGCGAGCACGGCCGCCAGCGGCGTCTTGGCGCCCGCGTCGTAGTTGACGCCGCTGCGATTGAAGGAGCCGGTCGCGACATAGCCGGAAAAGAACGAGCCCGCGATGTTCGACAGGCCCTGCCCGACGAATTCCTGGCTCGGATCGATGTGCTGGCCGCTGCGCATGCCGAGCGAGCGCGCGATCGAGAGGGCCTCGGTCAGGGCGAACATGGAGACGGCGACGGCCGAGGGCGCGAGTTCGCGCCAGACGCCGGGATCGAAGCTCGGCATGGACAGCGCCGGCAGGCTCGCCGGAATGGCGCCGAGCGCGGGGATCTGCGCGTCCGAATAGGCGCCGATGAGCGCGGCCGCCAAGCTCCCCACGACGATCGCGACGATCATGTAGGGCACGCGCGGCAGGTAGCGTCGCATCGCTATGCCGGTGACCAGCGTGATGATCGCCACCGCGGCGATGGCGGGCACGATCTGGTCCGCGTTGACGGCGACATGCAGGAAGGTCTCGTGGAACCGCGCGCCGCGCGGCACGTCGATGCCGAGGAAATGGCGGACCTGGCTGATCGCGATCATCACGCCGGCGCCGGCGGTGAAGCCGACGACGACGGAATGCGAAATGAAATTGACGATGGTTCCGAGCTTGAGAACGCCGAGCGCGAGCTCGATCAGCCCGACCATGAGCGTCAGGGTGAGCGCCAGCGCGACATATTGCGCGGAGCCCGGCTCGGCGCGCGCCGCCAGCGCCGAGAACAGAACGATGGAGGCGGCGGTCGTCGGACCCGAGACTAGGTGCCACGAGGAGCCGTAGAGCGCGGCCACGATGGCCGGGATCATGCCGGCGTAAAGCCCGTATTCCGGCGGCATGCCGGCGATGGTCGCGAAGGCGACGCTCTGCGGCAGCACCACGATCGCGCCCGTCAGGCCGGCGCTCACATCCGCGGACATGGAGCGGCGATTGACCATCGGCAGCCACGCCAGAAACGGCAGGACCGTTTCGACGATCGCCTGGCGGCGTTGCGGGCTGATCAATGCGGACATGCTGGCCGCCGGCTCCCTGGCTCGGATTGCGCGGTTTCCCGCGCGCATTGTAGCGAGCGGCGCGGCGGCCGTCTTCGTCGCCGGCCGCGGTCGCGCTGCTTGCGCCCATCGCTCCGATCAGTCGCTGACGACCTGCTTCAGCTTGGAGATGCCGAGCATGTTGAGGGCCGCGGTCTCGTAGAACGGCTCGCTCTCGCCCTTGCGCATCTTGCGGATGAAGTATTTCTCGAAGGCGATCTTGGCCGCGTGCACCCATTTGCCGGACGAGGCCCAGTTGACGTTGCGCGGCGGAATCTGCGGCTGCGCGACGAAGGCGACGCCGGAATCGCCGAAATCGGCGAGGCAGACGGCGTTCCACGTTCCCTGATGCCGCGGCGCCTGGCCGCGCAGCATGGCCCCGATGTTGAGCGCGGTGGCGGTGACCATGGATTCGATCATGAAGCCGGTCTTCGGCACGCCGCAGGGCACGGGCGTCGCGCCCATCGGCGGGATGGCGACGCAGACGCCGACCGAGAAGACGTTCTGGAAGGTCGGATTGCGCTGGTGCTTGTCGACGATGACGAAGCCGCGCGGATTGACGAGGCCCTCGAGGCCCATCAGCGGCTTGATGCCGCGAAAGGCCGGCAGGATCATCGAGAAGCCGAACGGAAGCTCTGCCGCCGTCTTCACCGAACCGTCGGGATTGACCTCCTCGACGTGCATCTTGCCGTCCTCGACCTTCTTCACGCGCGTCGAGGTCATCCACTTGATGTGATGCTCGCGCATCTCGCTTTCGAGCAGGCCCTTGGTGTCGCCGACGCCGTCGAGGCCGAGATGGCCGATATAGGGTTCGGCGGTGACGAAGGTCATCGGCACCTTGTCGCGGATCTTGCGACGGCGCAGCTCGGTGTCGAGGATGAAGGTGAATTCGTAGGCCGGGCCGAAGCAGCTCGCGCCCTGCACGGCGCCGACCACGATCGGCTTCGGATTCTTGCAGAATTCCTCGAAGGAAACCGACGCTTTCAGCGCGTGATCGACATGGCAGATCGAATTGGTGAAGCCGCCGTGGGGGCCGAGGCCCTCGATCTCGTCGAACGCGAGTTCGGGACCGGTGGCGATGACCAGATAATCGTAGGAGAGCCTGGAGCCGTCTTCGAGCTCGATGTAGTTTTCCTGCGGCGCGACCTTCGAGACGGGGACGGGCTTGAAGCCGATGCCGCGGCGCGCGAAAGTCGGCGCGAGATCGACCTGAACCGCCTCGCGCGTCCGCCAGCCGACGGCGACCCAGGGATTGGAGGGAACGAAGTGATAGACCGGATCCTTGGTGACGACCGTGAGCTTGTCCTCCGGCCGCATCTGGTCCTTCATCTCATAGGCCATGATCGCGCCGGCGAGGCCCGCGCCCATAATCACGATTTCCGCCATGTCCGTCCCCATTCTCCCTAGATCGCGCGCTGCGCTTTCAGCGGCCTGTCCGGCAGGCCGTCTTTCTTGTTGTCGCGGCGCCGAACCGGCGGCGCGGATTCTTGCGCGCCCGCCCCGCGTTCGATGCGTCGCGGTGGACGCGTTTCGATATTGTTATATTCGTGTATTATGATTTGTCCAATTGTGCGCCGTCAAGTTCCGGCTGCGCGACGCGTCTGTCTTGCTGTGTCGAGGGAGGGGAAACGATGGCGGAGCCGGCGCTGGACAATGAGGGCTACCTGGTCGATCCCGAGGACTGGACCGAAGCCTGGGCCGCGCAGACGGCGCGCGCGCTCGACATCGAGCTGACGCCCGAGCACTGGTCCGCGATTCGTTTCATGCGCTTGTTTCGCGAGGAACATCAGGTGTCGCCGGACGTGCGCTTCGTCATCCGCCACCTGAGCGAGACGCACGGCGTGTCGCGCAACCGGATATTCGAACTGTTCCCTTACGGATACGCGGGGCAGGCCTGCCGGATCGCCGGCATGAAGCGCCCGCGCATCTGGAGCACCGGTTGAGCGCGGCGCTCATACCTTCGACTCATGCCTCAGCTTTCCGCGCCCGCCGACCCGGCCCAGGCGCCGAGCGCGGCGGCGACTTCGCGCGCCCGCTGCGGATCGAGGTCGAGCGTGGTGAAGCGTCGGCCCTCGCGGATCGTCACGCGCAGGATGCGCATGCCGGTCTCGTAGCGCAGCTCTTCCAGCCTCAGTTCGCGCCCGTAGGGCGCCTGGATCGTTTCGAGTTTCGCGCGTTCGGGCTCGCTCATTCCCTCTTTCGCTCCGCCTGGTAGAAGACGATTTCGAGCCGCGTCTCCCATTTCGGCGGCGTGTCCGGATATTCCGGCTTGATGTCCATGTACAGGTGGATTTCGCCATCGCGCGCGGCCTGCGCGACATGCTCCTCCAGCTGCCTGAAGCTGGTTGTTTCGGGATGGGCGATCATCAGTTCGCTGACATATACCATGACGTTTCCTCGCGGTCGCGGATCAGGCGACCCGCCCGTGATAGCGGATGCGGTACAGCAGGCGCCCGGCCGGACCTGCGGACGTGAAGCCCGTGCGGTCGTGCAGGACGTTATTGCAGACGAGGCCCGTTCCCGGCCGCAGCCGCGCGGTCAGGGTCAGCGGATCGTCCGCGAGTATGCGCGCGAGCGTGGCGACGGCGCGCTGCGTGGCGGCGTCTTCGCGCCAGAGAATGGAGCGCGTGCGCGCCGTATAGCGCATGCCGAGGGCGCCCGAGCGCGGCTCGATGTAGAAGACCGGCCCGACGTTGACCGGCCGCACGCGGCCGTCCGGCTCGACGTTCTCGGGAATGGTCATGGCCTGTGGATGCATGAGCGCGGCGACATGGGCGGGGTCCTCGTCGCGCAGCCGCAGGTAGGCGATCTCGTGGTCGAGAAGGCGGTTGTCGCCGCCGTCGGCGTCGCGCACGCAATGCAGCAGCATCGCCTGAACCGCGCGGCCCGGGCCGTGGTAATTGTAATAGCCGTCCGTATGCCAGGCGATCGGCCGGCTGGTGTATGGAATATAGCCGAGCCGGCCGCCGCTCTCGACGACCTCGATCGCGACGAGGCCGTCGCCGTCGCGCGAGCGGTGATCCTCGATCGCGGTCAGCCCGAGGCTCGCGCCCAGCGCCAGGACGGCCGCGCGCTGCCCGGCTTCGTCGCGCGGCGGGCCGACGAGATTGTAGACGGCCATGTTGGCCCGCGCGCAGCGTTCGCGAATCGCGGCGCGCTCGGCCGGCGTCAGCGCGACGGGATCGACGATGTCGACGCGCAGATCGTCGAGGGCGCGCGGATAGGCCGCGAGCTTGGCCGCGCGCCAGGCGCGATAGGAGGCGTCGTCGGCGAGGTCGAAGGGACCGCCGCGGCCGACCGCCAGATCCGCCTGCTGCAGGCGCGCGCCGCTCATTCCATCCTCCCTCGACCATCGCCAAGCTGGCCGCATTCCGGCGAAAACCGCCTCGGCGCGCGTGTTAGCCGGATTTCCTATTCTCATATTCAAATTTTTTGTTATTATGAGGTTGTCACGCCCAAATGAAAAGTCCGAATCGTGTTTCCCGTCAAAGGGTCGCGCAGATCGAGGACCGCGGCGGGACGTGGGAGGCGCGCGGGAGAGATTCGCGCGCGACGCTGGAGGGAGCAAGGGCATGTCGCACGACGAGGCGAAAGGCGCGTCCACGCCGAAGGACAAGCATCCGACTCCGCTTCTCGACGAGCTCGAAACCGGCCCGTGGCCGAGCTTCGTGACCGGACTCAAGCGGCTGCGCGATTCCGGGGACAAGCAATACGCCCCGATGATGAACGACCTGCTCGGCCAGCTCGAGCATTCCTACGAGAACCGCCTCGGCTACTGGAAGGGCGGCACGGTCTCGGTGTTCGGCTACGGCGGCGGCGTGATCCCGCGCTTCTCCGAAGTCGCCGACAAGTTTCCGGCCTCGAAGGAATTCCACACGCTGCGCGTCCAGCCGCCGGCGGGCTTCCACTACACGACCGACCTGCTGCGCCAGATGTGCGACATCTGGGAGAAGCACGGTTCGGGCCTGATCGCCTTCCACGGCCAGTCCGGCGACATCATGTTCCAGGGCTGTTCGACCGAAAACGTCCAGAAGGCGTTCGACGACCTGAACGAGATCGGCTTCGACCTCGGCGGCGCGGGGCCTGCGCTGCGCACGTCGATGAGCTGCGTCGGCCACGCGCGCTGCGAAATGTCGTGCTACGACGAAGTGCGCGCGCATCGCACGGTCATCAACGAGTTCCTGGACGAGATGCATCGTCCGGCGCTGCCCTACAAGTTCAAGTTCAAGTTCTCCGGTTGCGGCAACGATTGCGTGAACGCGATCCATCGCGCCGACTTCGCCGTGATCGGCACCTGGCGCGACGACATGAAGGTCGACCAGGAGGAAGTGAAGAAATATGTGGCGCGCGTCGGCCGCAAATATGCGATCGACCATGTGATCGCCATGTGCCCGACGCGGGCGCTGAGCCTCAACGACGACGATACGCTCGACGTCGACAACAGGTCCTGCGTGCGCTGCATGCACTGTCTCAACGTGATGACCAAGGCGCTGTCGCCGGGCGACGACCGCGGCGCCTCGATCCTGATCGGCGGCAAGCGGGCGCTGAAGGTCGGCGACCTCATGGGCACGATGATCGTGCCGTTCATGAAGCTCGACACCGAGGAAGATTTCGAAAAGCTCAAGGAATTCGGGCGCAGCCTGCTCGAATTCTTCGCCGACAACGCGCTCGAGCACGAGCGGATCGGCGAGACGATGGACCGCATCGGCCTGCCGGCCTTCATCGAGGCGCTCGGCATCGACCCCGATCCGAACATGGTCAACCATCCCCGCACCTCCTGCTTCGTCCGCACGGACGATTTCACGGCGGAAGCGGAGAAATATTTCGAGCGCAAGCTGCACAAGGACGCGCGCGCCGCTGCGGAATAAGACGCCGGACCGCCGCGGCGCGCGCTGCGGCCGGACCGAGAGACTTTCGGGAGGAGTTCTCAAGATGAATGTCGCCGTTCAGCCGCGTCGACCCGTCGAAACCGGCGTGCCGGACCCGTTCCTGTACATGCATCCGGTTCTCAAGAAGAACTACGGCAACTGGGCGTGGCACGACCGTCTGCGCCCCGGCGTGCTGCACCACGTCTCCAAGACCGGCGAAGAGGTCTGGACCGTGCGCGCGGGCACGCAGCGCCAGATGGACGTCTACACGATCCGCCTGCTCTGCGACATCGGCGACAGGTTCGCGGAAGGGCATGTCCGCTTCACCACGCGCTCGAACATCGAGTTCATGCTGAGTTCGGTCGACAAGGTCGAGCCGCTGATCGCCGCGCTGGAGAACAACGGCTTTCCCGTCGGCGGCACGGGCAATTCCGTGTCGATGATCTCGCATACGCAGGGCTGGCTGCATTGCGACATTCCGGGCACCGACGCGTCGGGCGTCGTCAAGAGCCTGATGGACATGATGCACCACGAGTTCACGCACGAGGAAATGCCGAACCGCGTGCGCATCACCACGTCCTGCTGCCAGATCAATTGCGGCGGGCAGGGCGACATCTCGATCAACGTGCAATACACCAAGCCGCCGAAGATCAACCACGACCTCGTGTCCAAGGTCTGCGAGCGCCCCGCGGTCGTCGCGCGCTGTCCCGTCGCGGCGATCCGTCCGGCCATGGTCAACGGCGTGCCGTCGCTCGAAGTGGACGAAAAGAAATGCGTGTGCTGCGGCGCCTGCTATCCGCCGTGCCCGCCCATGCAGATCAACGGCGCGGATTCGACCAAGATCGCGGTGTGGGTCGGCGGCAAGCATTCCAATGCGCGCTCCAAGCCGACCTTCCACAAGCTGGTGGTCGCCAACCTGCCCAACAACGCGCCGCGCTGGCCGGAGGTCGAGGCGGTCGTGAAGAAGATCCTCTACGCCTACAAGGAGCACGGCCGCGACTACGAGCGGCTCGGCGAGTGGATCGAGCGCATCGGCTGGCCGCGTTTCTTCGAATTGTGCGATTTCGCCTTCACCAAGCATCACCTCGACACCTGGACAGGCGCGCGCAAGACGATGAACATGTCGGCGCACGTGCGCTTCTGAGAAGGCCGAGAGGCGAGGCGAAAGGGGAGACGGGCTTGCGTTTCGGGATTGTCGTCAACGAGGGACCGTACACGCATCAGGCGTCGGATTCCGCCTATCGCTTCGCGGCCGCCGCACTGGAGAAGGGACACGAGATCTTTCGCGTCTTCTTCTATCACGACGGGGTGAACAACGGCACGCGCTACACCGTGCCGCCGCAGGACGACCGCAACCTGCAGAAGCTGTGGAGCGAGCTTGCCGAGAAGCACGGGGTCGATCTCGTGGTCTGTATTGCGGCGGCGCAACGGCGCGGCATTCTCGACGCGAACGAGGCCAAGCGGCAGGGCAAGGACGGCGACAATATCGCGCCGGGGTTCCGCATTTCGGGACTGGGCCAGCTGATCGAGGCCGGCATCGAGGCCGACCGTCTGGTCACGTTCGGCGATTGAGGGCGACATGTCGGACGACAACAGGAAGAGATTTCTCTACATCAACCGCAAGGCGCCCTACGGCTCGATCTATGCGCTGGAATCGCTCGAAGTGGTTCTGATCGGCGCCGCCTTCGAGCAGGACGTGAGTCTCGCCTTCATCGACGATGGCGTCTACCAGCTGATGGCCAACCAGGAGACGGGCGGCGTCGGCATGAAGAATTTCTCCAAGACCTATCGCGCGCTCGGCGACTACGAGGTGCGCAAGCTCTATGTCGAGAAGGAATCGCTCGCCGAGCGCGGGCTGACCGCCGGCGACCTGATGCCGATCGTCTACGAGGACGAGAACGAGGATTATGCCGAGAAGCCGTCGCTGTTCTTCGTCGACCGTTCAGAAATGGCCGCGCTGATCGCGGCCCAAGATGTCATCCTGAGTTTCTGAGGACGCGATGGGAACGCTGCACACGATCAACAAGTCGCCGTTCGATCGCAATTCGTTTGCGACCTGCCTGGCGCATGCGAACGTCGGCGACGCGATACTGATGATCGAGGACGGCGTGGTGGGCGCGCGCAAGGGCACGACTTTCGCGCCCGCGCTCGCCGCCAAACTGTCGAGCTGCGCGATCTACGCGCTCGGCCCCGATCTGGCGGCGCGCGGCATGAAGCCGGAAGACGTGCTGGAAGGCGTGAAGCTCGTCGATTATGCGGGCTTCGTCGATCTGGCGGGAGAGAAGGCGCGCGTGTGCGCATGGCTGTGACGATCCGGCGCGGATCGGGCGAGTAAACGGAACGAGAGCAGGAGGACAGGTATGAGCACGATGACCGCCTACGAGATCGATGGTCTCGTCGCCGAGCATGACGAAGAGGGCTATCTCAAGGACATCGGCCAGTGGACGCCGGAACTCGCCGGGCTGATCGCCAAGAGCGAGCAGATCGACATGACGCCGGACCACTGGGAAGTCGTGAACTTCCTGCGCGAATATTACGAGGAATACCAGATCGCGCCGGCGGTGCGCATCCTGGTGAAGGAAATGACCAAGAAGTTCGGCAAGGAGAAGGGCGACCAGAAGGCGCTCTACGCTCTCTTCCCCTACGGCCCGGCCAAGCAGGCGTGCAAGATCGCCGGCCTGCCGAAGCCGACCGGCTGCGTCTGACGCTTCACCGCGTCGTTCGGCGTCATCGAGCGCGAAACCCGGCCGACGGGAGGCGACAAGCCCGCGGCCGAGGGAGGACTCATGCTTACGGCGGTCTTCGCGATCCTGTTCTATCTGGCGACGGCCATCCTCGTCGTGGGGCTGGCCCTTCGCATCCGGCTCTATGCGACGACGCCCGCGCCGCTGAAGATTCCGACGACGCCGGCGCCGGTCACGCGCGGCGGCGTGGCGCTGCGCATGGCGCGCGAGGTCGTGCTGTTCGAAAGCCTGTTCAAGTCCAACAAATGGACATGGGCCTTCGGCTGGCTCTTCCATGTGTCGCTGGCCGTCGTGCTGTTCCGGCACCTGCGCTATTTCCTGCAGCCCGTGCCCGAGATCGTCGCGCTCATGCAGCCGCTCGGCGTGCTGGCGGGCTTCTCGATGGTGGCGGGCCTGCTGCTGCTGTGGGGGCGCCGCATCGTCGTCGAGCGCGTCCGCTACATCACCGGCCCTTCGGACCATCTGATGCTCGCGCTGCTCGTCATGATCGGCGTGAGCGGGCTCAGCATGAAGTTCGTCGCTCATACCGACATCGTCGCGGTCAAGGCGTTCTTCCTCGGCCTCCTCTATTTCGACTGGCGGCCGCTGCCGGCCGACGTCAACCTGCTCGTCCACCTGTCGCTCGTGCTGGCGCTGATGGTCGTCTTCCCCTTCTCGAAGCTGCTGCACGCGCCCGGCGTGTTCTTCAGCCCGACGCGCAACCAGGCCGACGATACGCGCGAACGCCGATACGCGCCGCGCGGTCTGCTGAAGCCGCAAGCCAAGGCCTGAGGAGAGACGCATGGCCGCCGTTTCGTCCGATTTCAAGCCGAAGGAAAGGGTGCTCGGCGACCCGATCGAACTGCCGCAGCTCGCCTGCGGCGCGATGGCGGGCTCCAAGCCCTATGTCGCGGCGGCGCAGCACAACCAGCCGCTCGGCTTTCCCGGCGAACTGGTCGAGGACTGGCACGACAAGGCGATCTCGCGGCTCGGCGAACTCCTCGACAATAGTCGCGCGCTGCGCGTCTATCTCGATTCCTGCGTGAAATGCGGCGCCTGCACGGACAAGTGCCATTATTTCCTCGGCACCGGCGACCCGAAGAACATGCCGGTCGCGCGGCAGGACCTGTTGCGCAAGGTCTATCGCCGTCACTTCACCTGGGCGGGCAAGATCGCGCCGTGGCTGGTCGGGGCAGAGGATCTGACGAAAGAGGTCCTGGACGACTGGTATTCCTATTTCCACCAGTGCTCGCAATGCCGCCGCTGCTCGGTCTTCTGCCCCTACGGCATCGACACGGCCGAGATTTCCATGGCCGCGCGCGACATCATGGACACGATCGGGCTCGGCCAGAAATATTCGAACGAGATCATCGGCAAGGTCTTCAACATCGGCAACAACCTCGGCCTGCCGCCCAAGGCGTTGAGGAACACGCTGGAAAGTCTCGAGGAGGAGATCGAGGAAGACACTGGCGTGCCCGTCAAGCTGCCGCTCGACGTGCAGGGCGCCGATATCCTGCTGGTGACGCCGAGCGCCGACTTCTTCGCCTCGCCGCACATGGAGGGGCTGATCGGCTACGCCAAGGTGCTGCACGAGTCCGGCGTTTCCTGGACGCTGTCGACCTATGCGTCCGAAGCCGCGAATTTCGGCATGTTCGTCGGCTCGCAGGAGAACATGCAGAAGGTCGCGCAGCGCATCGCCAAGGCGGCGCGTGATCTCGGCGTCAAGCGACTGGTGTTTGGCGAATGCGGCCACGCCTGGCGCGTCGCCTATTCGTTCCTCGACACGCTCGCCGGCCCCTTCGACTTCCTCGACCGCGCCTATCCCGTGCCGCAGCACATCTGCGAATTCACGTTCGATCTCATGGAGAAGGGCAGGCTCCGGTTCGACAAGTCGAAGAACGACGAATTCAGGCTGACGTTCCACGACAGCTGCAATGTCGCGCGCGCCTCGCGCATGGGCGACAGGCCGGGCGGGCAATTCGAGATTCCGCGCGCCATCCTGCGCGCGACCTGCAACCATTTCTACGACATGGCGCCGGAGACGATCCACGAGAAGACGCTGTGCTGCGGCGGCGGCGGGGGCCTGCTGACCGACGAACTCATGGACGTGCGCATCAAGGGCGCGCAGCCGCGCATGCGCGCGCTGAAGGATGTCGCCGACGAACACGGCGTGACGCACATGGCGGCGATCTGCGCGATCTGCAAGGCGCAATTCTCGAAGATCCTGCCGCAATACGGCTTCGAGATGG
The DNA here is from genome assembly GCA_039808645.1 of Rhodoblastus sp. Classification (GTDB taxonomy): domain Bacteria; phylum Pseudomonadota; class Alphaproteobacteria; order Rhizobiales; family Beijerinckiaceae; genus JAJXWB01. Next base: position 39,308 of record JBDHTL010000001.1, on the reverse strand, counting down.
ACGGGATCGTGAGCGTGCACCAGATGGTGTCAAACGCCATCCTGCTCACCGGTTCGCGACAGGCGGAAGAATTCGACGCATTGGGCCAGCCCGCTGGCGCCGAGGCGTGAGGAGACGGCGATGAACGACCAGAGCCCCAACACCAAGCCGACGCACCGCCGCTTCCAGAACGGCGAGAGCATGTGGAACTGGACCGATCTGACGACCAAGATCTTCCAGGCCGACAAATCCTACAAATGCCCGACCTACGTGCATCGCACGCCGCCGTGCCAGGGCGGCTGCCCGTCCGGCCACGACATCCGCGGCTGGCTGCAGATTGCGCGCGGCATGGACAAGCCGCCGGTCGCGGGCATGCCGTGGCAGCAATACGCTTTCGAGCGCATGGTCTCGGCCAATCCCTTTCCCGCGACGATGGGCCGCGTCTGCCCCGCGCCCTGCGAAGACGGCTGCAACCGCAACGAGGTCGACGATTTCGTCGGCATCAACGCCGTCGAGCAATATGTCGGCGACTGGGCGATCGAGAACGGGACGGCCCTGCCGGCGCCGCCCGCGCTCGGGGGCAAGGCGGTCGCCGTCGTCGGCGGCGGCCCGGCCGGACTGGCCGCGGCCTATTTCCTGCGGATGAAGGGCCATGCCGTCACGATCTTCGAGATGCACGAGAAGCTCGGCGGCATGATGCGCTTCGGCATTCCCGGCTATCGCACGCCGCGCGACATGCTCGACGCCGAGATCGGCCGCATTCTCGCGCTGGACGGCGTGAGCGCGCGCACCGGCGTGCGCGTCGGCGTCGACGTGACGGTCGAGGGGCTCGAACGCGACTACGACGCGATCTTCTGGGCGATCGGCGCGCAGTCCGGCCGTCCGCTGCCCGTGCCGGGCGCCGATGCCGAGAATTGCATCACCGGCGTCGAATTCCTCGACGCCTTCAACCGCGGCTGGGTGTTCTCGACGGCCAAGAGGATCGTCGTCGTCGGCGGCGGCGACACGTCGATTGACGTCGCTTCCGTCGCGCGCCGCCTCGGCCATATCAGCGCCGCCCACCAGCACGACACGCACGACGCCTCGACGTTCGGCTATACGGCGCACGACGTCGCCGGCGCGCTGCGCCGCGAGGGCGCGGACATCGTGCTGACCTCGCTGTTCCCGATCGAGCAGATGACCGCCGCCGAGCACGAGCGCGCGGACGCCAAACGCGAAGGCGTCGACATCCAGGGCGGCGTCATGCCGCTCGAGGTCGTGCGGGGTCCGGACGGCCGCGCGCGGGCGCTGCGCATGTGCAAGTGCACGATGAAGGGAACCGTGCCGCAGCCGATCGACGGCACGGAATACGAGATCGAATGCGACATGGTGATTTCCGCCATCGGCCAGATGGCGGACCTGTCGCAGGGTCTCGAAAAGCTCGACGGCGGGCGCGGCGGCATCGCCGTCGATCCTGTCTACCGGGTGCGCAAGCTCGACAAGCATTTCGCCGGCGGCGACGCGGTGCGGCCGCACCTGCTGACGACGGCGATCGGCCACGGCCGCGTGGCGGCGCAGACGATGGATCATTTCCTCGCCGGCGCGCTGGAGGACAAGCGTCCGAAGGTGGACGTGCACCAGTTCAATCTTCTCGCGGAACTGCAGGCCCGCAATCTCGAGCCTACGCCCTACGATCACACGCAGACGCGCGGCACGTCCGAGGCGAAATTCGCGATCCACAATTACGAAGACCGCTCCTCGACGCAGATCATTCCGCACAAGGACCTGTTCAAGGGACATTTCGCCTATGTCGAGCGCAACCGGCGCGAGGAGCGGCATGTCTACGCCGACAAGGTGATCGGCGATTTCGACGAGCGCATCGTCCGGCTGACGGAAGAACAGGCGAAGAAGGAGGGCCAGCGCTGCATGAGCTGCGGCCTGTGCTTCGAGTGCGACAATTGCGTGATCTACTGCCCGCAGACAGCGGTGAGCCGCGTGCCGAAGAAGGAGCGCGCCGTCGGGCGCTACGTGACGACCGATTACGCGAAGTGCATCGGCTGCCACATCTGCGCCGACGTCTGCCCGACCGGCTATATCCAGATGGGCCTCGGGGAATAGGCATGACCGCATCGTCGCTGCGCCGTCTCCTGTTTGCCGCGCTGGTCGCGGCCGGCGCCGCCTTCGGCGCGGCGCAGGCCGCGGCGGAGGCCGGCCGCACGCCGACGCCGCAGCCCGCCAGGCCCGCGACGGCGGAAAAATGCGTCGCGGATACGGATTTCATGCGGCGCAATCACATGAAGACGCTGCTGCATCAGCGCGACGAGACGATGCACGAGGGCGTCCGCGCGAAGCAGTTCAGCCTCGCCAATTGCGTGTCCTGCCATGCCGTGAAGGGGGCGGACGGCAAGGCGGTCGCCTATTCCGATCCGAAGCACTTCTGCCGCACGTGCCATTCGTACGCCGCCGTGCGCGTCGATTGTTTCGAGTGCCATGCCTCGCGGCCGGACGAGAAGGCGAAGGCGGCCGATCGCGGCGACGGGCCGGGCGACCCCGCGGTCTCGGCGCTGACGGCGCATGTCGCGGAGATGAAGCGATGAGCGAGCGCGCAGACATCATGGCCGCGCCGGATCGACGCGCGCTGCTCAGGAGCGCGGTCGGGCTGGCGACGACGACGATCGCGCCCGGCGTGACGCTCTACGCCTTCGGCGTGGCGGAGGCGCAGGCCGGCGAGGGCAAGGCGAGCGCGAAGCAGCGCTGGGGCCTGCTGATCGACATCGCCAAGTGCCCGCCCGGCTGCGATATATGCGTGACCGCCTGCAGCGAGGAGAACGGCTGGAAATCGACCGGCCATCCCGAGACCGACGCGCAATGGATCCGCAAGGTGACGCTGCGCGATCCGCGCACGGCAACGAAGCGCGAGGCCCCGGTAATGTGCCAGCATTGCGCGAGCCCGCCCTGCGTCGACGTCTGCCCGACCGGCGCCTCGTTCAAGCGGGCGGACGGCATCGTGCTGGTCGACAAGCACATCTGCATCGGCTGCCGCTATTGCATGATGGCCTGCCCCTACAAGGCGCGCTCCTTCGTGCACGAAGAGCACGAGGACCAAAAGACGAATGCGCCGCGCGGCAAGGGCGTGGTCGAAAGCTGCACCTTCTGCGTCACGCGCATCGACGCCGGCCGCATTCCGGCCTGCGTCGAGGCCTGCGCGGCCAAGGCCGGCGCGGCGATGGCGTTCGGCGATCTCAACGACCCCGACAGCCAGGTCTCGAAGGCGCTGGCCGCCGGCGCGAGCGCCCGGATTCGCGCCGACCTCGGGCTCGATCCGGGCGTGCGCTACCGCAATCTCTGACGGGCGACGGGCTATGGCCAGAATGAAGTTCCAGACGCTCGACGAAACCAGCCCCGCCTTCTGGGGTCTGGTCGTGCTGCACGCGCTTCTCGTCGCGCTCGGCCTCGGCGCGGCGTTCTACATGGAAGAGCACGGCCATATCGTCACCGGCATGAACAACCAGGTCGTCTGGGGCCTGCCGCATGTCTTCGCGGTGTTCCTGATCGTCTCGGCCTCGGGCGCGCTCAATGTCGCGTCGGTGTCGTCGGTGTTCAACCGGCTCGCCTACAAGCCCTATGCGCGGCTTTCGGGCATTCTCGCGCTGGCGCTGCTGGCGGGCGGGCTCGCGGTTCTGGTACTCGATCTCGGCCGGCCGGAACGCCTGGTCGTCGCCATGCTGAAGCACAATTTCAAGTCGATCTTCGCCTGGAACATCTACCTCTATACCGGCTTCATGGCGATCGTGGCGGCCTATCTCTTCGCCATGATGGACCGGCGCGCGTCGCAGAACGCCGCGCTCGGCACGTCGATCGGCTGGCTCGCCTTCGTCTGGCGGCTCGTCCTGACGACGGGCACCGGCTCGATCTTCGGCTTCCTGATCGCGCGCGAGCTCTACGACGCCGCGATCATGGCGCCGCTGTTCATCGCGGCCTCGTTCCTCTACGGACTCGCCTTCACGGTTCTCGTCCTCATCATGATGAGCGGCGAGACGCGCGCGGAGCTGATGACGGAAGAGATGGTCGGGAAGTTCCGCGGGCTTCTCGCCATTTTCGCGCTGGCGACCCTGTTTCTCACCATCGTGCAGCATGTGACCCGCCTCTATGCGAGCGCGCATGTCGAGGCGGAACTGTTCATCCTGCGCGACGGCGGCGTCTATACGCTGGTGTTCTGGGGCGGGCAGATCCTGCTCGGCGCGCTGCTGCCGCTCGGCCTGCTGGCCGCGCGCGGCTTCGACGGGGGACGCCGCGGGCTTACGCTGATCTCGACGCTCTTCCTCGTCGGCGGGATCGCGCAGATGTATGTGATCATCGTCGGCGGCCAGGCGTATCCGCTGAAGATCTTCCCCGGATACGAGGCGTCCAGCTCCTTCGCGGACGGCGCGATCGCGCGCTATGTTCCCTCGCTGCCGGAAGCCTTGCTGGGGATCAGCGGAATTTCGATCGCCATGCTGCTGACGGCCGCGGCGCTGCGCCTGCTGCCCTTCCTGCCGCATGCGCAGACCGAGAAAGCGTAAGGCCTGAGCGATGGGCCGGTTGTTCGTCTCCGCCCTGCATAAGTCGTCCGGCAAGACGATGATCTCGGTCGGGCTCGCCGCGGCCTTGCGCGCGCGCGGCCTCGGCGTGCAGACCTTCAAGAAGGGGCCGGACTATATCGACCCGATGTGGCTTGCGCATGCGAGCGGGCGCGCCTGCTACAATCTCGATTTCAACACGCAGGAGCCCGGCGAGATCGTCGACCTGGCCGCGCGCGCCGCGCAGGGCGCGGACGTCGCGCTGATCGAGGGCAACAAGGGATTGCACGACGGCGTGGCGACGGACGGGCGGGACTCCAGCGCGGCGCTGGCGCGGCTCGTCCAGGCGCCGGTCGTGCTCGTCGTCGACACGCTCGGCATGACGCGCGGCGTCGCGCCCATGCTGATGGGCTATCGCGCCTTCGATCCTGCCGTGCGCATCGCGGGCGTCATCCTCAACAAGGTCGGGACGGCGCGCCAGGAAACGAAGCTGCGGCAGGCGATCGAAGCCTATTGCGACATGCCGATCCTCGGAATCGTCGGCCGCGACGCCGCGCCGGCGGTCGAAGAACGGCACCTCGGCCTGGCGACGCCGGCCGAATGCGCGCGCCTCGACGCCATCATCGGCCATCTCGCCGATGTCGTCGCCAGGGGCGTCGATGTCGATCGCCTGCTTGCGGCGGCCGATCGCGCGCCGCTGCCCGCGCCCGCGCCGCCGCCGACGGCGAGGCCCGCGGACATAACGATCGCGATCGCGCGCGATACGGCCTTCGGCTTTTATTACGCCGACGATTTCGAGGCGCTGGAGCGCGCCGGCGCGCGTCTCGTCTTCTTCGATGCGCTGAGCGACCGGCGGCTGCCCGACTGCGACGGGCTGTTCATCGGCGGCGGGTTTCCGGAGACGCAGGCCGAGGCGCTGTCCGCCAATACGGCGTTGCGCGCCGACATCGCCCGCGCGCTCGCGGGCGGGCTGCCGGCCTATGCCGAATGCGGCGGCCTCATGTATCTCAGCCGTTCGCTCGCCTGGCGCGGGCGGACGCACGAGATGGTCGGCGCCGTGCCGGCCGACGCGGTCATGCGGGCGCGGCCGCAGGGCCGGGGGCTCGTCGTGGTCGAGGAGACGGCCGATGCGCCGTGGGCGGCCGCGGGCGGTCCCATCGCCGCGCACGAATTCCACTACGCCGCGCTCGAGAACATCGACCCGCATGCGCGCTACGCCTGGAAGGTCAGGCGCGGCCACGGGATCGACGGCGCGCATGACGGAATAATCGTCGGCAATCTGGTTGCGGGCTTCACGCATTTCCGGGATACGTCGCGCAACGCATGGGCGCAGCGGTTCGCGGCCTTCGTGCGGGGGCGGCGTCGAACGTCGCGGGCCGCCTGAGCCGACGGGACAAGGACGACAGACCGGAAATGGAGCAGCTGCCGATCTTCCTCGCCGTGAGGGGCAAGTGGGCGGTCGTGATCGGCGGCGGGCTGGCGGCGGCGCGCCGCGCCGAACTGCTGCTGCGCGCCGGCGCGCAGGTCACCGTCTTCGCGCCGGCGTTTTCAGAGGAATTCGCGCCGGTCGCGGAGACATTCGCCTTCGAGCGCATCGCGCGCTGGCCGCACAGGGCCGCCGAGCTGGAAGGCGTTTCGGTCTGCGTGATCGCGACCGACGAGCCGGCGCAGGACGAGCGCGCGCACGTAATCGCGAAAGAGGCGCGGGCGCTGGTCAATGTCGCGACCCGGCCCGACCTCTGCGATTTCACGCTTCCCTCGATCGTCGACCGCAGCCCGCTGCTCGTGGCCATCTCGACCGGCGGCGCGTCGCCGATCCTCGGGCGGATGCTGAAGGCGCGGCTGGAAGCGACGATCCCGGCCTCCTACGGCCGGCTCGCCGAATTCGTGCGCGCATCCCGCGCACGCGTTAACGCGGCGATCGCGGACGCGGCCGGGCGCCGGCGCTTCTGGGAGCGCACGCTCGACGGGCCGATCGGCGAGATGGCGCTGGCCGGCGACGAAGCGCGCGCCGCGCAGGCGCTCGCGGCCGAGATCGCGCAGCGCGCCGCCGGCGCGCCCGACGACCCCCAGGGCGAGGTCTATCTGGTCGGCGCCGGGCCGGGCGACCCGGACCTGCTCACCTTTCGCGCCCTGCGCCTGATGCAGAAGGCCGAGGTCGTGCTCTACGACCGGCTGGTCGATCCGGCGATCGTCGATCTGGCGCGGCGCGAGGCCGAGCGCATCTATGTCGGCAAGCGCCCCAAGGAACATCCCGTGCCGCAGGAGGAGATCGGCGACATGCTGGTCCGCCTGGCCAGGCAGGGCAAGCGCGTGCTGCGGCTCAAGGGCGGCGATCCGTTCATCTTCGGGCGCGGCGGCGAGGAGATCGAGCGGCTGGCGGAATGCCGCATTCCCTTCCAGGTCTGCCCTGGCGTGACGGCGGCGATCGGCTGCTCGGCCTATTCCGGCATTCCGCTGACCCATCGCGACCACGCCCAGGCCTGCGTCTTCGTCACCGCGCACAGCCGGCGCGGGCCGATCGACCTCGACTGGGCCACGGTGATCCGGCCCGATCAGACAGTGGCCGTCTACATGGGACTGAACCATATAGAGGAGCTGACGGCGGCCTTCGTCGCGCATGGCGCGGCGCCCGACCTGCCGGCGGCGATCGTCGACAACGGCACGCGCGCCAGCCAGCGCGTGGTGGTCGGCACGCTGGCCGATCTGGCCGCCAAGGCGCGCGCGGCGCAGTTGCGCGGGCCGACCATCGTCATCGTGGGCACGGTCGTGCGCCTGCGGGAAAAACTGGACTGGCATCGGCGCCCCGGCGCAGCGGAATCGAACGAGGAAAAATCATGAGCGTGACGCAGGAACAGGTTTTGGCGGCGATCGGCGGACTGCCGGGACCGGACGCCTCGAAGACGCTCGCCCAGTCCGGCGCGCTCGGCGGCGTGAGCGTGCGCGACGGCAAGGTCTTCGTCTCGATCAACGTCGAACCGGGCAAGGTGCAGGCGCTGGAGCCGATGCGCGGCCGCGTGGAAGCGACGATCAAGAAGCTCGCGGGCGTTGCGGCCGCCTATGTGACGCTGACCAGCGAGGCCGAGCAGGGCGCCGGGCAGCGCGGCCAGCCCGTCCGCTCGTCGGGGCACGCAAAGCCGGCGGCTTCCGGCGGCGCGGCGCGCGTCGGCAAGATCATCGCGGTCGCCTCCGGCAAGGGCGGCGTCGGCAAGTCGACGACGGCCTGCAACGTCGCGCTCGGCCTGAAGCGGCAGGGCCTGAAGGTCGGCGTGCTCGACGCAGACGTCTACGGCCCGTCCATGCCGCGTCTCTTCGGCATCAAGGGCAAGCCGCACATGGCCGCCGACGGCGTGAAGCTCGCGCCGATGGAGAATTACGGCGTGAAGGTCATGTCGATCGGCTTCCTGGTCGAGGACGAGGCGCCGATCGTCTGGCGCGGCCCGATGGTCATGTCGGCGATCAAGCAATTGCTCGAGGACGTCGAATGGGGCGATCTCGACGTGCTGGTGGTCGACATGCCGCCCGGCACCGGCGACGCGCAGCTGACCCTGGCGCAGAGCGTGCCGCTTGCCGGCGCGATCATCGTCTCCACGCCGCAGGATCTCGCGCTGATCGACGCGCGGCGCGGCATCGCCATGTTCCAGCAGGTGCATGTGCCGATCATCGGCGTGGTCGAGAACATGAGCTATTTCCTGTGCCCGCACTGCGGCCAGCGCTCGGACGTGTTCGCGCACGGCGGGGCGCGGCACGAGGCGGAGCGGCTCGGCGTGCCGTTCCTCGGCGAGGCGCCGCTGCACATGTCGATCCGCGAAACCTCCGACGCCGGCGCGCCCGTCGTCGCCACGACGCCCGACAGCCCGCAGGCCAAGGCCTATATCGAGATCGCGGAGAAAGCGTGGGCCAATGTCAGCGGCGGCGCGACCGGCGCCCGGCCGGCGCCGCGCATCGTGGTCGGCTGAACGGAAGGCCCGGGGCGCGGCGATCCTGCCTCGCCCCGGCGTTCACGCGCAGGCGTCAGCGACGCGTGGGCCTGGCCTTGGGCCTGGATGCGGCCCTGGCCCGGGGCGCGCCGCCTTCGCCGGGGTCGCAGAACGCCTTGCGCAGGGCGTCGAGAATGGCGCGGACGTTCTCGTCGGCGAGCGAATAATAGATCGTCTTGCCATCGCGGCGGGTCGACACGAGCCGGTCGAGGCGCAGGCGCGCGAGCTGCTGCGAGACGGTCGACTGGCGTTCGCCGAGAATGTTCTCGAGCTCGCCGACCGAACACTCGCCCTCGGACAGCGCGCAGAGGAGCAGCAGGCGGGATTCGTGCGACAGCGCCTTGAGGAAATCGCTCGCCTCGCGCGCCTTCTCCACCATCATTGCGAAATCCGAGCCGTCGAGCGCCGACGGGGCGGCGGCCGCCTTCTCGAGGGTTGTCATCGCAGATGCGGCCATCGTGTCGTCAGTTCCAACGTGTCGCCAATTTCAGCGCGTCGCCAATTCCAGTTCGCCTGCTTTCGCGGGCCGAGCCTGCAAAAGCGCAGCGCGAACACGTCACGACGAAAGTCGCCACGACGCCGCGATTCGCTCTATATATCAATGGATACATATAGAATGAAATCATCATATTCGCAACCGATCACGCGAACATGACCGCCTTGCGCGGGACGGCAGGCGCCGCCCCGTCGGCGCGGCGCGCTAGCCGAAGGCGCGGCCGGGCTCGACGCCGAAGCGCCTGAGCATGATCGCCAGCGGGCAGAAGCCGGTGAACGACGCCTGCAGCAGGTTGGCGCCGACGAAGGCGGTGGCCCAGAGCCAGTTCGGGGAATGCCAGTGGGCGAGCGCGAGCGTGGCGAGAATGAAGACGCCGGCGAAACGCATGACGAGGGAATCGACGTTCATCTGACTTTCCTTTTCCTGGGCGCAGGCTCGGGCAGGGCGCATTTGCCGGCGCAGAACATGTCGTGCAGAAGGCCGATCATGCGCTCGACGCCGGGGCCGGCGAGCGAGTAGCAGATCTTCTGCGCGTCGCGCCGCGTGTGCACCAGCCCGTCGGCCCTGAGGCGGGCGAGGTGCTGCGACAGCGTCGGCTGGCTGAGTTCGAGCGAAGCGCAGAGTTCGTTGACCGAGCGCTCCTGCCGGTACAGGTCGCACAGGATCATCAGGCGGCTGCGGTTGGCGAGCGCCTTGAGCATCGTCTCGGCCTGCGAGGCCTGCGCCGCGAGATCCTCGGCTTTCATATTGCAATATTCGCATATTCAGATATAGATGTCAAACCAATCGGAGAGGTTGCTGGTCATGCGGGTGTGGAGTCTGGTCGCGCTGATGTTCATGGGGACGGCGCAAGGCGCGGCGGCCGGCGAATTCGCCGTGCGCACCCGTGAGATCGACGATCGCAAGGCGGTGATCGCCACGGTCGAGCCGGTCCGCCAGCTCGTGGCCAGGGCGCGAATCGGCGGCACGGTCGCGCAGCTCAGGGTCAAGGAAGGCGACGTCGTCGCAGCGGGCCAGGAGATCGCGCGCGTCGTCGACCAGAAGCTGTCGCTGCAGATGCAGGCGCTCGACTCGCGCATCAAGTCCCAGCAGGCGGCGCGCGACAAGGCGCAGCTCGATTTCGACCGCGTCGCCGAACTGATGCGCCGCGGCGTGAGCACGCAGGCGCAGCTCGACCAGGCGAAAGCCGCGCTCGACATCGGCGAACGCAACCTGTCGGCGATCAGGTCCGACCGCGAGGTCATCGTGCAGCAGAGCGCGGAGGGCGCGGTGCTGGCGCCGGGCGCGGGCCGCGTTCTGACCGTGCCGGTTTCGATGGGCCGCGTGCTGATGCCGGGCGAGACGGTGGCGACGATCGCCGAGGAGCAGTTCATCCTGCGCATGCAATTGCCGGAGCGCCACGCCCGCTTCATGCGCGCCGGCGACAAGGTGCTGATGGCCGCGCGCGGGCAGGAGGGCGGGCTGAAGGCGGCGCAGGAAGGCGTCGTGCGGATCGTCTACCCGGAAATCGCCGGCGGCCGGGTGATCGCCGACGTCGACGTGCCCGGGCTCGGCAATTATTTCGTGGGCGAGCGCACCCGCGTCTATGTCTCGACCGGCCGGCGGCCGACGATCGTCGTGCCGGCGTCGGCCGTGTTCGAGCGCGCCGGCGTCAAGTTCGTCCGGCTGAAGAACGGCGACGAGATCGTCGTGCAGATCGGCGAGAGTTCGGCCGAAGGCGTCGAAATCCTGTCGGGCGTCGCGGACGGCGACGTGCTGCTGACGCCATGAGCGAGCCTTCGTCCAATCCCGGCGTGTCGGGCCGCCTGACGCGCGCCTTCATCGTGTCGCCGCTCACGCCGCTGCTGCTGCTCGCCTCGATCATCGTCGGCGCGATCGCGCTGATCGCGCTGCCGCGCGAGGAGGAGCCGCAGATCAGCGTGCCGATGGTCGACATCGTCGTGCCCGCCAACGGCTACAAGTCGGCGGACGCGGTCGAACTCGTGACGCGGCCGCTGGAAGACATCGTCAAGAGCATCGACGGCGTCGAGCATGTCTATTCGCAGACGCAGGACGACAATGCGCTCGTCACCGCCCGCTTCCTCGTCGGCACCGACGCGGATGCGGCGATCCTGCGCGTGCACGAGAAGATCCGCGCGCATATCGGCGAATTGCCGAAGGGGCTCGTCGAACCGCTGATCATCGGCCGCGGCATCGACGACGTCGCGACCGTGGTGCTGACGCTGGCCGCGAGGCCCGAGGCCGCCGCGCGCTGGACCGACAACGGCCTGCAACGCGTCGCCGAGCAATTGCGGCACGATCTCGCCAAGGTGCACAATATCGGGGGCACGTTCATCGTCGGCGGCGCGACGAGCCAGATTCGCATCGAGCCCGACCCCGAGCGTCTCGCGCAATACGGCATGACGCTCGCGCAGGTGATCGACAAGGCGACCAACGCCAATCGCAGCTTTCAGGCCGGCATGCTCCGGCGCGACAATCGCTCCTTCCCGGTCGTCGCCGGCCAGACCCTGCAGGGCGTCGCCGACATCGGCCAGCTCCTGCTCACCTCGCGCGACGGGCGCCCGGTCTATCTGAAGGACGTCGCCGACGTGATAGTCGGCGCCGCGCAGAATGACCATCGCGCCTGGACGATCACGCCCGACGGCAAGGGCGGGCTCGACACGCGGCCGGCCGTCAGTCTCGCGCTCGCCAAGCGCAAGGGCGCGAACGCGGTCACGGTCGCGCACGAGATATTGCAGCGGCTGGGGACGGCGCGCGGGACGATCGTGCCGGCCGACGTGAGCGTCGAAGTCACGCGCAACTACGGCGAGACGGCGACGGAGAAGGCCAACGAGCTTCTGTTCCATCTCGCGCTCGCCACCGTTTCCATCGTCATTCTCATAACGCTGGCGATCGGCTGGCGCGAGGGCGTCGTCGTCGCCGTCATCATCCCGACGACAATCCTGCTGACGCTCTTCGCCTCCTGGCTGATGGGCTACACGATCAACCGCGTCAGCCTGTTCGCGCTGATCTTCTCGATCGGCATTCTCGTGGACGACGCGATCGTCGTCGTCGAGAACATCGTGCGCCACTGGGGCATGCGCGGAAACCGCGGTCTTGTCGAAACGGCCGTCGAGGCCGTCGCGGAAGTCGGCAATCCCACGATCGTGGCGACGCTCACCATCGTCGCGGCGCTGCTGCCGATGATGTTCGTCAGCGGCATGATGGGGCCGTACATGAGCCCCATTCCCGCCAACGCCTCGATGGCGATGCTGTTCTCCTTCTTCGTGGCGGTGACGATCACGCCCTGGCTGCTGCTCAAGATCGCGCGCCGGCGGTTCGAGGGCGACCACGCGCAGGCGCACCACCACGACGATCCCGGCGCGATGGGCCGCGCCTATGCGAAGATCGCGACATGGCTGCTCGAGGGCCGTAAGCGCTCGAAGATATTCCTGTTCGTCGTCGGCGGGCTCACGCTCGCCTCGCTCGGCCTCTTCTACACCAAGAGCGTGCGCGTCAAACTGCTGCCTTTCGACAACAAGTCGGAAATCCAGGTCGTGGTCGACCTGCCGCGCGGCGCCTCGCTCGAACAGACCGAGCGCGTGCTGATGCAGGCCTCGCAGAAGCTCAAGGACCTGCCCGAACTCGTCTCGATCCAGGCCTATGCGGGCGCCTCCGCGCCGTTCAACTTCAACGGCCTCGTGCGCCATTACTACCTGCGCCAGACGCCGGAGCTCGGCGACCTTTCGGTCAATCTCACCCCCAAGGACCATCGCAAGCGCGCCAGCCACGCCATCGCGCTCGACATCCGCCAACGCCTCGCCGATCTCGACCTGCCGCCGCGCGCGTCGGTGAAGGTGGTGGAAGTCCCGCCGGGTCCGCCGGTCGTCTCGACGCTGCTCGCGGAAATCTACGGACCGACGCCGGAGGCGCGGCGCGAAATCGCCGGCAAGGTCAAGGAGGCCTTCAAGAAGGTCGATTTCGTCGTCGACGTCGACGACAGCTTCGGCGTCCAGCACGAGCGCCTGCGCTATTCGATCGACCAGGAGGCGCTCGAGTTTCACGGCGTGCAGGAGCAGGCGGTCTACGACACGATCGCCGCCCTGTTCGGCGGCGTGAAGATCGGCTATTCGCAGCGCGGCGACGGCGAGAAGCCGGTCGACATTTCCGTCGCGCTGCCGCGTTCGGCGCTCACGCCCGGCGAGAAGCTGCTGACGACGCCGCTGCCGGCCGGCGGCACGCCGCGCCAGGGGGCAAATGTCGAACTCGGCGACGTCGTGAAGGCGACGCGCGAGCCCTCGTCCTTCCCGATCTTCCGGCACAACGGCCGCTATGCGGAAATGGTGAGCGCGGAAGTCGCCGGCCGGTTCGAGTCGCCGGTCTACGGCATGCTCGCGGTCGAGGAGGAGATCGCCAAGCTCGACTTCGGCGCGACGCCGAAACCGGCGATCAAGTATCACGGCCAGCCGCTCGACGATTCCAGGCCGACCCTGCTTTGGGACGGCGAATGGGAGGTCACCTACGTCACGTTCCGCGACATGGGCGCGGCCTTCATGGTGGCGATCCTCGGCATCTATCTGCTGGTCGTCGCGCAGTTCGGCTCGTTCAAGCTGCCGCTCGTCATTCTCGTGCCGGTGCCGCTGACCTTCATCGGCATCCTCACCGGCCACTGGATGCTCAACGCCGCCTTCACCGCGACGTCGATGATCGGATTCATCGCACTCGCCGGCATCATCGTGCGCAACTCGATCCTGCTGGTCGATTTCATTCGCCACCGGCAGGCGGACGGCGTGACGCTGCGCCGCGCGCTGATCGACGCCGGCGCGATCCGCTTCAAGCCGATCTTCCTCACCGCGGCGGCGGCGGTGATCGGCGCGGCCTTCATCCTGACGGACCCGATCTTCCAGGGGCTCGCGATCTCGATGGTGTTCGGACTGGTCTCCTCGACCGCGCTGACCATTCTCGTGATACCGGCGATCTACGTCTTCCTTCGCGACGACGGACGAGGCTTCGAGGGCTAGATCGGCCTGTCGTCGCTTCGGCGCGCGCGTCGCGCGTCCCGGCAGGCGGCGGCCTCCATTCTTTCGGCCGGCGCGCTCCGGCAGGAACGGCGCGGGCCCTGTCCGCGAATCGACGGATGGCGCGAGCGCCGCAGATTGCCGCCGGCGACCTGCGCGGGCGGCGGCCGCATGCGGCTTTTTCGCAGGCCGGCGGGCGAAGCGGGCTCGAGCGATTGACATGTCTGGTGGGGCATGTCGAATATCCGGCAAAATCCAGACAAGGAGAGGGTGGAAATGCGTAAGTTCACTTTGGGCGTCTGCGCCGCGGCGATGCTGGCGGCGGGCGCGGCGAGCGCCCAGGAAACCGTGAAGCTCGGTTACATCGACCCGCTGTCGGGCGGCGGCGCCTCGGTCGGCGAGGTCGGCCTCAAGCACTTCCAGTGGCTGGCGGACCAGATCAACGCGCAGGGCGGCCTCCTCGGCAAGAAACTCGAGATCGTGCCGCTCGACAACAAGACCAATCCGCAGGAATCGGTGGTGCAGGCGCAGAAGGCGATCGACGCCGGCGCACGCTTCATCACGCAGGGCAACGGCTCGTCCGTCGCCGCGGCGCTTTCGGATTTCGTGACGAAATACAACGACCGCAATCCCGGCAAGGAAGTGCTCTACTTCAACTATGCCGCGGTCGACGACTCGCTGACCAACGAGAAATGCTCGTTCTGGCACTTCCGCTGGGACGCCTCCTCCAGCATCAAGATGGCGGCGATCACGAATTACCTGAAGTCGCAGCCCAACGTGAAGAAAGTCTACCTGATCAACCAGGACTATTCCTTCGGCCAGGGCCTGCGCAAGCTCGCGATCGACATGCTGAAGCAGAAGCGGCCCGACGTAGAGATCGTCGGCGACGAACTGCATCCGTTGCTGAAGATCACCGATTTCGCGCCCTATGTCGCGAAGATCAAGGCGTCCGGCGCCGACAGCGTCATCACCGGCAACTGGGGCCAGGACATCGCGCTGCTCCTGAAGGCCGCGGCCGACGCTGGCCTGCAGGCCAATTGGTACACCTACTACGCCGGTGGCGCGGGCGGCCCGACCGCGATCAAGCAGACCGGCCTGCAGCACAAGGTGTTCGACATCGTCGAAGGCAATCCGAACACGGCGATCGAGGCCGCGCAGAAGACGGAAGAAGAGTTCCGCGCCAAGTTCGGCGTGACGCTCTGGTATCCG
Organism: Rhodoblastus sp.; assembly: GCA_039808645.1. Taxonomy (GTDB): domain Bacteria; phylum Pseudomonadota; class Alphaproteobacteria; order Rhizobiales; family Beijerinckiaceae; genus JAJXWB01. The sequence continues at coordinate 24,109 of JBDHTL010000001.1, read as the reverse complement.
CGCGCGGTGAACGAGATGCGCATGTTCGCCAAGGCGGTGAAGGAAGCCAATTCGGTCGATCCCAAGGCCGTGGCGCTGAAACTCGAAGGCATGACGGCGGACGTGTTCGACGGCGGCCAGGGCACGATGCGCAAGGATGACCACCAGTTCTTCCAGGACATGTACATCCGCTCGTTCGGCCCGCTCGACCCCGGCGCCAAGTTCGACGAGGAGAAGACCGGCTGGGGCTGGAAGCAGCACGCCAAGATCGCAGCGGCCGACACCAACGTGCCCACCACCTGCAAGATGGAACGACCGTAACCAGACCGTCATTCCCGACGGGCCGCAGGCCCGATCGGGAAACCAGGCCAAACCCGTCAATGCTGTCTGGATTCCCGACGCCTGCTCCGCGGGCGTCGGGAATGACACAAGGCGCAACTAGCCGATGCTCCAGCTCATCACCTTCTCGACGCTGAACGGCGTGCTCTACGGCATGCTGCTGTTCATGATGGCGAGCGGCCTCACCCTCATCTTCTCGATGATGGGCGTGCTGAACTTCGCCCATGCGTCGTTCTACATGATCGGCGCCTATTTCGGTTTCGAGATCGCGCGGCGCATCGGCTTCTGGCCGGGCTTCATCGTCGCGCCGCTGCTGGTCGGCGTCGTCGGCGCGCTGATCGAGCGCTACGGCCTCAGGCGCGTGCACAAGTTCGGCCATGTCGCCGAACTCCTGTTCACCTTCGGCCTGGCCTTCGTCATCGAAGAGCTGGTCAACATGATCTGGGGCAAGCTGCCGGTCGACTACCGCGTGCCGCCGTCGCTCGATTTCGTCGCCTTCCGGCTGTTCGACACGACCTATCCCGCCTACCGCATGTTCATGCTGGCGACCGCGATCGCCATGTTCGCCTTCCTGATCCTCGTTCTCAAGCGCACGCGCGTCGGCCTGATCATCCAGGCGGCGCTGACCCATCCCAACATGGTGGCGATGCTCGGCCATGACGTGCCGACCGTGTTCATGGCGGTGTTCGGCGTCGGCGCCGCGCTCGCCGGCCTCGCCGGCGTCATCGCGGGCCCGGCGCTCGTCACGCAGCCGGCGATGGCGGCGCTGCTCGGGCCGATCCTGTTCGTGGTGATCGTCGTCGGCGGGCTCGGCTCGCTCGGCGGCGCCTTCGTCGCCTCGCTGCTGATCGGCCTCGTGCAGACATTCGCCGTGGCCATCAACGGCTCGCTCGCCGATCTGATCGGCCCGATAGCGACGACGATCTTCGGCGAGCTCGGCGGCGTCACGCTCGCCCAGATCGCGCCGCTTCTGCCTTATCTCATGCTCGTGCTCGTGCTGATCTTCAAGCCGACCGGCCTGTTCGGGACACGCGAGAGTTGAGCGAGACAGTCCGCACCCTCCTGGCCTTCGCGCTGTTCGCGATCGGCCTCGCGATCGCGCCGCTCGTGTTTCCCTCGGGTCTCGCGCTCACCATGATGAGCCTCATGGGCGTGATGATCATCTTCGCGCTCTCCTACAACATGCTGCTCGGCCAGACGGGGCTGCTCTCCTTCGGCCACGCGGTCTACTACGGGCTCGGCGGCTTCTGCGCGGCGCATGCGATGAATTACGTCGCGCGCGCCAAGCTCGGCGTGCCGCTGCCGGTCATTCCGCTCGTCGGCGCGGCGGCCGGCCTGCTCTTCGGCGCGCTGTTCGGCGCCGTCTCTACCCGGCGCGCCGGCACCGTCTTCTCGATGATCTCGCTCGGCCTCGGCGAACTGGTCGCGGCGCTCGCGGGCATCCAGCGCTCGTTCTTCGGCGGCGAGGACGGCATCGCCACCAACCGCGTGAAACTCTCGCCGTTCCTGGGCTACAAGTTCGGGCCGCAGATTCAGGTCTATTACCTCATCGCCTTCTGGTGCTTCGTCTGCGTCGCCTTGATGTACGCGCTCACCCGCACGCCCTTCGGCCGCATGTGCAACGCCGTGCGCGACAATCCCGAGCGCGCCGAATTCGTCGGTTATTCGACGCAGCGCGTGCGCTTTCAGGCCTTCGTGCTGTCGGCGATGTTCGCAAGCGTTGCGGGCGCGCTCGCCGCGATCAATTTCGAACTCATGAACAGCCAGGCGATCGGCGCGGGAACCTCGGCACAGGTGCTGCTCATGACCTTCGTCGGCGGCATCGGCCATTTCTTCGGGCCGATCATCGGCGCGATGCTTATCACCTTCCTGCAGATATCGCTGTCCGACATCACCAAGGCGTGGATGCTGTATTTCGGCCTGCTGTTCATCCTCGTCGTCATGTTCGCACCCGGCGGCATCGCCGGCTGGCTGTCCCTGCACCAGCCGCTGCTGCGCAACGGCCGCATCCTCAAGCTGGCGCCCTCCTACGCGCTCGCCGCGGTTCCGCTCGCGGCTCTCGTTCTCGGCATGATCTCGCTGACCGAGATGGCGCATCACATGCTGGTCGAGGCGGCCACCGACGGGTCCAATATGCATCTGTTCAAGATGGCCATCGACGGCGCCTCGCCCGTGCCGTGGCTCGTCGCCTTTGTCCTGTTCTTCGGCGGCGCGTTCGGATTGAAACTCGTCTGGCCGCGCATCGACGACGCCTGGGCGGCGGCGCAGGCGGAAGGGAAGAAGGCATGAGCGCCGCTCTCACCCTCCGGGACGTGCGCAAGAGCTTCGGGCCGACCGCGATCATCCGCGGGCTCGACCTGGAGATCGAGGCGGGCGAGCGCCATGCGATCATCGGGCCGAACGGCGCCGGCAAGTCGACCATGTTTCACCTGATCAGCGGGCGCATCGGCGTGACGTCGGGCTCGATCGCGCTCAAGGGCCAGGAGATCACCGGCCTCGCGCCCTACGAGATCAACCGCCGCGGCCTGTCGCGGAGCTTCCAGGTCACCAACATCTTCCCGAAGCTCTCGGTGTTCGAGAACATCCGCTGCGGCGTCCTCTGGTCGCTCGGCTACAAATATTCGTTCTGGCGCTTCGTTGATCGCCTGCGCGACGCCAATTCGCGCGCGGAAGAGGTTCTCGAACTGATCGGGCTCACCGCGCGGCGCGAGACTCCGGCCGGCATCCTCACCTACGCCGAACAGCGCGCACTCGAGATCGGCATCACCATCGCCGGCGGCGCCGACGTGATCATGCTCGACGAGCCCACGGCGGGCATGAGCAATACGGAGACGGAGCAGGCGGTGGCGCTGATCCGCAAAGTGTCGGAGGGGCGCACGCTCGTCATGGTGGAACACGACATGAGCGTGGTCTTCGGGCTGGCCGATCGCATTTCCGTGCTCGTCTACGGGCAGATCATCGCCACCGGCGCACCGGCCGAAATCCGCGCCAACAAGGCGGTGCGCGAGGCCTATCTCGGCGAGGAGGCGCACTGATGGGCGCGCTGCTCGAAGTCTCCGATCTCAACGCCTATTACGGCAAGAGCCACATCCTGCAGGGCGTCGATTTCCACGTGCAGGAAGGCGAGATCGTCTCGCTGCTCGGCCGCAACGGCGTCGGCCGCTCGACCACGATCAAGGCGATCATGGGCGACGTGCCGCCGCAGGGCTCGATCCGCTTCAAGGGCCGCGAGATCGCGGGCCTCAAGCCGCACCAGATCGCGCGGCTCGGCCTCGGCTACGTGCCCGAGAACCGCGACATCTTCCCGAGCCTGACCGTGCGGCAGAACCTGCTGCTCGGCCAGAAGTCGTCGCGCCAGACCGGCCGCTGGGCGATGAGCGACATGTTCGCCGTGTTCCCGCGGCTCGAGGAGCGCGCCGACACGCCGGCCGGCGTCCTGTCGGGCGGCGAGCAGCAGATGCTCACCATGTGCCGCACGCTGATGGGCGATCCCGATCTCGTGATGATCGACGAGCCGACCGAAGGCCTCGCGCCGATGATGGTCGAACTCGTCGCCAAGCTGCTCGGCGAGATCGCGGAGCGCGGCATTTCGATCCTGCTGGTCGAGCAGAAGCTGACCATCGCGCTGAAGATCAGCCGCCGCCTCTACGTGATGGGCCACGGCCATATCGTCTTCGAGGGCACGCCCGCCGAATTCGCCGCCAACGAGAGCGTGCGGCAGGAGTGGCTGGAGGTTTAGGGTCGGGCCCCGTCTCCACAATCCCCTCGCCCTGAGGAGCCCGCGCAGCGGGCGTCTCGAAGGGCGGCCGGGTCAGCCGCCTCGACCATGCTTCGAGACGCGGCCTCGTGCCGCTCCTCAGCATGAGGGTTCGTGTCGACGAAACACCCCTCACCCCGCCAGCGCGAGATCGGCCGTCAGCACCGAGTCCGCCGCGCCGGTGATCGTCGCCTCGAGCCCTTCGGCGCCGACCAGGATATTCTCCGCGAAGAAGCGCGCGGTCGCGATGCGGCCGGGCTGCGCCGGGTCCGTGTCGCCCGCCGCGCGCGCCTTCTGCGCGGCCAGCGCCACGGCGCCCAGCGTCGCGCCGCCGCGCACGAGGCCGAACAGGCGCAGGTAGGGCGTCGCGCCGGCGAGCGCGTCCTGCACGGCCGTTCCGAGCCTGCCGAGCAGCCAGTCGGTCGCGCGCTCGAAGGCGTCGAGCGCTTCGCCGAGGCGCTGCGCGGTCGCGCCGAACGAGGGATCGTTGGTCGCGCGCAGTTCTTCGGCGATCCTGCGCATGTCGGCGATCTCCGCCTTCATCACGCCCCCGCCGTTCATCGGCAGCTTGCGGGTCACGAGATCAATCGCCTGGATGCCGTTCGTTCCCTCGTAGATCGCGATGATGCGGCTGTCGCGCATGAACTGCGCGGCGCCCGTCTCCTCGATGAAGCCCATGCCGCCGTGCACCTGCACGCCGAGCGAGGACACCTCGTTGCCGATGTCGCCGGAATAGGCCTTGGCGATCGGCGTCAGCAGGCCGGCGCGCTCGGCCGCCGCCTTGCGCGCCGCCGGGTCCTTGGCGCGGCGCGAACGGTCGATCACGCCGGCGGTCAGGTAGCAGACCGCGCGCGCGCTGAGGGTCAGCGCCTTCATGGTCATCAGCATGCGCTTGACGTCGGGATGCGCGATGATCGGCGAGAGGGGCGTCGTGGCGTCGGCGGCCTTGCCCTGCTTGCGGTCCATCGCATAGGCGAGCGCGTGCTGATAGGAGGCCTCGCCGATGGCGACGCCCTGCAGGCCGGTGGCGAGCCGCGCATCGTTCATCATCGTGAACATGCAGGCGAGCCCCTTGTTCTCCTCGCCGACGAGATAGCCGACCGCGCCGCCCTCGTCGCCATAGACCATGATGCAGGTGGGCGAGCCGTGAATGCCGAGCTTGTGCTCGATGCCGGCGCAGCGCACGTCGTTGCGCGCGCCGAGCGAACCGTCGGCGTTCACCATGAACTTGGGCACGACGAAGAGCGAGATTCCCTTCGTGCCCGCGGGCGCGTCGGGCAGGCGCGCGAGCACGAGATGGACGATGTTCTCGGCCATGTCGTGTTCGCCGTAGGTGATGAAGATCTTCTGGCCGAAGATCTTGTACGTGCCGTCGGCCTGGCGCTCGGCGCGGGTGCGCAGCGGGTTGAGGTCGGAGCCGGCGCCGGGTTCGGTGAGGTTCATGGTCGCCGGCCAGACGCCGGAAATCATCTTTTCGAGATAGGTGTGCTTGAGGTCGTCCGATGCATGCGCCTCCAGCGCGTCGATCGCGCCGAAGGTCAGCACCGGGCCGAGCATGAAGGCCATGTTGGCGGCGCTCCACATGTCCATGCAGCCGGCCAGCAACACCTGCGGCAGGCCCATGCCGCCGTGCTCGGGCGAAGCCGTCACGCTCTGCCAGCCGCCTTCGACGAATTGGGCGTAGGCTTCCACCCAACCCGGCGCGGTCGTCACGACGCCGTCCTTCCACTTGGACCCGACCTGGTCGCCGCCGCGATTGAGCGGGCCGATCACGTTCTCGGCGAATTTCGCGGCCTCGTTCAGCGTCGCTTCGGCCATGCCGTCCGCGAGGTCGGCGTAGATTCCCTCGGCAATGCCATCCTGCAAGCCGGCGGCCGCATTCATCATGAAGACCATTTCGGAAACCGGCGCGCGATAGGCCATCGACTTGCTCTCCTCGAAAACGAATTTCCGTCTTCTTATTCCGCGCTGCGGACGAAGGCCAGCGGGGGATGGCCGCGGCGCGACGAAATCGGCTTGAAACGCGTCCCGGCCTGCGCGATGCTGTCGGCGCGTCATGCAAGATTGTTCGACATTCTGCGTGGCGAAACGATCGCGACGCCCGGCCAACGGGCGCGCGGAGGAAACGAAAGCCGCAACACGGCGCGCGACGCGCGGCGCGGCCCATGCGAGGTCCCGATGGCGCCAGCCTATTCGACCATCCTGTACGAGCGGCCGGCCGACGGCGTCGCGCGCATCGTGATGAACCGGCCCGAGGCGCGCAATGCGCAGAACCTCGACATGACCTACGAACTCAACGACGCCTTCGATCGCGCCGTCGCGGACGACGCGGTGAAGGTCGTCGTGCTCGCCGGCGCCGATCCGCATTTTTCGGCCGGCCACGATCTGCGCGATAGCGGCGATAAGAAACTGGGTCGTGATTTTCCCGTCGTCTCGACCTGGGGCGGCTTCGAGGCGGCGGGCGCGGAAGGGCGCTATGCGCGCGAGCAGGAAATCTACCTGCAGAACACGCGGCGCTGGCGCAACCTGATGAAGCCGACCATTGCGCAGGTGCAGGGCAAGTGCCTCGCCGGCGGGCTGATGCTTGCCTGGGCCTGCGACCTCATCGTCGCCAGCGACGACGCGACCTTCTGCGATCCCGTGGTCACGATGGGCGTGTGCGGCGTCGAATGGTTCGTTCACCCCTGGGAGATCGGCGCGCGCAAGGCGAAGGAAATGCTGTGGACCGGCGACAGCTGGAGCGCGGAGGAAGCGCGGTCCTTCGGCATGGTCAATCACGTCGTCGCGCGCGACCGGCTGGCGTCCTTCACGCTGGAGCTTGCCGGCAAGATCGCGGCCAAGCCGACCTTCGCCGTCAAGACGGTGAAGGAGGCGGTCAACCGCACGCTCGACATCCAGGGCCAGAACAGCGCGATCGAGCAGGCCTTCGGCCTGCACCACCTGTGCCACGCCCACAACATGATGAAGTTCGGCGTGATCGTCGATCCCTCGGGGCTGCATCCGTCGGTGCGTTCGCGCGTCGATCCCTCGTTGACCAGGAAGAGCTGAACAATGGACCTCAATTATTCCGACGAGCAGCGGCTGCTCGGCGAAAGCGCCAACAATCTCCTGGCCGCGCGGGCGCAAAAGCCCGGCGCGACCGATCTCTGGAAGGAAATGGCGGACATGGGCTGGCTCGCGCTGCCGCTGCCGGAGGCCGACGGCGGGCTCGGGCAGGGCGTCGTCGACGTCGCTATCGTGACGGAAGCGATGGGGCGCCATCGCGCGCGCTCGAACTATGTCGCGGGAATCGTGCTGTGTGGCGGGCTCGTCGCCGCGCTCGGCTCGGACGCGCAGCGCGCCGCATTGCTGCCGGGACTGGCCGACGGCTCGTCGCGGCTGGCGCTCGCCCATGCGGAAGAGGGCGCGCGCTACGTTCTCGCGCATGTCGCGACGAGCGCGAAGAAAAGCGGCGCAGGCTTCGTTCTCGAGGGGCGCAAGATCGCCGTGCTCGGCGGCGATGTGGCGGACCGCTTCATCGTTTCCGCGCGGATTTCAGGCAGCGCGCGCGATGCGGCAGGCATCGGCCTGTTCGTGGTCGCGCGCGATGCGACGGGCGTGACGGTCGACGGCCATGCGACGGTGGATGGCGCGGGCGCGGCGCGCGTGACGTTCGCAGGAGTCGAAGTCGGCGCCGACGCGCTGCTGTCGGACAATGCCTTTGCGGAAATCGAACACGCTTACGATCGCGCGACGGCGGCCTACTGTTCGGAACTCGTCGGCCTGATGGAAGCGGCGACCGCCGCCACCATCGAATACACGAAGATCCGCGTCCAGTTCGGCAAGCCGCTCGCGGTCAACCAGGCGCTGCGCCATCGCATGGCGGACATGTCGATCGCCTGCGAGGAGGCGCGCTCGATGGCGCTGCGCGCCGCGCTGCACGCGGACGATGCGGATGCGCGCGCGCGCGGCCGCGCCGTTTCCGGCGCCTGGGCGAAAGTCTCGCGCGCCGCGCGCTTCGTCGCGGAACAGTCGATCCAGCTGCACGGCGGCATGGGCGTCACCAACGAACTCGAGATCGGCGGCTATCTCAAGCGCGTCGTCGCGCTCGACGCCATTCTCGGCGGTCCCGATCATCACCTGCGCCGCCATGCGGCGCTGACCAATCTTGCGGCCTGAGGCAAAGCCATGGACCTGACCTTCACGCCCGAAGAGCGCGCATTCCAGCAGGACGTGCGCGCGTTTCTCGAAGAGAAGCTGACGCCCGATCTCAGGCGCGCGCATCATCTGACGCCGAGCGTCTTTTCCGATCCTCCTGTCGGCAATCGCTGGCAGAAAATCCTCTACGAGAGGGGCTGGGCAGCGCCGCTCTGGCCCAAGGAATACGGCGGCACCGGCTGGACCCTCGCGCAACGCTACATCTGGGAAATCGAATCCGCGGCCGCCGGCGCGCCATCGGTGACGCCGATGGGCCTGCGCATGGTCGGCCCGGTCATCATGCGCTTCGGCACGCAGGCGCAGAAGGATTTCTACCTGCCGAGAATCCTGAACGCGGAAGATTATTGGTGCCAGGGCTATTCGGAGCCGGGCTCGGGGTCCGATCTCGCCTCGCTGAAGACGCGCGCGACGCGCGACGGCGATCATTACGTCATCAACGGCTCGAAGATCTGGACGACGCATGCGCACAACGCCAACCGCATGTTCGCGCTGGTGCGCACGTCGGACGAGCCGAAGAAGCAGGACGGCATAAGTTTTCTGCTGATCGACATGAAGACGCCGGGCATTTCGGTGCGGCCGATCCTGACCATCGGCGGCGACCACGAGACGAACCAGGTGTTCTTCGACGACGTTCGCGTGCCCGTCGAGAACCGCGTCGGCGCGGAAGGGCAGGGCTGGTCCTACGGCAAGTACCTGCTCGAATTCGAGCGCGGCGGCGCCATGTCGTCGGGCCGGTTGCGCGCGATCCTGCGCGACATCGAACATCTCGCGACCCTCTACCGCGACGGCGGGCAGCCGCTTGCGGCCGACCCCTCGTTCGCGCTGCGCCGCTCGCAGGCGGAGATCGAGATCGACGCGCTGGAGATGACGGAATTGCGCATCATGTCGAGCCTGCAGTCGGGACAGAACCCCGGCTCCGTCTCGTCGTCGCTGGCGAAATTGCGCAACAGCGAGATCAAGCAGGCGCTGACCGCGCTCGCCGTCGACGCGCTCGGGCAGGACGCGCTCTACTGGGAGGGGCGTCGCCCGCTCTACGAGATGAACGCGGAGCCCGGCATCCCCGAGGAATCGCTTACCGCGCTGCCGGAATATCTGAACAGCCGCGCCTACACGATCTTCGGCGGCACGTCGGAAGTGCAGCGCGACATCATCGCGAAGGTGGTGCTGGGGATGTAGGCGGACGGGGTCCCGCGCGCTCTCCCCTCCCATCCAGACCGGCTGCCGCCGGTTTGAACGACAATGCGACGTCGAAGGGGTCGCGCAGTCTTGCGAGGTTTGCGCAATTCCATCTCGCCAATGTCGCGGGCCTGCGCAAGCCCTCGCCCCGCCCTCCCCCGCAAGCGGGGAGGGAGTTCGACTCGGCTCAATCGAACCTGTTTCGAGAGCATCGGAGAAACCAAACCATGTTCACCGAAGACACCATCCCGACCGTTCTCGGCGACATCGCGCGCAAGAACGCCGCCTTGCGCGGCGGCGATGTCGCGGTGCATTTCGAGGGGCGCGAAACGACGTTCGCCGATTTCGATCGGCACACCAACCAGGTCGCCAACGGCCTGACGACGATGGGCGTCGAACCGCAGAGCCATATCGCCTATCTCGGCAAGAACAGCGATTTCTATTTCGAACTGTTCTACGGCGCCGCCAAGGCGCGCGTCATTCTCGCGCCGGTCAACTGGCGCCTCGCGCCGCCGGAGATCGCCTATATCGTCAACGATTGCCAGGCGCAGGTCCTGTTCGTCGGCCCGGAATTCGTCGACGCCGTGAAGGGCTTCGCGGATCAATTGAAAAGCGTGCGCGTGATCATCGCCACCGAGGGCGCGACGCCGGATTATCCGGGGTACGAAGCGTGGCGCAATGCGCAGAGCGACGCCGCGCCCGTGCGACAGGCGCGCGAGGACGACGTGGCGATCCAGCTCTACACGTCCGGCACGACAGGCCATCCGAAAGGCGCGATGCTGACCAACCACAACCTGCTCGGCATGCGCGAGCGCGATCCCGCCGACACGCGCGAATGGAACAGGGCCTCGCCCGACGACGTGTGGCTCATCTCCATGCCGGTGTTCCACATCGGCGGCTCCGGCGTGCTCGTCTGGGCGTCGTACAATGGCGGCAAGATCGTCATCACGCGCGAATTCAACCCGATGTCGATCCTCGACGATTTCGTGCGGCACCGCGTCTCGAAACTCTTCCTCGTGCCGGCGGCGCTGCAATTCATCGTGCGCCTGCCGCAGGCGCGCCAGGTCGATTATTCGCGGCTGAAATTCATCATGTACGGCGCCTCGCCCATTCCGCTCGACCTGCTGCGCGAATGCATGGACGTGTTCAAATGCGGCTTCGTGCAGATGTACGGCATGACGGAGACTACGGGCACGATCGTCGCGCTGGAACCGGAAGACCATACGCCGGAGGGATCGCAGCGCATGCGCTCGGCCGGCAAGCCGCTCGCGGGCGTGGAGATCGCCATCCTCGACGCGGACGGCAAGCCGCTGCCGACAGGCGAGGTCGGCGAGATCGCGACACGCTCGACGGCGAACATGAAGGGCTACTGGAACCTGCCCGAGGCCTCGAAGCGCACGATGACCGAGGACGGCTGGCTGCGCACCGGCGATGCGGGCTTTCTCGACGAAGACGGCTACGTCTATGTGCACGACCGCGTGAAGGACATGATCATATCCGGCGCGGAGAACATCTATCCGGCGGAAGTCGAGAGCGCGATCTTCGGCCATCCCGCGATCGCGGAAGTCGCCGTCATCGGCGTGCCCGACGACAAGTGGGGCGAAGCGGTGAAGGCCGTCGTCGTGCTGAAGGAGGGCGCGGAGGTTTCGCCCGACGAGATCATCGCCTTCGCGCGCACGCGCATCGCGGGCTACAAGGCGCCGCGCACGGTGGATTTCATCGAGGCGCTGCCGCGCAATCCTTCCGGCAAGATTCTCAAGCGCGAATTGCGCGAGCCCTACTGGGCCGGCAAGGACCGGCGCGTGAACTGAAACGCGTCGCATTTGCGCAACATGTTCTTGCGCGGTCCGCGGACGCCGCCGCGGGACGCGCTGCGTTGAAAACATGCGGTCATCTCGCTGTTCTTCGCAGTGCAGCAACCTTTTGCATTGCAGCGCGTTATCGATCGGCGAAGCTCTGGCGCGAATACGCAAGCGCCTCTATCTTCGTGACTCGACGAAGCGAAGAGATGGAGGATCAATGACCGCCGCTGCGACGATCGCGCCGCCTTCCGGCCTTCTCATGGCGCTGGAAATGCGCGCCCTGCACGAATTCGGCGCCTTCATCGGCGCGCTGCCGGCGCTGCGGTTCGCGCCGCGCGGCGACGGACATCCCGTGCTCGTGCTTCCGGGGCTGCTCGCGAGCGATCGCTCCACGGTTCCGCTGCGGCGTTTCCTGAAAGGGCGCGGCTATGCGGTTCACGGCTGGCGGCAGGGCAACAATTTCGGCCTGCGCAACGGCGTGGAAGAGCGCATGGTCGCGCAGGTCAAGGAACTCGCCGACCAGCACGGGCGCAAGGTCAGCCTCGTCGGCTGGAGCCTCGGCGGCCTCTATGCGCGCCAGCTCGCCAAGGTTCTGCCGGACGAGGTGCGCAGCGTCATCTCGCTCGGCAGCCCGTTCTCGGGCAGCCCGCGCGCGACGAACGCCTGGCGCGTGTACGAATTCGTCTCGGGCCATCGCGCCGAGGACGACGAGGAACATCTGAGCGGCCATCTCGCGGAGCCGCCGCCGGCGCCTTCGACCGCGATCTTCAGCCGCACGGACGGCGTGTGCGCGTGGCAAGTGTGCCGCGAACCGACCGAATCGGAGCGCGCCGAGAATATCGAGGTGACGGGGGCGAGCCATTGCGGCCTCGGCCATCATCCCGCGGTCGTCTACGCCATCGCCGACCGGCTCGCGCAGCCCGAGGGCGCGTGGAAGAAGTTCGACCGGAAGGGCTGGCGCGCGCTCGTCTATCCGGATCCCAATCGTGTAAGCTGAGACATCGACTGACGCGGCGGAAGGGAGGCCCCATGTCAGACAAGGCGAGCACGGCGAAGCCCGACAAGAAGGCGGAGCGGCCCAAAGGGCCACTCGACGCGTTCCGCGATCTCGTCGGCCAGTGGGAACGCGGCGTCAACGACTTCGCCAACGAGGCGATGGCCAACGAGCAGTTCTCGCGGCTCATGCACGGCGTCACGTCGACGGCGGCCGGCGCGCGCGCCGGCTTGAACGAAGCGATGGAGCGCTATCTCGCGACGCTCAACCTGCCGAGCCGCGCCGACATCACGGGCGTCGGCGAACGCTTGCAGGCGATCGAGGCGCAGCTCAACCGGCTGACCGAGATCGTCGCGCAGATGGCTTGCGTCGACGCACCGCCCCCGGCGACGGCGCCGAAGCCGAAGCGCACCCGCAAGCCGCCCGCGCGCAGCGCGCCGGCCGGCAAGGGCGAAGGGGCCAAATCGTGAGCGCCGCCGAACCGGGGATGGTCGAGCGGCTGCAGCTGGAGGTCGACCGGGCGATCCAGCGCGGCGTGAAGGGCGTCGGCTATCTGACGTCGGGCGCGCCGGAAGTCGGGCAGACGCGCAAGGACGTGCTGGCGACGCGCGGCACGATGCGCCTCTATCACTACCATCCGCTGGTCGACGAAGTGTATCGCGTGCCGATCCTCATCGTCATGGCGACGACCAATCGCGGCTACATTCTCGACCTCGCGCCGGGCAATTCCTTCGTCGAATTCCTGCTGAAGGCGGGCTACGACGTTTTCATGCTGGACTGGGCCGCGCCTGCGCCGGCCGAAAAGAACCTGCGCATCGAGGATTACGTTCTCGACTTCATTCCCGATTGCATGCGGCGCGTGCGCAAGGAGACGGGCGAGAAGGACGTGACAATCGTCGGCTATTGCTTCGGCGGCGTGTTGTCTGTGCTCTACACCGCGCTGGCCGGCAAGAGCGGCCCCGCCAATCTCGTCTGTTTCACCACGCCGATCGATTTCAAGCAGCTCAAGCTGTTCCAGAACTGGTCGAACGAGCGCTATTTCGATGTCGACCGGCTGGTCGACACCTACGGCAACGTGCCTCCGGAAATGATCTACGCCTCGTTCGAAATGCTGCGGCCTGCTTCTCGCGCAGCAGCGCAGGTGACCTTGTGGGACAATATCTGGAACGACGAATTCGTCCGCGCCTATCGGCAGCTCGATCGCTGGGGCAACGACACTCTGCCGCTCGCCGGGGAATATTTCCGGCAGACGACGAAGGACCTGATGTGGGGCAACAAGCTCTTCAAGGGCGAGCTGACGATCGGCGGCAGGCGCGTGGACCTCGGCGCCATCAAGGCGCCGATCTTCCATGCGGTTGCCGAGCACGACCACATCATCCCCTATGACGCCGCCAAGCCGCTGATCGCCGGCGTCGGGTCGACCGACAAGACGGAAGTCATGCTGAAGGGCGGGCATGTGAGCCTGGTGGCCGGGGCAAACGCCATCAGGCGGCTGTGGCCGAAACTCGACGAATGGCTGGGAGCGCGCTCGACATGACGATTGCAAAGGGCGCGACCAGGAGCGCCGCGAAGGCGCCGGCGAAGAAGACGGTCGCCAAGAGCATTTCCGCCAAGAGCGCTTCCGCCAAGAGCGCTTCCGCCGAGAAGACGCCCGCGAAGCCGCGGAAAGGCGCGACGCGGAGCCGCGTCGAAATCCGTCCGCTCGCCGCGGGCGACGAGAAGGCGCTGCTCGCCTTCGCGCGAAGCCTGCCGCCGCACGATCTTCTGTTCCTGCCGCGCGACATCAGCGAGCCAAAGGTGCTTAAGGCCTGGATTCGCGAAAGCGAGGGCGGCGGCATGATGAGCCTCGTCGCGGCGGCTGGCGCGGAAATCGTCGGCTGCGGCGCGATCGCGAGCGATCCCTTGTCGTGGTCGCCGCATGTCGGCGAGTTGCGCGTGCTGATCGGGCCCGCCGCGCGCGGGCGCGGGGCCGGCCGCGCGCTGACGCAGCGGCTGTTCGCGCTGGCGCTGGAGGCGGGATTGCAGCGGATCGTCGCGCAGATGACGGTCGACCAGAGGGCGGCGATCTCGGTTTTCGAGGGGCTCGGGTTCCGCGCCGAGGCCCTGTTGCGCGGGCAGGTGCGCGACCGCAACGGCAAGCGCCACGACATCGTGATTCTCGGTCACGAGGTCGCGGACGTGCTCGCGCGGCTCGAAGCCTTCGGCGTCGTCGACGCGACGGCACGCTAGAAATTTACCCAGATTCAGATCATTAGCCGCCGATCACAAAAATGTGATCGGCGCGTGATCGATTTATGTTGCACTGCACACAATAGTTCAGTAGAGAACAATCGCCCCGTGCTTCTCAATGGCGGGGCCGAAACCCATAGCTCATTGAGGATGGAGATTTGCCATGACCGCCACGAAGAAGACCGTTCGCAAGCCCAAGGCCGTCGACGCCGAAGCGCCGGCCGCCGCCGAAGTCGCGAACAAGACCATCGAGACCGCCCGCGAATATGCGCATCGCGCGGCTGAAGCCGTGCTCGAGCGCGCCACGTCGCTGCACGCCGGCGCCGAAAAGGCGACCGACGCGATCGAAACCGCCGCCGTCGATTCCGTCGAGAGCCTCGCCAAGGTTTCTCGCGAAATCCAGAACGCCATTTTCGACGACGCCAAGGCCGCGATCGCCGCCTTCGAGAAGACCGTCGCCGCCAAGACGGTGGGCGACGCCTTCCGCATCCAGGCCGACTATTACCGCGCCCAGTTCGACGTGAACGTCGCGCGCGCCAAGACCGTCGGCGCGCTGGTCGCGCAGGCCGCGCAGGATGGCGCGAAGACCGTTACGAAGACCGCGCAGGACAATCTGGCCGGCCTCGGCCTGAAGTTCGGCAAGGCCGCGTAAGCGTCCAAGTCGCGTAGAGTTGAGTTTGCGAAGGCCCGCGGTTTCCGCGGGCCTTTTGTTTTTGGGGACCGCGAGCCTTCAGGCTCGCGGTCCAGATTTCAGCCCCCCGCCCACACGTCCAGCACGTAGCGGTTGTTTGCGCCCATGTCGTTGATCCACGCTTCGCCCGCTTCCGGCGTGGCATCCTTCCGCGCGCGATAGATGTCGACCAGCGCGCACTTCACGTCGGGCTCCATCTTGCCGCCGTCGCCGCAGACATAGACGATCGCGCCGGCCTCGATCAGCGCCCAGACGCGGTCCTGCTCGCGGCGCACGAGATCCTGCACATAGGTCTTGGGCTCGCCGTCCAGGCGCGAGAAGGCGGTGTGCAGTTCGACGAGGCCGTCGGCGGCGTAGCCCTTCAGTTCCTCGGCATAGAGATAGTCCTGGTCGGGACGGCGGCAGCCGAAGAACAGCATCGCCGGCCCCGGCGCGACGCCTGCCTTCTTCTGCGCCGCGCGCTCCTGCAGGAAACCGCGGAACGGGGCGAGGCCGGTGCCGGGCCCGATCATGACGAGCGGAACGCTGGCGTCCTCCGGCAGGCGGAATCCGGCCTTGGTCTCGCGCACGGCGGCGAAGATGGTCTCGTCGGCGCCGCGCCCCGCGAGATAGTTCGAGCAGACGCCGCGAAACGTTCCGCGCCCCGAACGCGCCGGCCCTTCGACGACGCCGACCGTGACCGTGCAGCGCCGGGGATCGGTCCTGGGCGACGACGAGATCGAATAGTAGCGGGGCTGCAGGAGCGGCGTCATTTCGAGATAGGTCGCCAGCGACAGTTCGCAGGCCGGAAATTCCTCGAGCAGATCGTAGACCGACTTGCGTTTGGCGAGCACGTCCGCGCGATAGGCGGCGGCGCTGTCCTCGGTCTCGCCGGACAGGGCCTCGAGCTTCGGCCGCGTCACCGGGCAGCGCGTGTGTTCCGCCATCGTCTGGATCTGCTTGCGGGTCGCCACCTGCTGCAGTTCGACATAGTCGGACAGGAGCCTGCCGACCGACACGGGCTCGTCGAGCGGCAGTTGCGCGCGGCGTCCTTCCGCGCCGCGCAGGCGGATCACGTCGTCGGGCGAATGGCCGAGCCGCTTGGCGACGTTCGCGACGAGCGCGGCGTCGTTGCGCGGCACGACGGCGAGATGATCGCCGGCGCGGTAGGCCGCGCCTTCGGGCAGGGCGATCTCGATGTGGCGGGTCGAGCGGCCGGGCGCGTTCAGCAATTCGCGGTTCTCGATCACGCGCGCGATTTTCGCGCCGGCGGAATGGACCGCGGGATTCGCGCCCTGCGTCAAGGCGGGCTCGACGCTGTAGAGCGGCTGCGTACGCGTCTCGCGATCGAGCGAGGCCTGCAGGCCGAAGGCTTCCGCCGCTTTCGGCCGCAGCGCGGCGAACCAGTCCTCGTACTGGCCGTCGAGGTCGTCGCGCGCGTCGCCCTCGCCGCGCGGCGCGATGCGCAGGCCGCCGAGCGCCGCGATGCGTTCGTCGATGATGCGCGGAACGCTCTGGTAGGTGGCGTTCCACTCGCGATTGCCGCAACCGAACACGGTGTATCGAACGCCGGCGAACGTGTCCGGCGCGGCCTCGTTCTGCAGCCAGTTCACGAATTTCGTGGCGTTGTCCGGCGGCGCGCCGTTGTAGGACGAGCAGAAGACGACGAGGGCCGTGTCCTTCGACGGCGCGCCGATGTTGAGATCGAGCGGGCCCAGATGCGTGGCGAAGCCGTTGATCTCGGCGGTCTCGGCGAGGCGATGGGCGAATTCCTCTGACGTGCCGAGATTGGAGCCGTAGAGCACGGACAAGGGCGTGTTGTGCGTCGGCCGATTCGCCGGCGCCGCGGTTTCCGTGCGCGGCGCCGCGGTCGCGGAGGCGGTCGTAGCCGCCGGCGCATTGGCGCGATCGCGCGCCTCGCGCGGCTTCACCTTGATCTTGAAGCCGTCGGGCTTGATGGTCAGCGTTTCCTTCAGCTTCATCTGGTAGCGCTGGTGGTCGATCAGCTTGTAGCGCTGCAGGATCATGCCGAGCGCCAGCGCGGCCTCATGCATGGCGAAGCCGCGGCCGATGCAGGCGCGCTGGCCGTTGCCGAACGGTTTCCACGCCCAGGCGGGTCGCGCGGATTCGGCGGCGGGGCTGAAATTCTCGGGATCGAAAACGTCGGCGCGCGGACCCCAGACTTCGGGGTCGCGATGCAGCGCGCCGACGAGGATGTTGACGGTAATGCCCTTGCGCAGCTTGTAGCCGCAAACGACTTCCTCGTTGTAGGGATAGAGCGTAAAAGCCGGCGCCGGAGGCCAGAGGCGCAGGCTCTCCTTCATGATCTGGTTGATGTAGCTGAGCTGCGTCACCTGCTGATAGGTCGGGCGGATCGAAGGATCGGGCCCGAAGACGCGATCGACCTCGTCATAGGCCTTCTGCAGCACGTCCGGGTTCTTGAGCAGCGCGTAGATCGTGTATGACAGGAGGCCGCTCGTCGTCTCGTGGCCGGCGATGAGAAACGTGTTGATCTGGTAGCGGATGTTGACATCGTCGAGCTGCTCGCCGGTCGCGCGGTCGACGCCGGTCAGCATGGCGTTGAGCAGGTCCTTCTTCGCTTCGGATTCGCCCATCTGGCCGCGGCGCGCGCGGACGAGTTCGTCGACCATGTTGTTCATGAAGGCCACGTCTTCGTCGAGCGTGGCGAGGCGGCCGCGCATCATCATGCCTTCGAGCGGCAGGCCGCGCTGCATCATGATGGTCTCGAGCGAGCGCACGAGGGCTTCGACGAAAGGATTGTAGTCGCGCCGGTAGAAGGAGTTGAAACGGTAGTCGAAGCCGCACAGGCCGATCGTGTCGAGGGTCAGCGCCGTCATGTCATGCACGACGTCGATGTCCTCGTCGGCGTTGAGTCGCGCCCATTTCAGGCAGAGCTGCTCGGCGATGTCGACCATGGCGGGGTGATAGGACTGCATGGCGCGGCCGCCGAAGGGCGCGAGCAATATGTTGTGCGCCTTGCCCCAGTTCGGCTCGCTGGTCTTGGCCGTGAACAGGCCGTCGCCGGCGATGGCGCGCACGCGCGCCAGAGGTCCGCGAACCGCCTTGTCGAAGCGCTTCTCGTCGCACAATTCCTTCACGAATTTCGCGCCCGAAACGAAGACGAGCGGGGCGCCCATGATGTTGAGCTGGAAGATCGGGCCGAGTTGTTTGGCGAATCCGAGCAGGCTTTCGATCGGCGCGTGCTGGTCGAGCGACAGCGCGTGGCCGACGATCGGCTTTGCCGGCGGTTGGGGAATCGTGTGAGCCTCGGATTTCGCCATCGCATTTCCTCTCGAGCGGGCCGGCATGCGGCCCTTTATGACGCGGGCCGACTGCGCGGCCCTTGGGGTGAAACTAGCATCGCGGCCACAAAAGGCCACCGCGCGCGCCTGCCGCGTCAGGCGCTTTCGATCGCGAAGGCGATGCCGGCGTTCTTCTGCAGGCGCTCCGCGAGCGGCAGGCCGAGCGCCGCGCCCGGCGTCCAGACGCCGCCGGCGATCCGGTCGTCGCCGGCGAGCGCGAGCGCTGTCTCGGCGATCATCTTCGAGGTCGAGCCGTAGCCGGGATCGCGGTCGCCCTTGACGCTCGCCGCCAGCTTCGTTCCGTCCGGGCCGACGCCGAGAAAGAGGAGATCGTAGAAGCCTTTCTCGCGCTCCTCGCGGCTCGGCCCCTCGCCGGGTTTCGGCCCCTTGTCGCCCTCCATGCCCGAGCCCTGCTGCGCCATCGCCCTGGCGATCGTCTCGCCCTTCGCGCCGGGGCCGGTCATGACCATCTCGTCGTAGACGAAATCCTGCCCGAAAGAGAAGCCGGTCAGCGCGTTCGTGCGATGCACGTTGCGCGTGTTGATCGCCGCCATGACGAAGGGCGCCATCCAGGAACCGAAATCCTCGTCGTATTCCGGCTTCATGCCGCTCGGCTGCTTCGGACCCTGAAAGCCGGGCGTCAGCGCGAACGGGTCCTTCAGCAGCGCGACCACGCCCGGATCCCTGGCGGCTGCCGCCAGCGTCGCCTTGAGGCTCGCCGCCGTGCCGCCGGAAAACGTGCCGCGCATTTTTCGCACGCGACCTTTCACGCGCGAAAAAGGTTTGCCGAAGCGTTTCTTTGCTTCTGTCTGCAGATAGAGCACGCCGAGATCGAAAGGAATGGAATCGAAGCCGCAGGAAAAGACGATGCGCGCGCCGGTCTTCTTCGCCTGCGCATCATGCGCGTCGATCATCGCGCGCATCCAGGCCGGTTCGCCGCACAGATCGGCATAATCGGTTCCCGCTTCCGCGCAGGCCGCCACCATGTCCGAGCCGTAGAGCTGGTAGGGGCCGACGGTGGTCAGGACGACGCGCGTGCGTTTGGCGAGATCGCGCAGGCTCTGCGGCCGCGCGGCGTCGGCCGCGATCAGCGCGATGTCCGAAGGCGCGCCGATCTCGTCGCGCACGGCGGCGAGCCTGGCCGTATCGCGGCCGGCCATCGCCCAGCGCGTCGGCTCACCCTTGCGCCCCGCCAGATATTCGGCGACGAGCCGCCCCGTGAAGCCGCTTGCGCCGTAGACGACGACATCGAACTCGCGCGCTTGCCTCATGCCATTCTCCCCGAGCCTGCCTCTCGGCATATTGCCACAGTTTTTCCGCCTCGCTAATCTCGACGCGGATCGACCGCAACCGGCCGGAGAAGCCGGGGCGGGCGAGGGGGAGAAAATCGATGGGCGCGCCTGCATGGACCAGGTAGGAGCCGGCGGTCGGGACGGCGACGCGCGGCTGCGGCCGCCTTCGCTGTTCCTCGCCCTGTCGGAGGTGCGCGCCTGGCAGGAATTCGGCGCCTCGATGGCCTTCGCGCCGCTGCTGATGGCGGCGCCGCGCGGCGACGGGCACACGGTGCTGGTGCTGCCCGGCTTCATGGCGAGCGACGCCTCGACGCGGCTGCTGCGCGCCTATCTGCGCATGCAGGGATACAACGCGCTCGGCTGGGAGCTCGGCCGCAACACCGGCGGCTTCTACCGGATGCGCGAGACGCTGCGCGCGCGGCTCGCCAAACTGCACGAGGGAGCGGGCCACAAGATCGCGCTCGTCGGCTGGAGCCTCGGCGGCGTTTTCGCGCGCGATCTGGCGCTCGCCATGCCCGATGTCGTGCGCAGCGTGATCACGCTAGGGTCTCCGTTCGTGAGCGACATATCGGCCACCAACGCGCGCCGGCTCTACGAAGAGGTGACGGGCGAAAAGCCGACCGATGCGCGGCCGCAGGACTTGCGCTCGCTCGGCGGCGATCTCGGCCTGCCGACAACGTCGATCTATTCGCGTTACGACGGCGTCGTGCACTGGAGGACCTCGCTGACGCACGAGAACGATCATACCGAGAATATCGAGATCGCCTTCGCCAGCCATCTGGGCCTCGGGGGCCATCCGGCCGCGCTGTGGGCGATCGCCGACCGGCTCGCGCAGCCCGAGGGCGCGTTCGCGCCCTTCCGCCGCGGCGGGCCCTTCATGCTCGCCTATCTGCAGCGCGAGCCGAAATGATTTCCGGGCGACCGGCAACAGGATCGCTCCATCTCCGGAGCGGCGATTCGAGGGAGAGCGCAAGATGAGCGCAGGCGTGAAACTGTCGTCGGTCGACGGATCGTTCCTCTATCTCGAGACGCCGGAGACGCCGATGCACGTCGGCTCGATGGCGATCTTCAAGCTGCCCGACAATTACAAGGGCGACTTCTTCGAGGAGTTCAAGGCGCAGATCCAGTCGCGGCTGCATCTGGCGCCGGTGCTGCGCTGGAAACTCGAACGCACGCCGCTCGACATCGACAATCCGAGCTGGGTCGAGGACGAGCAGTTCGACATCGACCGTCACATCTTCCGCGCGTCGCTCGCCGCGCCGCACGATCGCGCGACGCTCGAGCGCATCGTCGGCTGGATGCACGCCAAGCTGCTCAACCGCGCGCGGCCGCTTTGGGAATTCTACGTGTTCGAGGGCATGGCCAACAACGAGGTCGGCCTCTACTCGAAGATGCATCACGCGCTGATCGACGGCGGCGCCGGCGCCGCATTGACCGAAATCGTCTACGGCGACGGCAATGTCGCGCAGACGGAAACGAAGAAGGCGGACGCGAAGAAGAACGACGCGTTCGGCGAATTGTTCACGAGCTATGCGAGCCTGTGGGCCGAGCCGCTCGGCCTAACCGCGCAGGGCAAGCTGCCCGACATTCTCACCGGCAAGCGGCAGGACATCGGCTCGATCCTGATCGACGGCTTTGCGCGGCAGTTGCGCCAGCCCTACGAATTCATCAAGGGCCTGCCGGAAATGGCCAAGGCGGTCTCGGGTCTCGTGTCGAAGCTCACCGAGGGCGGCGTATCCGGCCTGAAGGATGCAATTGCGCCCTCGACGCCGCTCAACAAGGCGGTTTCTTCCGAACGCAGCTTCGCGGCCGTGTCCGTGCCGATGTCGCGCTGCAAGGCGGTTGCGGCGGCGGCGGGCGGCAAGCTGAACGACGTCGTGCTGGCGCTGTCGAGCGGCATGTTGCGGCGGTATCTGGAGAAGGCGAACGCGCTGCCCGAACGTCCCCTGCGCGCCGCCGTGCCGATCTCGCTGCGCGAAGCGGGAAATCGCGAGGCGAACAACCAGGTCTTCGGCATGATCTGCTCGCTCGCCAGCGACATTGCCGACCCCAGGGCGCGCCTGCAGAAGATCATCGAGGAATCGACCAAGTCCAAGGGCATGGCCGATCCCTTCAAGCCGATCGTGCCGAAGCTCACGCAATTCTCGGCGATCGGCGCGCCGATCTTCATCCAGATCCTGTCGCTGCTCTATTCGCGCACGAACCTGGCCGACGTGCTGCCGACGCCCGCCAACGTCACGATCTCCAACGTGCCGGGCTCGCGCAAGCCGCTCTATGTCGCCGGCGCGGAGTTGCAGCACATCTTCCCGGTGTCGATCGCCGCGCATGGGCTGGCGCTTAACATCACCGTGCAGGGCTATCGCGACCAGCTCGATTTCGGCCTGATCGCCGGCGCCAACGTGCTGCCGGAACTGCGCAGCCTCGCCAACATGCTGCCGGAGGAACTGGAAGCGCTGGAGGCGGCCTACGGACTTGCGCCCGCGCCTGCCGGCGAGATCGTGCCGCTGAAGGCGGCGAAGAGCCCCGCACCGGCGAAGGCGCCGAAGGCGAAGGGCGCGGAGAAGGTCGCCGCCGCGCCGAAGCGGAAGGCGGCGGCCAAGCGCGCGGCGGCGGAGGCGGGCTGACGGAGCGTCGGCGCGGCGGATCGCTCCGGTCGGCCGCGCCAGAGCGCGCGACGAGAATGTGGAAGCCGGTTTTCGCGAACCGCGCTCTCTACACTTTGAAAGCGATCAGCTTGTCTGCTGTCGAGCGATCCCGCTCAAGAGCAGGCTGATCTAAGGCGCGCCGCGCGGAAATTCCGTGACGCTGCCCTCGGCGTTGTCGATCAGCATGAACAGATCGAAATAGCGAATCGTCGGCGGCGCGCCGGTGCGTCGTTCGACAGCGGCGCGCCAGGCGGCGTCGTGTCCGCGTTCGGCCGCCTCGCGCGAGGGCCAGATGTAGAAGGCGCCGCCCATGCCGTCGTCGCCGGCCACGTAGTGCTTTCGGATCAGTTCTGCGTTCGACGTCCATTTCGGAACGGTCGCGCGGGCCTCTTCGAGGATCTGCTCGCGGGTCATGCCGGGCTTGTGACGGAATTCCACGAATTCGACGATCATCGGCGCCTCCCGCTGTCATCCCCGCGAAAGCGGGGATCCAGGGTCGCTTCAGGAAGACCCTGGATTCCCGATCGCTTCGCTGCGCGAAGCGTCGGGAATGACACTCTTCCAGCGTCAATCAGCGCCATCACGCCTTCGCCTTGCCGCCGCCGAGATAGGCGGCGGCGATCGCCTCGTCGGCCCAGAGCTGGTCGGGCGGCCCGCCGAGCACGAGGCGGCCGGTTTCCAGCACATGGCCATAGTCGGCGACCTTAAGCGCCATGCGCGCGTTCTGCTCGACCAGCAGCACGGTCGCGCCGCGTCTGCGGATTTCCTCGATGATGCGGAAGACCGCCTGCACGATGACCGGCGCAAGGCCGAGCGAGGGCTCGTCCAGCAGCAGCAGGCGCGGCTTGGCCATCAGGCCGCGCGCGACCGCCACCATCTGCTGCTGGCCGCCCGACAGGGTCCAGCCGAGCGCGTCGGCAAAGGGCCGGATGTCGGGGAAGAGGTCGAACATGTCGTCGGCCTCCTTGCGGATCTTCGCCGTCGACTCGCGCCGGCAGGATGCGCCGAGCATGATGTTTTCACGCACACTGAGGCCCGGAAACACGCGCCGGCCTTCCGGCACATGCGCGATGCCCTTGCGCACGATCTCCTCCGGCCCGAGCCCCCGGATCGAATGGCCGTCGAAGACGATCTCGCCGTTGGACGCCGCAGCAAGGCCCGATATGGCGCGCAGCGTCGTCGACTTGCCGGCGCCGTTCGAACCGAGCAGGGTGACGACCTTGCCTTCGTCGACAGACAGCGTGATGCCGCGCAGCGCCACGATCTCGCCGTAGCGCACGGACAGGTCGGTGATCTCGATGAGCGCCATCATTCCGCTCCGAGATAGGCCGAGACGACGTCCGGATGGCGCAGCACGGCCAGCGACTCGCCGTCGGCGATGCGTCTGCCGAAATTCAGCACGGTGATGTGGCTCGCCGCATTGCTGACCAGCGTCATGTCGTGATCGATGATGAGAATGGTGAGGCCGAAAGACGCGATGCGCTCGAGCAGGTTGTGCAGGCTCTGCTTCTCCGTCGAATTGAGGCCGGCGGCGGGCTCGTCCAGCAGCAGCAGCGTCGGATTGGCGGCGAGCGCGCGGGCGATCTCGATCAGGCGCTGGTGGCCGTAGCTGAAGGCGGTGACCGTTTCGCCCGCCCGCGAGCCGAGGCCGACGAAATCGAGCGCGGCGAGCGCGCGCTCCTCCAGCGCCGCGCGGCTTGCGCCTT